>JAFNIT010000003.1 GCA_017601345.1 Candidatus Brockarchaeota archaeon | reverse complement strand
GGTTTTTTAATACTAGGTTCCATAAAACTGTTAAAACGCGCTACTAAAATTAAGCTCAAATCATAGCATTAATGCTTGTTGAAGCTATTATATAAACAAAATCTCTAAAACCAAAAGAGCCATGGATATGGAAATGGATTGGGTGCGGGGTGATCATAGGAAAGTGAGAGAAGCTAGGAAAATCAACTGGTTTAAAAGGCTTATTGCAACTCATTTAGAGGTTAAATATCTTAATCAGGCTGCATTTGTCGTACCCAATTGTATGAGCCTTTATGAGAAACTACAGAAATGGGGTGTTAAAAAGAGTAAAATTACAGAGCCTGTGTACAACGGGGTAGATGCAGATTTATTCAGACCGATGGATGTTCCTCGCTCAAATAAATTTACGGTTGCATATGCTGGAAGGATTTGTCCTGAGAAAAGAGTAGTTGAATTTCTAGAGATGGCTAAGAACCTTAGAGATATTAAGTTCATAATGGCTGGCTCAAAAGATATGGAGATCGCAATTCCTGAGAATGTTAAATATCTGGGTAAGATTCCTTTTGAACAGATGCCAAGATTCTATAATATGGCTGATATTCTTGCTCTCCCCAGTTTAACCGAAGGTTTTCCAAGCGTTATTCTAGAAGCATATGCATGCGAAAAACCTGTTTTAGTAACAGAAGAGGCCTTCCCCAAAGAATTGAAAGTATTTGGAAGCATTATCAATATTAACGATTTTGAGCAGGAGATTAGAAAACTACAAAAAGCAGATTTGAAAAGTATCGGGGTGGAGGCAAGAAACTACGTAAAAGAGAATTTCAGTTGGAAGCGATTCGGGGAGTCAATAAAAGCTTATATTGAAAAAGCTATCTACAGGAAGAAGTATTCATAGTGCTTCTTACTCTAAATGTAGAAATTATATGGGTGTTGCTACTATGAGTGTTCCAGTAATTACCCCCAACTTGCTTCCAGAAAAAGGTCTGACTGAGCTTTTCGACTGTCTCTTGATGCAAACGTATAAGCCTTTCGAAGTAATAGTTGTTGGCATACTCCTAATGATGTCATTAAGAATCTTTGTAAAGAAGTAAAGAACATGAAGTTTAATGGATTAAGTATAAACCTAATATATATTAGAAATCCTAGAGAACGCTCGACAGCGGTTGCAAGAAATGTTGGTGTGGAAAAAGCGCGTGGCGATACTTTTTTCCTTGATAGCGACATGCTTGTCTTTAATGATTTTATTGAGAAGATAATAATAAATGTATTTAAGGAGAAGTCTCTTTTGCGTAGGAAGTTAAGCTTGTCTTTTCTCACATTTATATTAATGATACAGCCCTGAACACCTAAAGAATTATTGGCTTACCCTACTCGATTTAATTAAGATTACTAAGAGTCTATAATGTTTCAAAAATGATGAGCACAGAAATCTTTAAAGGGAACATAAGTTAAGTATAGATAAGCATGGATTTAAGAAAACTTGTGTCACTAACGGTTAGAAATATCCTTTGTCATGCTCCCCGCTTACATTTAGTTCCTCTTCCTGAAAGACCTGAAGGAATAAGCTTGTTTATTGAAACTAAGAATTCAGAATGGATTGATCTAAGTTTAAGATCAGTTAAGGATTTTGCCGACGAAATAGTGATAGTAGATACTTCGTCAGACGATACCCCTGAAAGGATCTTGAATGTTGCTGAAAAATATGGTCTTAATGTAAAGCTTATACGTATGGAAGATAATAGTCTCTCTCCTCTAAGTAATGAAGAAATTCTTACTAAGCAGTGTAATCTTGCCCTTAAAAAAACTACATATAAATGGGTTTTTCACTGGGGAAGCGATTTTATTGCGAGAACATCTGGTCCGTATGATATTAAAAAGCTTAAAGAAAAAATTCTGAATCTGGACCCATCAAAATACTACATGGTTTACCTTTCGCTTGTAAATCTTCATTGTGATATATTCCACACAATTCCAGGAGGAGTAGGGCGTAGTGGTGAAGCCCACTTATTCACCTACTCTAAAAATTTAGAATTCAAAAAGGTAAAGGGATTCGCTAGACTTGAATTGCCTAAATACTATAAGCCGCTTTATATAAACGATGTTTTCATTTTCCATCTCGCCACAGTAAAGAATTCTAGGCATCTTCTCTATCACTGGTATTGGAGAGATTGGAGGAGATTAGGTGATTATACTCGATTTCCCACCATAGTAGAGTATGTGAAATATCGTTTAAAATTAGATTACGGTATACCAGATTTGTCAGAAGGCGAAAAGATAATTGTAAAAGAACTCTGTAAGAAAATAATTCCTTATGATAAACAAAAATATGGAGAGTACCCGGAATTGTTGAAAGAAGAATTGGAAAACCCAAGATACAGAGTGATATATAAGGATGGAAAGATAGTAGGTAGAAACGATATCCTATAGGTTCTCTTAATTAAATCATTTATCGGTTTTAGGCATTCTCTCCATGCGATTTAATAAACCGTAAAGATATCCAATGAGCACAAAAGGTCTTAATCTTACTAATGAGTGTAGGAAAGTCCTTGCCAGTCCTTTTCTCTGAACATATCTCGCTATCCCCATTGAAAATTGAGTCTTAACAACCTTTTTCAAGGTTATATCTCTAATATGAAAAGCTTTGGTCTTAGACGTGACTCTTAATTCATATCCAAGTTCTAACGCCTTATCTTGAACATATGTGTCTGGAGCTGGCACGTCGGAAAAACCATCAACCGCATCTAATACGCTTTTCCTTATAAGCAGAGCACATCCCCTAGGTCTTCTTGAGGGAGAGACTTTGTAAGTCTTTTCCCATAAAGATATAAGTTTTCCTAGAAATGTTTCGCTCCTGGTAATAATGTTGCCTCCTATGCAAGCATCTTCATCCCTTATTTCAGAAAGCAATACCTCGAAATAATTGGACTCCAATACGATGTCTGCATCAACTATCGCATAGAATGCAGATTCTACGTGTGGTCTTGCAAGCTCTAGATTCTCGGCATAGGAATTCCTCCATTTTTTCTCTTTCTTCTCAATTAATTCCACCTGAAATTCTCTGACTATCTCACCAGTCCTATCGGTGCATCTATCTAATACAATGATTACTTTCTCAGGTTTTACCGTTTGAAGGAAGACTGATTCTAAAGCTCGTTTAACATATTTCTCCTCATTATGTGCGCACATGACCACACTGTAAGACATTTCCTATTAAACTCGATTAAAAGTCACGATAAAAGGATTACTTATTCCCGATTGTCAGTTTAAAACTAATCTTTTACATCTTCTAACAGGGTTAGTGAGCTCCATATTCTGGTTCTAGATATTGTTGAAAGATTGGGGTCTTGACTTATCTCGTCTAAAACATTTATGGCTGCAGCTGCCCTTATGCCCGGAGTCGTGTTTTTCTTCGAAAGATTGCTAATAACCTCCTTAATACTGTTTCTGATATTACGCGGTGTAGTCACGTCGTTTACAACAAAGCTTAACATCTCTATTGCTTTCATAATCTTCTCCTCGTTTTCCAAATCCTTTTTACGTACTGTTTTAGACATTTTACATCATCCTTAACCTTATTTTTTAAAAGTGGGTTCAAATATATGTTTTTCTAGTTCCTTGAAAGCAATAATGTAATAGGAAATAGGAGAAAAATGTCCCTCAAGTTCGATGTAAAGAAGATGGCTGAGGCTCTGCAGAGTGGCGCCGTTATGATGGCTGCTCACTGCGGATCCTGCGGAGCCCCCCTGTTCAGGTATCGAGACGGTAGGGTGAAATGTGTTAACTGTGGCAGGCTTTACAAATATGCTCGTACTGGGGAGGGTCTTGAAGAACTCTCTCCTTTAGAATACGGTAGGGAGGAGGCTTTATCCCTTCTAAGAGAAGTCGAGAAACATCTTTTGGAAATTAAGGATGAACATAGGTTGAGAAGCATTGTCGATGCCCTGAAGAAAATCTTGAACGAGCTTGCTGAAAAGGGTTGAGATGGCTGTGTCAAACGCTTTGGGCATTGACTCTGAGGGCTTTGTAACTCATCCTTTGATAAAAAGCGGAAGGATTCGTGCAAGAAGTTATCAACTGAGCATTTCACGTAAGGCTCTTACTGGTAATACGCTAGTCGTCCTGCCCACTGGGCTTGGCAAGACGGTTATAGCTCTCCTCGTCGCAGCCGAGAGGCTATGGAAAAACGAGGGGGTGTGCGTAATCATGGCGCCGACGAAGCCGCTTGTAGAGCAGCACTACCAGTTTTTCAAGGATTGTTTAAATATTGAACACAGCCTTCTAGCTCTATGGACCGGGGAGACCCCTGTTCAAGAAAGGGTTTTTACTAAATACAGAGTGGTATTTGCAACGCCACAACTTTTCCGGAACGAGATCCTTAAGGGGAATATCCCACTGGACAGGGTGGTGTTAATGGTTTTCGACGAGGCTCATAGGGCTAAAGGTAACTACGCTTACATAACTATTGCTCAACGCTATTTCTCAGAATGTCCGTCTCCACTCATACTAGGGCTGACGGCTTCACCGGGTTCTAATAGGGAGGATGTTGAAGCATTAATGAAGAATCTTTTCATAAAGAATCTTGAGTTTAGAACTAGGAGTGATAAGGATGTTGCACCGTACGTTAGGAGGATCGACTACAACCTTGTGCCAATACCTCTAAGCCCATTGGTTAAGGAAGCAAGGTCCCTGATTCAGGGCTTCATAAATGAGCAGGTCAGCCAGGCTCTTAAAGCATTCCCCTGGGATAAGAAGCCTAATAGCTTCTCTGAGATAACTAAGATGATAAACGCTATAAAGAGCCGTCCATTTCTAGATAAGTCTGAGCTCGTAGAGGCTTTAAAAAACCTTGCAAGAGCAAGGTATTTAATAATAGCGCTGGAGAGATTAGATCTGCTAGGCCCTAAGTACTTTATTCAATTCATGAATAGGCTCGTAGAGAAGGCTAAGAGACCAGGGTCGCCAAAGTATCTTGCTCAAATAATGAACGATAATAGGGTTCTTGATGCTTTAGAATTATTGAAGCTGCAGAAGGATAATGCTAAGCTTTCAAAATTGGTCGAGATTTCTAAAATGGAGCTTGAATCAGGAGTGAGGAGGATAATAGTTTTCGTAAGCTATCGCGCAGCTTCTAGAGATATGGAGAAAGAATTCTCTTCAATAGAAGGTTTTAAAGTTGCTAGGCTAGTCGGCCAGGCTTCCAAGACCGGCGACAAGGGGCAGACTCAGAGGGAGCAGGAGGAGATAATCTCAAAATTTAGAAAAGGAGAGTTTAACGTTCTGATAGCTACACAAGTCGGTGAAGAAGGGCTTGACATATCCTCTTCAGACACAATAATATTTTACGATAATACTCCGAGCGGTATAAGATTTATTCAAAGAGTCGGCAGAACTGGCCGCAATGCTCCTGGGAAAGTATATATTCTCTACTTTCAAGGTACTCGCGACGAGCAGTATCTTTGGATTGCTCGTAGAAGAGAGAGGAAAATGATTGAGGAAATGGAAACGATAAAGGCCAAATCGGGTTTGAGTCAAGATTCTTCCAACCTTAGTTTAACCAAATTTATAGACGAAAGGGACGAGGGTGGTGAAGATAGGGTAAGCATAGTGGTGGATAACAGGGAGGCTAATTCTCCGGTTGTGGACGAGCTTGCTAAACTTGGAGCGAGAATTACTTTCAGCCAATTGGATGTCGGAGACTATGTTCTCTCCGAGAGAGTATGCGTGGAAAGGAAGACTGTTAATGATTTTGCTTCATCCATAATGGATTCAAGGCTCTTCCAGCAGGCTAAGCTTATGGCAGGCTCTTACGAAATACCGATACTGCTGGTTGAGGGTAGGGATATTTACACTCCTTTAAGCAATATCCGTCCAAGCGCGATAAGAGGGGCGCTTGCAGCCATTGTAACAAGTTACAAAATGGTTCTACTCTGGTCTAGAGACTCCAAGGAGTCCGCTGAGCTCATTTACGCGATAGCCTTGAGAGAGCAGAAAGAGCTGAAAAAGCATCTTCAAGTCAGAGGTGAGAAAAAGCCTGAGAGCACTGCCGACCAACAGGTTTTCCTATTATCAAGCCTACCGTTGGTGGAGAGGTCTACAGCAATAAAGCTCCTGAAGTACTTTAAGACTCCGTTAAGGGTTTTTAATGCGAGCGAGCAGGATCTTCAACAGGTTGAGGGTATAGGCAATGTCAAGGCTCGTAAGATTAGAGAGGTTCTTACAAGAGAATTTAAGGAGGAGGACTTAACCCGATAAAGAAATAGACGTCATGTTAAATCAATATTCAGCTTTTTCTCAACGATTTCAATAACGTTCTTCAGAACATCTTCCAAAGGCCTCTCAGCATCCACTATCTCAACTTCCCTCTCCTCCACAAGCCTGAGGTAGGCCCTTCTTATCTTTGTGAGTATTGACGCGTCTTCGAATATTCCTGAAACCTTTTTTCTACTGAGAGCCTTCTCCGGGCTTATGTCAAGGTAGATCGCTAAATCCGGTGGGGGCACTCTATTATTGATCGTTCTAACCCATTCAGCATCGTTAAGCAAGCCTCCTTGGTAAGCTATCGAAGAATGCACGTATCTGTCTGAAATAACGTGATACCCTTTTTCAAGTTTCTTCCTAATTACTCTTTCGTAATGCTCAACTCTGTCGGCAGCGAAGAGTAGAGCCATATAGTATTGCGGCACGTTTCTTATCCTCGATGCGTGAAGCCTTATTAATGAACCGACTCTCATGAAAGTAGGCTCAATAGTGTAGAAGCAGAGATAGCCTTTCTCTTTAAACCTTAGATATAGATTCGTCGAGACAGTGGTTTTTCCAGAGCCATCTATTCCTTCAAAGCTTATGTGAAATCCCCGCTTCACGTTTTCCATTGTCCTAAAGCTTATTAGATGCTCCTATTAAAGCATGTCTAAGTTTTGGAGTATGTAGGCGAGATAAGGGATCCGATTCACAAGTATATTCACATAACGGGTGTTGAGAGAAGCATAATTGATACCGCGGTTTTTCAGAGGCTTAGGCGGATAAAGCAGCTTGCTGGTGCCCATTTAACATATCCCGGTGCAGTGCATACTCGTTTCCTACACTCGCTTGGAGTAATGTTCACAGCTGGAAAAATGTTTTCCCACATGGCAAATTATTATCCTAACAAGGTGAATAAGGATGATCTTCAATTAGCGAGGCTTGCGGGAATGCTGCATGACATCGGCCATGGCCCCTTCTCCCATACCTTCGAAGAAGTACTCAGCGAGAGGAAAGGGATTACTCACGAAGATGTTGCAAAAATGCTGATAAAAGGAACGGAACTTAGCGACATTATTTCTAGGGAGGGCTTTAGCACGGATGAGGTTATTGGCCTTTCCACGGGTAAATGTGGTGTGAGGGAGAAATGGATTAATCAGATAATATCTAGCCACTTTGACGCGGATATTCTTGACTATCTTATAAGAGATTCCTTCTTTACAGGCGTCGAATACGGTTTAATAGACGCGGAGAGAATTATAGACTCCATGGTTCTCTGGGACGATTCTCTTGCCATTGATGAGGCAGCTCTCTACGCGTTGGAATCGCTTTTCATCGCTAGGTACATGATGTTTAAGGCAGTCTACTTCCATAGGACTGTTAGGGCTGCAGTCATAATGCTTTCTAGGGCGATGCTCCTAGTAGATGATATGATAGGTTTAACAGAGTTTAAGACTCCTGAAGAATATGTTTCTCTAGACGACTACTCTGTTGTAGAAAGGATTCTCTCGGTAGAAGAGGATTGTGAAGAGGCTAAGCTTGCGAAGAGGCTTATCTCGGGTTATTTAAAACGGTCTCTTTTGAAATCAGTATTCGAAATAATGATTCATCACGATGATCCTCTCTACCATTCCTTAATATCCCGGCCCTTGCTGCGTGGGAGCTTGGAGAATGAGATTGCTGAAGAAGCTGGCCTCACTCCGAGAATGGTGTTCCTCGACCTTCCCTCCGTCCCCTCCTTACCTTACCATCCTGATTACAGCGGGGGTAGGCACGGTGGTTTCGAAATAAAAATAGTCGGAAGGGAGGATGGTGAGAAGAAGCTTAAACAACTCTTCGAAACCTCGCCTATAATTCAGTCGCTCAGAGGTTTTATAGGTCTCGCAAGAGTGTATACTTTTCCAGAGCACCGTGAAAAAGTATTCGAGGCATCAAAGAAGATATTTGGTGAAAGGCCTTACTCCTTTAAGGTTTCTCTGTAAAGTCTCCCTCTTCTCGCATCCAAGACAACTATCTCACCGTCTTCGAAGTATGAGCAAAGCCTTTTCATATCTGCAATTGCTAGCGGTATTCCCCCTAGTATTGCTCCTGCGGAAATTATGCTGTCTACTCTCCCTACGATTATGCCTGAAGGAGCCACCCCCTTTTTAGCAAGAGCATATACAACGTAGGATCCCACAGTGCTACC
This sequence comes from Candidatus Brockarchaeota archaeon, assembly GCA_017601345.1. Classification (GTDB taxonomy): domain Archaea; phylum Thermoproteota; class EX4484-205; order EX4484-205; family JAAOZP01; genus JAAOZP01. The sequence continues at coordinate 67,158 of JAFNIT010000003.1, read as the reverse complement.
TTTTCCAGATGGCAGTGCAAGTATTCTGTTTGAAATGCTCCTCCCCTCGAGAGGATGATTTTTCTCAACGACGATACCGGTTTCAGGGTCGACTCCTCCAAAGAAGGATATGGGCTGTAAGCTTATTAACAGAGGTCCCTTGGCAACGCCCTCGTTAACAACTTTGATCTTTAGAAACATTATCGTCAGACTCCGTAAGTATTGACAAACTCGGCGAATGATTTTAAGGCAGTTCTCAGCCTAAAGCTGTTCCTGAGATAATATGCGGCTTTAACGGAGTTGGTGATAACGTAAGCGTTTCTTCTCTTCAGACCACAATACATGACGCAAGAATCCTTGAATAATTTAACATTTCTCTCATAGAGACCTCTCAGTAATCTTTTTCGAAGAGCCTCCGAATAGACTGATCTCGAAGTAAATACCCACGCTTCAACAGAGAGCTTCTTCACATTATTCAAGATCCTGCTCAGGTTTTCTATTTCTTCAAGGGAGTAATGTGGGCAACCAGTTACGAAAACTGGTTTCTCACTTGAATTCGATGGTAATTCTTCAGACAGCATTTTTCTAACCTTTTCTAATTCATGCCTGTCTAAGACTATTTTCCTACCAGGTTTTCTGACTTTAGAGAATCCTGGTGTAACCCCTTCTATCCAGACGAGGGGGGCGCTACCACTAGTCCCAAAGCTTGCCAAGAGCTGTTTAAGGTATGTCAGATGCAGGTCGTGGGTATTCGTTAGACGCAGGTAGGGTGTTTTAGCCTCAGCCTTAAGACCAATTGCATAACCCAGTAGACCGTAATCAAGCTCGTCATTAAGCTCTCCTTGATACTCGAAAAATATCTCGGGCCTTCTGCCTTTTCTAAGATGTATTCCGCTCCTAGCGGTGTAGCCCAGTATGGCTGAGGCTAGGGCAGTCAGGCTTCCCTCTTTATTAGTATGAGCCCCTATGATAGAGTTTGCATATAGGACTGCAGAGCTTTCTGCCCAAGCTATTCTCTGACCTTTTTTCACGATATTGTCGAGCAAATACGGCGTGCAGGTTAGCGATTCAATAGCCCCCATGGTTTTAAGACTATTAACTATCTTCTTCTGCTTCTCAAAAACCTCGGTTTCGCATTCAGTCGGCGAGTCGAAATCCACGCACCCAGGGTTTATAGTAGTTTTCACTCTAAACCTGAGCCCAGACTTGCTAAGGTCCTCTAAGAACTCCAGCCCCGCATCGCCAATGTTTAGATAGGATATCCCAGATAGATGCGCACTAGATATCCTGATGTATTCCTTTTTACCGGTCTGAAGAGAAGAAAGTATCTTTTTGAACACTTTTTCGTTAAGGCTTGTTTTCAAGCTTTATCCTGCTCCTGAGAAAGCGTTTCTTATCGGTTCCAACGGGCAGAGTCAGGTCCAGCCCCCATTTGGAGGTAAGCAGCTTCTCTTGGTCACTAGAAGGATCCAGGGAGGACCCGCGCATTTTCTCGAAAAAGCAAAACTTTGCCTTATCTTGGAACCTTGTCGCGAGGGCGAAATCAACATCCCCATAATTCCTAGGGTTGATGTCATCATCTACTACAACCACTCCTTTTACCGACGGATGCGCCTCCATTACGAGACTTATTACCTTACGGGGTTCCTCATCATTCTTCTTAGAGATGCTTACGAAGCAGTGGAGCCATCCTCCTGAGCCGCTTGAAAGCCAGATGTCTCTAACATTAACATCGTTTTCAACCAACCTCTCCCTTATCTTAACCTCAGCTGGATAGCCCATGAGAAACTTATGCTCAAGCCCTCCGGGGAGAATCGCGTGGTAAATAGGGTTGTCGCTGCAATACACTTTCTTCACCTCCATTACAGGCTGGTCCCTAGGCTTATCCGGTAGGCAGAGTATATCAGTCATCCACTCGCTGGCAGTAAGATCCGTGCTAATACTTCCTTCAAAAACATACTCCGCCTCCAGCGGCACTGGAAGGTCGCAACCATCGAAGTAGGAGACTTGAAGAGGCTTACCGCTCAATGCTCCAGCATACTCTATCTCTGAAACTTCCTTCGGCAACTGTGTTGAAGCCGATAGGATTATGTGTGCGGGAGTACCTATTAAAACAGCCACCTTCAAATCTTTGCGAGCAGCCTTATGCTTCATGAATATTTGGTGCAAGTGCCTCCCCTCAACCATTCTGACCACAAACCTGTTAGAACCCAGATGTAGAAGCCTGTGCACCGACATGTTAACAAACCCGTTCTCAGGATCCCTTGCAACGATTATTGAACTCGTAATATATTCTCCAGCATCTTCTTCATAATATTTCAACAAAGGAATTTTCGAAATCCTATCCGGCTCTGAAACATTCTCCATCCAGCCGCCGGATTTCTCCACCGGCTTAACCAGGTTTCGCTTAGCTCTAATCATCTGTTCGAACAAACGTCCTTCCCCAATCTCCATCAGCCTCTCCACCTTTTCTCGAGTTGAGTAGAGGTTTGCTATCAACGGATCTTTTCCCTCAACCGGCTTCTCAAACAAGATTGTCCTAGGATCCTTCTCGCCTATCATCCTGGGGATACTGCTTTCAGAGTGCTTGCCGGAGTCGAGGCTAACCTCTTCTCCCAGCTTACTCACGTATTCCCTTATCCTTACCATTAAGTCTTATTCCCATATTTGTGATTAAAAGGTGTTTTCCTAAGTTCCTAGCAAAGAGTTTAATACGTTGAGAAACAGCTTATCCAAGTAAAAGAATTGGAAAAACCCCTCGGGAGAACAACTATAAATCTAAGCGATAGAACAGTCCTAATCCACGGGGATTATTACAGAGTATTCCCCTTCATTATCAGCCTTATTAGGATGAGCGAAGGCAAGGTACTTCTATTTCTTGACGATTTTAACACGAGGACTCTTGTTAAAGAAGCTGGTCACTTGGGTAGCGAGGCATTGTCCAAAATCATGGTCTCCAGGTTTGAAAACTTAGTCCAGCTGGATAAGGCTCTGGAGCAGTCGGAAAAAATGCTGCTTGACAAGGGGGTTTTCAAGCTTATCATAGTAGGCTCGCTACCGAATGCTTATCTCCGCGAAATATCTCTTCACGACTCTTCCTCGCACTCTAACATCCTCTATTTATTGAACAAGATCCTTGCATTCTTCTCGTTTCTTTCAAAAGAGTATAGGTGTACTGGAGTCCTCATCAGTTCAGGTGGTGGACTTGAAGGCGAGGAAAACATCCCTGCTAGAAGGATCTTCCTCTACTGGGTTGACTACTTCCTGGAGCTGCGTAGGTGTGATGGGAGTAGGCTGTTGGGTAGACTCGTGACTAAAAACGGGGAAGAATTTAATCTATGCATACCTTGGGAAGGAAATATTAAAGAGCTGGACAGAATAGGGTTTTGTAATAAGGATGATTGTTCAAGAAGTTTTTGAACTAGGAGTAAGAGGGGTTCTTTTCTTTATCCCTGCCTACTTTGCTAACGCCTTCGCCCTAGTATTCAAAGGCAAGAAACAAATAGACTTGGGGAAAAACTTCATAGACGGTAAGCCTGTTTTCGGAAGCGGAAAAACCTTCAGGGGGTTCTTCTTAGGAATGGTCACAGGATTTGTTGCAGGAGTTTTAACCGGTACTCTTCCACTTCTTTCGTTTCTTATAAGCCTTGGCGCATTACTTGGAGACTTGGCAGGCGCCTTCGTCAAGAGGAGGCTCTCCATAAGACCAGGAGATCCGGCACCGGTCTTAGACCAATTCGACTTCATGCTTGGAGCAGCAATTCTCTCACAGTCTTGGATGCATCTAGACCCTCGTTCCATCATAATAGTTATGGCGCTAACTCCCCTTGTTCATCTTGTTTCAAACACCATAGCCTTTCTGCTCAGTATAAAGAAAGTACCCTGGTAAATTTTTAAGAGAGCCTAACATTTATCTTAAGGTAATCCAGCCCAAGTATTAGTAGCATGGATATTGCTAAAAGGGCTATCCCGGTCAGGATAAGAGTGTTTCTGTAAGAAATGGATTTCGAACCCTTAACTAAGACGAATATGCCTATGCTTGAAAAAATATAAGAAATTAAAACATATATCATTTCATAACTCGTCTGTAAAAGCGGATCTGCCCTGGGTATGAAGAAGACGCCTGCCGACAGCAACCTGTCGTACCTTTGCACTTCTCCGAAATAAGTTATTACGTAAGGTGCTCCTGAAAGGAAGATGCCTAAGGCGACGGATATTCCTGCTATTGTGACGATATTCCATAACTCTTCCTCACGCAATAAACCCTTTTTCTCACCCCATTCTCTTATTTTCTTCATCAAGTACTCGGGAAGCAGTAGAGGGTTCATTAATCCATATTGCTTAAAGAATCCTGATTTAAGCATTTCCCCTAACGTTTTAAAACCTCAGATAAGGTGTTTAGCCATGAGGCCTTCGTGCAAAAGGTGCGTCGCCTGTAACAGGGTTACAGAGGAGTCTTCGAAAATTCCTTTCTGCAGTCTTCATGTAAGAGCTTATGAAAACCTCATTGTAGGATACGTTGACTGGAGGAACGCTTATGGAGACTTGTCTCCGAAGGAGTTCTTAGAAAGGGTGAGGGACAATGAATACTCCGGAAGATGGGTTAGGGAAGTTGCGGGAGCAGTTCTTTCCCACGAAGATCTTATGCAGATTTTCCTAAACGATTTGTCTTCCCGGGGCATGAAGGATTAACACATAGGAACCAGGGTCTTTTCCTAGTAACTACTTTAACAACGGGCCATTTGCATGAGCTGCATATTCTCTCAGTGACATAAACCTTATTGGGGCTTTGCGGCAAAGGTATCGTAAGCTTGCATTTTCCTTCGAAAACATTTGTGCATATTCCAAATCTCTTACCGCTTTTCTTTGAGACAATAATCTTAAGTTCACCATTCCCGCATACGGGGCACCTCCCAATTATGTTTTTATCCCTAAGTATTATGATTACTGAGCTTGAAAGATGTTTTCCCACATCCTCCTCCTTGCCGCCTACTTCCCTAAGTATTTCTACCAGATCTTTCTTTGCCGTGTCTACAACAATCTCTTCTTCAAGAAGACCTCTCTCTATTCTATCCATATCGGATTCGACTTCCCTAGTCATTTCAACCGAGAGAATTTTAGGGGAGAACTTGTTCAGCGTAGAAACTAGGCTGAAACCCAGCTCGGTTACTGCAATGGATTTGCCAGCTATATACCTCCTCTTATAAAGCGTTTCCACTATCTCTGCTCTAGTTGCCTTAGTTCCTATTCCAAGCCTCTCCATCTCCCTGACGAGGGAAGCCGGGTTATAGCGATGAGGCGGGTTAGTGAACTTCTCTTCTAAAACCACTTTTTCAACAACCAGAGTCTCCCCCTCTTTTAGCGACGGGATTGTTTTTTCCTCAGGAGCATAGTAAGGAGAATAGACGTCCAACCACCCCTTCTTAAGTATCTCGCTGCCTTTTAAAACGAATCTCACGCCTCCGATTCTTAAAACATTTTTGCAAACAGCCTTCTCCGCGCCTTCTTCGAAAGCAGCTAGGAAACGCCTAGTTATCAAGTCCAGTAGTTTAAGCTGTTCGCTATTCAGCCCTTCTTTTCTCTCTCCAGTAGGGTAGATGGCTGGGTGTGCAGGATCATCCTTCTCTCCCTGTTTGGGCTCTAATGATCCTTTGGAAAGTATTTTTTCAACAGCTTTTGCATAAGCATTGTTCTCAGAAAGCTTTTCAAGTATCTCTCCATACCCTATGTCTGGGGGGAGTTTTTGAGAAGACGTCCTTGGGTATGATATCAAGGCATTAAGGTAGAGTGTTTCAGCTATGCTGAGCGTTCTAGAGGGCGTGAACCCGAAGGCGCCGTACGCTTCTTTCTGAAGAGTGGTGAGGTCAAAGGGTTCTGGAGCACTTATCTTCTCGAAACGTCTCTCAACCTTTTCAACAACAGCCTGTTTTGAGCTAGCCTCTTCCACCAGCCTCTTGGCTTCAGGAAGGCTCTGGATCCTATGGCCCTCGTAAATCGCTTCATAAGTTTTACCTTTAATGACTATTTCTGCCCGTAGAACCCAGTACGGTGTTGGGATGAACGTCTCTATGGCTATTTCCCTCTCCACGAGAATGTTTAAAGTCGGTGTTTGAACCCTGCCGACGCTTAGCACGTAAGGCGTTCTGAGAAAGCGCGACACCGACCTGGTTAATGCTCTGGAGAGGTTTATACCGTAAAGGAAGTCTATGATGTGACGTGTTTCACCCGCTTTAACAAGCCCCATGTCGAGACCGGGCTTCATCCTTCGAAAAGCATCCTGTATCTCCCGCTTGGTTAGTGTTGAAAGCTTCATTCTGAAAACCCTCCCGTAGTCGGAGACCCCGTATAGGAATCTTAGAACATTGTATCCTATTAGGCTTCCCTCTATGTCATAGTCGCAGGCGTTAACGTAATAATCCACGCCGCTACCTATCTTCCTCATTTCTTCAAGCCATTTCTCAAGCCTCTTATCCCTTTCAATAAGATGTTTCGGAACCCACTTGTAGTCAAGAACAGGATAGACAGTCCTATCCTCATTAGTTGTAGTAAGCTCATACAAGTGTCCTAAGGCTGTTGTAACGATTATCTCGCAATCCCCATTCTTAACGATGAAGGATGGCACAACCCTCCCTATTTTTCTAGGCTTCGCTTTAGAGTCTAGTGCTTCAGAGATTCTTTTCGCAGCCTCAGGCTTTTCAGCGATTATTAGATATTTGGGCAAGAGCCTAATTCCATAGAAGCCCTATTCGAATTGCTTTTAAACGTTCATTATCCTTCGAGAAAATACATTTTTATACCTCCCTTTAGAAACCAGGAGAAAAGGTAGACGAAAAGGAAGATGATAAAAGCTAGGGAAATAGTTAGACGGGCTTCAGGACTATTACCGAGTATTAACGCTCAGACATACGTTAAGACATCGCTCTTCATAACCATTATACTAATATCCATATCAGTTAGGCTTAACAACCTCACGCTTGGATACTACCTTGGGGAATTCGACCCATGGTGGCATTATCGGAGTGCAGAATACATAATGAACAACGGCTTACTTGCGTTCTTGGAATGGGTTGATTACATGAGTTGGTACCCGTATGGCAGGAATGCTGCAGCATCAACTCCCATAGGCCTACCGCTTGCAGCAGTAGCTCTCCACGCTTTCCTTAATGCTATTGGAGTATCACTCTCGCTAATGGATGTCACCGTGCTTTTCCCACCGTTTATCTCCGTCATGGCTGTTATAACGATGTTCTTCTTTGGCAGAGAGCTCTCCGGCGATGACTGGGTTGGTTTATTGGCAATGCTGTTCTTGGCTGCCAATGGTAGTTTTATCGATAGGTCTCACCTGGGCTTCTTCAAACATGAATGTCTTGGAATCCCCCTTATAGCACTGTCCTCATACCTTTACCTTAAGTCAGTCAGGTCTAGGAACACTAGTAGGGTCTTTGCATACTCGATACTGTCAGGTATAATCCTAGGGTATCTCTGTATCACATGGACAGCGTACGTATACGTAATCGGGCTTATCGCCCTGTTCTCCACTCTTCTTGCACCGTTTGCAGACCGGGATACAGTTAACAGGCTTTTAATCGCATACGCTCTTACAATCGGAATATCCATTCTTATAGCAGTCCAGCTTCCGAGACCAGGAAGTAGCGCAGTGTACTCCATATACTACATTGCGGTAATCGCCGGCTTCATAGCTGTTTTAGCAACAAGCTTACTAAAACGAGTAGAACACTCGCTGACCCTGCCAGTTCTCATAGGTTTTGCAGCCCTACTACTTTCGGTAATGATGCTTCTCCTTAACACTAACCTGTTCCTATCCTTGGTAGGGAAATTAAGGGCTATAATAAATCCCGCGGAACGTTTTGAACAGCCAATAGTCGAATCAGTAGCAGAGCATAGGATGGGCACGTGGTACTATCTTTTCTTAGACCATGGGCTTCTACTAGTGCTTTTTACAGTAGGAGTGGTGTCAAGCTTTCTTGGCGGAGATATTGTGAGTAAAGTATTCGTGGTCTCCGCAGGCTTAAGCTCCTTGTATTTCGCAAATATGATGGTTAGAATAGGGCTCGTCTTCTCACCCTTCCTATCCTTAATGGCAGCATTAGGATGTTACTCCTTAATCAACTACTCCTACCCGGCGGTTCTAGAGGGTATTAAAGTAGGCCGGAAGGTCACTTCGACTCGAAGAACTGGTTTCTGGAGCATAGTGCTCGCGGCAATCCTGGCCCTCTACATGGGTTTCCACGGCATTAACACTGGCATAGGCGTGTATGGTTTCAGCAGAAGTGACTTGCCTTCGCACATGGAGCAGGAGGGAGCATCATCGCTGCCAACCTCATCGCTCCCCAGTCCCTACAGCTTCCCAGACTGGATTGAAGCATTAATGTGGATACGCTATAACACCCCGCCGGGCTCAGTAATCCTATCATGGTGGGACTATGGTTATTGGATTACAACCGTGGGCGAGAGGCCTACTCTAATCGATAACGCCACAATAAACTCAACACAGGTTGCTGTAGTCGGTAGAATATTCATGTCCAACGACACCGTCGCAGTGCCCCTTTTAAAAAGATACAATATCTCGTACATAGTTGTATTCAACACCCTTCCGTTGTACTGGGCAATGGGGGGTAATGTTTATGGCGATGAAGCTAAATGGAGATGGATGGCCGCCATAGGATATAACCTAAAGCCGGAAAACGGTAGCTACGATTGGATTTCTGATCTAGATTATACTAAAGGTGGTTACGCTGACGTAACTCTCTCTGGAAAAATGAAGAATGCAACACTATTCACATGGCATAATACTCAGATAAAATACTTACCATCATACTTAAACTTGCCTAGGGCAGATTCTGTCCTTACGAGACTGCTTGTTAACGCTTACTTAGATGCAACTCAGAAAATAGTTCCGAAGTACTTGGGGACTTTTCCTCAATCACCCCCTGAAGAAATCAAGCTTTCAACAACTCCGTTTTACGAGCTGGTTTTCCTCTCACCTTCAAACGGCTTCGTATCAGTATATAAGGTGAATTACAACTTTTCCTACGGGGAGGAGTTTATGACCCTGGGGTCTAGTGAAAGAGTAGCATTGAGAAACTCTTCTAGATTCTACAACATGCCACTAGTATCCGGTGTACAAATGATTGTAGATGTTAGGACTCTTCGCATGGTGGAGGGCAAGGCTAAGGTAGATAATGCTTCAAGAGTTTTAAGCGCGAACGTCTCGCTTGCAATCAGAGTGAATGGAGAGGTTAAGAGGCTTTACCCTGCCTCTCTGGGAAAGTATAGCCTGAGATATTGGAACAATTCTCTACAGGTTTTTTTAAACCAAACACTGCTCGATGAAACCCTGCTTCCAAGCGATTTGAAAAGTATCGAAACGGGTCTAATACTTTTTGCAGAAGGTGTTGAAATCGGTAGCATAGAGGAGAGTGCTTTCGCATACGTCAATTATGAAGTTAGAATAGAATTGCCTTAGGAAGCTTTAACTCACGTAATCGGGCGGCATAAAGGCTTCTGCTATTTTCCTAGCCTTCTCGCCTTGAATCAGTTGTTTCACCTTGCTCTCATACCTGCTTATTATTTCGTTTATCCTCTCCTCTTCACGCTGGAAATCGCTAACGTCTATGTTTAGACCTAGAAATTTATTCAGAACGTTTAAGACTTCTCTAGAGCCTTCGGCATCTGGGCGAACACTAACAGTTTCCCCTAGAATGCAAACGGCATCAACCCCTATTATGCTGCTTAACCCTAGGATTATCCCTGAAAGCCCTACGACAGGAGTCCCCATCTCAGCCCTTCTACAACCCGCTTCCTCAAGCATTCTCAATAATTCTTTTCTGCTTGCGAAACCTATTACTCCTCTGGATTCCGTTGCAGACACGTGTCCCCCTACAGTCACTATCAGCTTAACACCTCTCTTAACTAGGAATCTAAGCATTTTCAGAGCAACATCGTACTCGCCCCAAATGTTCTCTAAATGCTCGTCTGCCGTAACTAAGAGAAGATCAGAACTACCAAGCGTGTTCTCGCTCTTATACATTTTCACTCCGGTGATCCTTGCAATGCCTTTCCTGCTAACTATTACTTGATTGCTAAAATAGGGGGATGTAACTATGCCTACAAGCCTCGTATTAAGCTTCTTAATCAAATATCTAGATATTATTCCACCAATCCTACCTAGACCAGGTAGGCCGATTACAACAATAGGGTTAATAATTTTAATGCCTCTCTTAATCCATACCTTCGTCTCCATAAGTGGCAAATCCTTAACGTAAATCCTTGCCGATTGCTTCTCAGACATCGCCACCCTTACTCCTCTCTACTAGAGTTAGGTTAAGGATTTTAGAGATCGCCATGTTTAACATTTCCAAAACGTTTTAATAAACCTTTCCAAGCGTATTCTACCCATGGTTGTTAAGCTGCGTAAATGCCCAAAGTGCATGAGCTATACTCTAGGAGAGAAATGTAAAAAATGCGGTTATAATACTTGCAATCCGCATCCTCCAAAGTTCTCGCTAGATGACCCGTTCTTAAAGTATAAGGCTGAAGCATTAATAAGCACTCTCAAGAAGGAGAGTTAAAACTCCTATACTTCCTCTTTAAGTATCTTAAATACTCCTCCTTTCTCTCTCGACGCTTCGCTAAGCTTTGCAATAACCTCTTCGGCAACCTTCTTAACCTTCTTAGGTTCGTGAGAGTATACGGTTACTGAGTATCTTGGTGCGGCGACAACCTTAGCTTCTATTGTAACATCCTTTGTACGCATTTTTTCAATTTCTTCGAAGATGCTTTTCAGATTCTCCACTCCATACTTGTCGACAAAATATAATTGTACGATTAATCTTTTAACAGCCTCTTTCCTAACGAGTTCCTTTGCAGCAAGTTCGTAAAGTGCTTTTCTAGCTTCTTCGCTAATCCTAGTTCTAGCCAGTATGTTCTCTCCCTCCATTACGGCTACCCTAAGCGCCTCCGTAATGCTTCCGTATCTTTCAACCAGCTTATTCTTAGCATCCTCTAAAACTTCGCTCGGTATCGAGTATTTTTCAGCAACCTCGTTAAGAATCTCCAAAGCTTTCTTCTCAGCCCTCCACTTCCTTAATATTGAACGTGCCTCCGACCTGCTCAACTGCTTCATCGACACGAAAATCCTCTCACCTGTTCTACTCGTCTTTACGACTTTGACAGCGATTATCTGTCCCTCTTTGAAATCATGTAAATCCATTTCCTTAGGGATCTCGGAGATATGTAAGAAAATCTCTTTGTCAGTTATCTCCTCATTATCTAGAAGGAGGCCGAAATCAGTTATTTCCTTCACCTTGCAGACAAGAAGGTCTCCTGCTGAAACTGTTTCGCGGCTCATCTCTAACTATACACTTCGAGAATCTCTGCGAAAAACTTCCCCTTCCCTCCAGTACTTTTTACAATGAGTTTTCCACAGACCCTACACTTAACATCTGACGCAGGCTTCTCAAAAACTATCTGCTCGTTAGAACACTGATTACACCTTACTCTAAAGAAGCTGGACCTTGGCTTTAAAATGTCTTTCCCAGCCATCTCACCTAGCCACCTCAAGCTTCTTAATCCTTATTCCTTCTTTCTGTATGATGTAGCCGCATTTAGAACACTTTAGCTTCAACGTTTGCTTCTTGGTTGTTTTAACGGGCTTTGCCAAAGGTGCTTTCTGGCCCCCATAGCCGTGTCTATCGACTCTCTCATGATGCCTCTCGCCAGCAGCCATCTTCCTCCTTTTCCCTGTTTTAAGCAGGCTTACGGAATGTTCAGTATACTGCTTACACTTAGGGCAATACGTGTTAATCTTATCCGGAATCCTCATGCTTCAACGTTGCTTGAACCTCAAGTTATAAAGATTTCTTCTATTGCCTTCTTTTCTTCAAGAAGTCTAGCTATGTAGTAGGGGATGTTTACTAAGCTCCCAGTGGAATAAGGACCATATTCTTTTCCATCCTCTCCTACAAACTTTTCAACATCTTTTAAAACTATTGCAACAACCTTTTCGTCCTTAAGGCTTCCACTGGGACGGGAGATTATGCGGGCTAGGTCAAGTTCCTCAGGGATTAGTGATGAAAGCCAAGATAGGCTGTTAACATCCTGACTCATTTTTTCAACCCCATTAATACTTGCCAATATGCTTTTCAACAATCTCGTGGTTACACAGTCTTCAAGAATGCTTTTTACAGTATCAAGATACCATTGAAACACTTCTTTTTTCCTGGAAGTCTTGTCAATAAGTTGAAGCTCGTTCCTAACAGATGCTAATAGTTCCGTAAGAGTCTGAATTGCTGTATTAGGGTATTCCCAATCCCCTCTTCTACAAGCTTCCAGGATCCTTCTTATTGAAGGACTATCTTCTGACATATTCTCCCAATCCCTTGCAAATGATGTAAGCGGCAGCATAAGCGGGCAATTCTACTTCCTCGTCCTTAAAAGGCCCAAACGATTTACCGCCCAGATTAAACCTTGGGACTGCTTTCACTCTCAAAACTGTCTCCCCTTCTCCTAATGCAACAGCGTCTTTTAAAGGGTTGAATGAAGAAAGGTCTTGAAGCCGGACCCTCTTCTTAACCATGCCGCTATTGCTGTTGATACTGCCCGGCATCCTCATCAACCTGTGGATGTCGATTGTTACAACGGGATCTACCTTCACCTTGAATTCTTCAATAATTTCGTTAATCTGCTTTAAAATTCTTCTTTTATTGCGAGGGATCTTGTCGCCCCCAGCCTCTAAAATCATGCGATAGATTCTTCCTATTATGCCTTTTAAATCACCGCTGTAGAAGCTCCTGTTTTTTAAGAGATGCATTATTCTTTTCTCTTCAAACCCTTGGATCAGCAAGTAGTCGACGATTTCTCTCCTTCCCTCCGCCGTTATGTTGATAAACTCCTCTTGGTCTACGTGCACGTGATACCCCCTGTTTCCACTGAAGAAAACAGATATATGATTCTCATCTATACCGAAATCGCTTCTCAAAACTTCCACTAGCTTCTTAACTTCCTTAAGGGCCTCGTTTAATTGGTTCTCATTAACTATTTCTGCACGCTCCACAGGGGAGTTGCAGACTGGGCATTTATCCTCCGTACCCAGGTCGTATTTCCCGCAATTTTGGCAAACCCACGCAGACTCCTCGCTTTCTGAAACAGTTGGTTCAGCATCTATGTCGAAGAAAAGCTCTGCGCTTATCAGCTTCTTCTCCTGCATATCCCTGTTACTAGGGTCTTCGTATCTAGCTGCTGAAACATATATGTCTAGAGGCACCTCGTTTAAAACGAAGTTATGAAATTCATCCAAGTTAATAAAACATTTGTGTCTGAGCATTCCTCTGCTTTTATCTAGAAAGAAACCGAATTCCCTGTTTTTTATCGGGCCCGGGGGTACTAGTTGATCAAGGTTCTCATAATAATACTTGAAGAATTCCCTTTTAAGAAACTCCATATTGGCCTCTGGCATTCTTACCACCGTAGCTTAACGGGTGTTTAATGCCTCTACAATTCTCATCCGGATGACAAAGACCGTTTGCCAAAATCGTCCTACAACTGGGCACGGAATACTTCTTCCCCCCTCCTCTGAGACCTGCAAGATGCTCCACCTGATACTTCGTAATACTATACTTATAGTCCGGTTGCTTCGAGAAAAGCTCAACAACTTCCTCTATTTCCCTGCCCTTGGCAATCATGAAGGTTGCGACAACAAGTCTTTCAAAATGAGAAGTATTCTCGCCAGCCATCATTCTCTTAAGTATCATGCTTACGCATGGCGGGTTCCCCCCTTTTTCCTCAGAGGCCGCGTAACCAGGCCTAGCGACTTCAAGCCTGCTCCAAGTTTCAACAATAGTCTTCGCAGCCTCTTTAAAACTCTGAGGCACTGCTGTTACGGGAAGCGTTTCCAGTGTCTTCTCATAAACATAATTGTTTATCTCGATCTGGATTAGTCTTGCGTATTCCATCCTGTTTACCCACACGTAGCCTTTGTCAACAATTCTGTTAACAAGCTTCCAGCGATGCTCATGGAAGATATACGCTAGATTCAAATAAGTCGGTATCCTGATCCTTATAAGGTTGTTGCTATCCATAACTCCCCTAACCCCAAGTTTCTCACCGATGAGAAGCAATATTTCATCACTCTCTTTAAGCAGCCTCTTATAGGCTCCCCTGCTTTCACCTAAGGAATATATTCTCCTAATATACTCGTTTGCAATCGTCGACACGAGTATGATCGCAATAGGGAAGGAAAGCATCTCCCTTACGTAATTTGACTCGTGCTGAGGCATTACCCTAACCTCTTTAAGAATCAACGCATCTTTTACTCTTTCAACAGCCCTTTTCAAAACTGCTTCAGAGCCGGTTTTCTCCAGACTCTCTAGAGATAGGTCGATATGTTTGGAAACGAACTCCCTGGCTTCGGGGAGGAAAGGGTATCTCGCTGCTCTAAGGACGTTCTCTCCCATATCCATTAACCACTTTAATAATCATGCTTGTTAAAACAACCTTATTAAAGTTGGTTTGGAAGCAAGCTATATAAGGGGTTGCTTCAGCTATAATGGTTGGAATGGAGCCTTCAAACATCCTTGCAAGGCTTGTGGTAAACGATGCAAGGCTTATTAGAAAGGCTTTTAAAGCCGCATCCTCGCTGATAGACGAGGCTCCGGTTAAGATAAGCGACGAAGGATTTTCCATAAGGGCATTGGATTTGGCAGAGGTCTCGATGATTGACATGGTTATTTCAAAGGAGGCATTCGAAACATTTGAATTCAGCAAGCCCATTAAAGCCAATATACGTTTAAGCGATGTTCTTAACCTTCTAAAGTTTGAAGCAAAATCAGAGAAGTTAGAAATGGTCTTTAAAGAGGACAAGGTTACTTTCAGAGTGACTAATGAGTTTACAAGAATCTTCACGATCCCCATATTCTTCTCAGAAGACAAGGACCTGCCGCTTCCCAAGGTTTCTCTCGGAAATTCGTTTGAGACAAAAGTTTCTACTATAAAACACTTGCTTGAAAGCGGGAAGCATATTTCAGACTGTATTTCGATAAGCGTTGAGAACAATGCTGTTCTCCTGTCAGCCAAGGGAGAAATATCCGAATACCAAGTAATGCTAACGGTTGAGGAAGGCAATTTGATAAACCCTGTCCTTAAGGAAGCGTCTAGAGCCTCCTACGATCTTAAGAGGCTCAGCAGCATAGTTTCCTCCCTGCTTTTCAGCGAGAACGTTAGAGTAGAGTTTGACACCGACTTCCCGTTGAAAATGACTCAAAGCATTGAAGAGGCTCCTAACAGCACAGTAACCTTCTTCATCGCACCCCGGATGGAGAAAGACTAGCTTTTCAAGAGTATTCTCTCCAAGTATATCCGCATTTAGTGCATTTGAAGAATTGAGTAGCGCTCTCGTCTGCGCCTCTTGTTTGAGATATCCACCAGTATGCCTCCTTATTGTTGCAACGAGGGCACACCGTACTAGTGACGGGGAGAGGGTTCAGATCAGCCTCCTTCCTTATTATCCTAACTGCTCCCGTTTTACGTTTTGTTTCAATGCTTTTCTCAACAGTATGCGCGCGTTCCTCGTAGCCGCACTTGGGACAAGAGTACAGCAGGCTTCCTTTATCCCTTTTTATCTGGAGCTTAGTGCCGCACTTTGGGCAGAACCTTATCTGCATGGGGGTTTTAATGGAGCCCCCTACCATGTTAATAAACGTTTC
Source organism: Candidatus Brockarchaeota archaeon (assembly GCA_017601345.1). GTDB lineage: Archaea > Thermoproteota > EX4484-205 > EX4484-205 > JAAOZP01 > JAAOZP01. The sequence goes on along the minus strand of JAFNIT010000003.1, from coordinate 51,457 downwards.
TACTTTCTACAATGTTTTAAGCTTCAGCACTAGGCTTGCCCGCTGCCTTGCTAACCTCTTCCTCCAGCTTCTCCAAGTCTTTAACCAGGTCTTTAATGGTCTTAACAAGAACGTCCTTAGGGTCTTTCCCTCCCGCATTTATATATAGCACTGCCTCCTGCTTAAGAGGATGGTCTATCCTGTATGCTGCATATCCTTTCTCCAGCTTCTGGTTCAAATAGTTGACTAAAAGGTTGAGTATAGTATGAGTCTCACCGTGTATTTCAAGCTCAGCCTCTCCCTTCCCCCTACTCCTATACACCACCCTCATGCTTTAGCCACCAGCTTTTCAATAGGCTCGCCGTAGAAAATGCTGATTTTCCGCCTCTCCCGCGTCCGGCAGACAGGGCAGAGAAGCCCTTTGCCAGACATGACTAAAGCATTGCCGCAGAACTTGCAATAAGCCTTTACAACCCCGTACTCCTTATAAGAAATATCAAGTAGGATTACATTAGTTGTAGAAATTATACTACCATAGACTATGTCGTTCTCACTGACGTAAGCCCTCAAACCGCCTCCACGGAAGCGCAGATATGCTTTACCAAGGCTTTCTCTACCAATGATACCAGTATACTCGTGGCTTAGCTTTACGCCATTCATGCAGAATATTTCAACGTTCGCGTAATGGCTGGAGAAACCGGTTATGCTTCCAATAACCCTGAAACCCGGCTTGGGTGTTATAAGCGTCTTAGCAGGTATTACTCTAAGCTCCCTCTTATCCTTGTCTATTAAAACCCTTCCGACAGTGCTCGAGTATATTGTGCCGTTTTCTTCAAAAGTCCCTTCGCCAGGGAAAAACTCCTCCAGGGTGGCGAGAGGCTCACCGACGAGGATAAGCCTATCCTGGAGGCTATTCACTCGTCTCCCCCTCCTTCTTCAACTCCTCCTTTTCTACTAAGGTTTCTACAGGCAGCTTTGAAGCCGCCACCTTAAGGCTTTTCTTCACAACGTTCTCATACTCTTTTTTCGAATAAACCTCCATAACAGGACTGCCCGCATCTAACCTTGCAGCCAAGGTAACCGGCTTCCCGTATGCTCTCTTCATTCCCTTGCTAAGCCTGTCGGCACCAGCCATTGTAAGCATTTTATGTTCTCTGCAAATAATATGGGGGTAGGGGATTAACCTCAAAACGTAACCGTTCTCCCCCGCTTCTGCTTCAAGAATCTTGTTTGCGGCTACACGTGCTGATTCAAGTGCCTCCTGCATTATCAAAGAGGGCTTTTTCACGACAAGCCTAAAAACCACTTCGAATTCCCGGGCCTTTCCGAGCTTAAACTTACTAACCCTAAGCTGGGGTATTCTCGGTATGTATTCCTTTCTAACATATGGCATCTGACCCAATTTTCCAAGCGCCCTTCTGCTAGAAGACGGACTGCTTTAAAAAGCTTCCTCCAAAGAGGATTAAAAACCCGCGCGCCCTTCCTTCCACCATGGACATAGGGTCAAAGTACTGCATCGTGCTCGTAGGGCCGAAGTACCCTGTTAACGTTGGGATTATAGCTAGGACGATGCTAAACTTCTCGTTTAGGAAACTAGTTCTAATAAGTCCTGAGAAAAATGTCCTAGAGTCTTCTAAGCTATACGCCGCCAGGGGTGCTATGATTATAGAGAACCAAGTCGTATACGATGATTTAACACAAGCCCTGCGGGAGTTAAAACCTTCTGTAAGTATTGGTACCTCCGGCAGGTTAGCATCTAAAAACCTGTTGCGTCAATACGTCTCGCCGAGGGAAATGGTTGAACTATGCAGACCCGTAGAGGGTAAGGTGCTACTGGTGTTCGGTAGAGAGGACATAGGTCTTAAGAACGAGGAGCTTTCCCAACTAGACTATGTTGTCCACATTCCTTCCTCAAGCGAGTATAGCGTGCTCAACCTGGCTGTTTCCGCCTCAATCCTGATGTACGAGATATTTATGGACTACGCGGGGAAGCGGGCCAAGAGCTTGAGGAAGCCTGCGAACAGGGAGATTATCGACAAGATTTATGCGGAGGCTGAAACAATATTCAACAGCCTGAGCCTCCCCGAGGTTAAGAGGAATGTTGTAATGCAATCTTTGAGAAACATTTTCGGGCGTTCGACACCCTCCGCAAAAGAGGCTGGGAGCCTATTATGGTTCTTAAGGAAGACGAGACTGAGAATAGAGATGTTAAGGAGAACGGTTGGGGATTATGTTTTTAAACAATAAGACGTAATACCTTACTATTCTGGAATAGATGGTTACCAATCTGCCTCCGCAGGCTGAAGCGCAGTACAAGAAGGTTGTTGCCTCCAAGAGCAAGGAGGAGAAGCTTGAAAACCTTAAGATATTCCTATCCATGATACCTGAGCATAAGGGGACTGAGAAGCTTAGGGCACAGGTTAAGAGACAGATAGCAAGGTTACAGGACGAAATAATCCTCGAAAAGAAAAGACGTAGCTCGAGACAAGTAACTTTCGACAAGGGAGACAACACCATATTGACAATAATACTGACTAGGGACAAAAGCCTGTTATGTGATTTCCTATTCCGTACGAGGCTTTTCGAAGAAGAGTCCATACTCGAATCTTTAAACGAGCTTAAACCTCTAAGCGTTTCCTTCGAAGATGTTAACATCAGCCTAATGCCAATCTCTACATCTCTAATAGAAAACCAAAACCGTAGGTACTCGCTCATTCAGACCGTCCTTTTAAAATCAGACCTGATACTCGTCCTTTTGGGAAAATCAGAACCATATAAGGAGTATCAACAGGTCAGGGAAATGTTGTCAAGATTCGGCATATACATTGCTTCCAGGAACTCTGTAGCAGTTTTTAAGCCTTTAAATGCAGGAGGAATAACAGTAGTCAATAAGTCCAGGTTTTTGGAAGAAGATGAGATCAGGAAATTCCTTGCAGAACAAGGTTATGAAAGCGGTATAGTTAATCTTTCCGAATACACATCATTATACACGCTTGAAAGCTCGATTAGAGGATTACAGAGAAGGAACTTTCTAATGCTTCTGGAGGGGGATTTCGACGAGGATAAACTAGCGGGTGAACTTAAAGCCCCTCCAGAACATATTGTTAAAACAGAAGTTTTCCTTAGAGGAGACTTTTTGAAAAAGATTTTCGAGGTTTCGGAAATTATGAGAATATACTTGAAACCACCTTCTGCAAAAACGCCTTCAGAAAAACCCATGTTAGTGAACAAAGAGATTACTGTGGGGGAGCTTGCTTCAAAAATCCACCTGGATCTGTCTCAAAGCTTGAAATACGCTAGGCTTTGGAGAGGCGGATTTAAATCAACACCACTCAAGGTAAGCCCTTCCTTCAAGCTCTTGGATAAGGATGTGGTGGAGCTACGTACGAGATAGAAATAGAGGATTTGAGAATCCGCGTAGACGATTACGTGTATCCTCCTTCAGAAGACTCCTACATGTTACTCGATATTGTTAAAAACATTAAGGCTGAGAAAGCATTGGAAATCGGTTGCGGATGCGGCCTAATCTCCCTATTCCTCAGCCGCAATTGCACCGAGGTTTTTGCTGTAGACGTGAGTAAGCATGCATGCTTAAACACCCTCGAGAACCTAAAGGGGAATGATCTAAAGGGCATCGTTTACATCGTGAATGGGGATATGACAACAGCATTCAGAAAAGGCCTAAAATTCAGCCTAATAGTGAGCAATCCTCCATACTTGCCGGTTGAGCAGTCTGCGGATGAGGATATTTCATGGGCTGCTGGAAGAAACGGTTTCTTCTCAAAAAGACTTTTAGAAAATGCGCTTCCACTTCTATCTGAAGACGGTGTGATGTTCCTAGTGCAATCAAGCCTCTCTGATTTGAAAGGCCTAAAACAATTTATTGAAGAAAGAGGTTATAAGATGGAAGAAGTTTCACAAAGAGGATTCTTCTTTGAAAAGATAATGGTGTTTAAAATCAGTATAAACTAGTCTCGCGTAAAGATACGGTATTTAACCTCTGTAGAAAGCTCTTCAACGACTCTCTGAGCCATAAGCTTAACTATCCCCTGTATGCTCGTCCTCTTCGAAAAGTCTTCGAAGGATGAGAACGGCTTCATGGTCCTTTCTTCAAGTATTTTCCTCGCATTCATCTTTCCAATGTTCGGCAGAAGCTCTATCGCGTGCATCTTCGGAGACACGGATTGGAGGTTATTAAGAAGATCCACGAACCTCTGCTCATTGTTCACTATTATCAACTCCACGACCTCGGGCAGTATGAACCTTGCCTGGGGAGTCAGCTCAGAGTACCTTATTCTCCCAAGTACGCTCTTAACCTGAGGCCTATCTCCCTTGCCTATGAATACTTTATCCTTTAAGGCAAGTTTCACATGGGGGAACAGGGAAACCTCCAATAGTGTAAAGTATATGTCTCCCACCAGTTGCGCATAGGGGGAATGGACGGGCCTGCCGACCCTGCCTAAAACTCTCCCCTCTTCAACAAAATCTAAAACATAGCCGTATTCTTCGAAAACTCTTTTACCTTTTGCAAAACTCATTGTTTAACCCACCTCGTTCCCAGTTTACATTGCTGGCAAAAACATAACATACAGTAACGGGAAAACGCTCTCGTCAGGCTTTTCTCCTAGGGCACTCCCAGTATTCACCGTCTTAATCAATCGTTTTTAGTATTAATCGTTTAAAGATAAAGTTTTTCTTTAAGGTCCTTCCCCGTCTCCACAGCCTATGAGGATAAGGTATTTGTAGGAAAAAAGGTGACTTGTCAGAGTTAATCTGAGGCTAAACTTTTAAAAGCCTTCGGGCGGAAAATAAGCGGGTAATATAAATGCTTTATTTGAAAGGCCTCCTCGTGGAGCTTGGAAGCAAAACTGTGATTAAGGGAGTAGACCTCCAAGTTAACCGGGGGAAACTGGTTCTCCTTATGGGGCCTAACGGCTCAGGGAAATCCACATTGCTCCATGCTATAGTGGGTGATAAAAGGTACAGAATTGTTTCAGGATCCCTATTTTTCGACGGGATGGAGATAACAGGCTTAACGATGGAGGAGAGGGTTAGGCTCGGCCTAGGCCTGGGCTTCCAGTTCCCGCCGAGGCTGAAGGGAGTTAGGCTCAGAAGCCTAGCCTTAAGAATACTCGAGAAAAGAGGCCTTCCGAGAGATGAGGCTGAGAGGATTCTTGAAGAGTATTCGAGGCTCCTGAGAATGGAGGGCCTTCTAGAAAGGGATTTTAACGTGGGCTTCAGCGGCGGAGAGGCTAAGAGGGCTGAGCTTATGCTAACTCTCATTCAAAACCCTCGCCTCCTGCTTCTTGACGAGCCTGACTCCGGCGTCGACGTGGAGAATCTTGCAATCATAGGTTCAGCAATATCCCGCTACCTGTCTTCAAACGGAAAGGCTTCAATACTGATAACGCACACGGGCTATATTGCTAAACACGTTAAGGCTTCAGAAGCGCATGTTCTACTTGACGGACGAATAGTTTGCAGCGGAGACCCTGAGGAAATGGTTTCAAACATTATGGAGCACGGGTTCGAAGCATGCGCGAACTGTAGGAGGGCTAGGCGTTGAACCTGGAGGAGACTAGGAAGATCCTTAAGCCAAGAGCCGAGGACGCGTTGAAGAAACCGGCTCCTTACGGATTAGACCTGGATCTTTCAGTTTTTAAGCTTGAAACAGGTTTTGGGGCAGGGATCGAAGGCTCTGAGAGGATTTTAGAATCCGTAGGAATAGACTTAATGGAAAGAAACAGGTCTGGAAGCTACTATCAGGTTGATAACAGGGTAGTATATTCTTCAGCCAAGCGGAGCGGTTTAACGGTTAAGCCGTTGAGCGAGGCTCTTGAAGACTCTGAAAACCTATATTACTACTGGAAGGCAATTCCAGTCGACACTGATAAGTATACTGCTGCAGCATTCCTAGGGGAAAAAGAAGGATATTTCATAAAGGTGGATGAGGGAGTTAACGTTGATACACCCGTGCAAGCCTGCCTCCTCCTACGGACGCCGGGCTTGATTCAGGCTCCGCATAACATAGTGATAGTCGGTGAGAACTCTAAGTTGCACGTTATAACGGGGTGTGCCGCCATGAGGGAAGAGGCTGGTCTCCACATCGGAATATCTGAATTCTACGTGAAGAAAGGAGGCACTCTGACGTTCACAATGATCCACAGCTGGGGCAAGGCTATTCACGTCAGACCTAGGACAGTCGCCCACATCGAGGAAGGCGGCGTTTTCATAAGCCACTACATAAACACTTCGCCAGTATCCTCTCTCCAAACGTACCCGGTGGCTAATCTGAAGGGGAAGGAGAGCAGAGCCCACCTGTTATCCATCATAATGGGCAGGGAGTCGTCTCAAATCGACATAGGCAGCGTATTGGAGCTCAGTGCTCCATCAAGCTCAGGCGAAATACTGTCGAGGACGATAGGATTAGACAATAGCGTAACCGTTGCCAGAGCCCGGATTGTAGGTAATGCTCCAGGTGTTAAAGGACATGTGGAATGCAAGGGGCTCTTACTGTCAAACGAGTCCAGAATAGACGCAGTGCCCGAGCTAGAGGCGAGGATGCAGGATGTTCAACTAACTCATGAAGCAGCCATAGGTAGGATAGCTGAAGAAGAACTCATATACCTGATGGCAAGAGGATTCAGCGAGGAAGAGGCAAAGTCAATAATAGTGAGAGGATTCCTAAGCGTTGAGCTTACAGGCCTTCCTGAAAACCTAGCTAAATACTTAGAGAACATTCTGGACAGCCTAGCAGCTTTAATTAAATTCTAAATGCCATAAAAATATGAGAGCGTTTTCTAGAATTAATGTATTTAATTTTATGATTAATGTGATAAAAAACGCCCTGGTCGGGATTCGAACCCGAATCGGGAGGGTTCTGCCTTAAATGGGGCTGACAGCCTCCAATGCTAACCTTTACACCACCAGGGCCCGGTTGTAGAAGATTTCTAAAGTAGATAAATTTTTTGTTAGAGTTGTGCTTAAAAGCTTAAAATTCTTGGTTTCGTAATACTGTTTTTCTCATTTGCATCGGATCTCATTGGGACTAGTTGTGGATGGAGTAATGGTGGCTACAGTAATGATCCTTCTAATCCTAAGCATGGGACTCACGACTGGCTTGCTCAGCATGCTTTAGACCGGCTTCCGGAAGAGGAGAAAGCTTTCATCATAAGTAATCTTGCTGTTTACCTCTATGGTACTGAGCTTCCTGATAACGGTGGAGCACCGGATGGCATAGGTGATACTCGGAAGCACCATGTTTATTATCGTGAGGGTGGTTCTTTGCAGGACGATGCTTCGGCAAAACGTGCTCAGGAAGAGTTTGATTTAGCTTTTTTGCTTTATATTTCTGGAAAAGTTTCTGATGCTGCTAAAAGACTCGGGGCTATGACGCACTATATTTCGGATGTATCTGTTTATGCACAGTAATGGGATCGTCAACTTGCTGGGGGGAGACGCACCATAGCGATTACGAAACTTACGTAAATCAAAAAACCCGCAGCTACATTAGTGAATTTAATACTTTCTTTCTCTTCGACGGTACTTTGGATACGATATCGGCGTATGATGCTACTTTAAAGCTTGCATTCGATACTACTTTCGATATTGATGGTGATTATACTTGCGTATGGATGGATAGTAATTATGATTGGAACAATGCTGCTTTCAGGAATAGATGTGGAGAATCCCTTAACTTGGCAGTGAATCTTATAACGGATGTTCTCCATACTTTCTACCTAAAAGTTTCTTCTCAACCGACGCCAACACCTACTCCAACTCCAACACCAACGCCTACAGAAGTAATGATTATGGTCATTGTTGTAATAGCAGTATTGCTGTATTTCTCGAAAAGAAAAAAGGATTCTAGTTGAATTCAGATCGTTCTCTTCTTAGTGTTAAAAAATAATTAGTTCTTTATCAGAGATTAAACTGAGAAAAATGGGTGAGAATGATAGGAGAGTTGTCAAGTGCAATAGGGAAGAAGCTGAGCTATTTATCGATTAGTCTTTTTAGGATAATTTTCCCAAAGAATTCCTAAAAGCACTTGACCACATGTAACGTTTGCAAGGAACGGTCTCCTCCTACAGCGGCAAGAATCTCTCTTTCAGGAGTATGTACAATATATTAAGAACTTGGTTTCAGGATGTTCCTTATGTAATTGAAAGAATGCTTTAAAGAATCCTCCCCAATTCCTCGCGTTCTCGTTTATTCCGAACCTGCCGTCTATGTAACTAATTACCCACTTATCCAAATCCCTTTTCAAATCTCCTGAAAACCTTTTCTGGACTTCTTTGATTAGGAAATCCTCAACAATCATCCTGTCTTTAGGGTCTTCTTTAAACAATAGTTTTTTAGAAAGCAAGGCTTCAGCCTCATCGTTAACCTCTTCTAGATCCAGATTCTTGAAGACCAGGCTACCGCGATCACATTATATTTCCTTAAGAATTTTTCTTCTTTCTTCCAACGGAGTCTCCTTGACCTGAAGGTTCTTACTTCAACTCTCTCCATTTAGCTCAGCTATCGTGTCGACAAGCAGTCTACTGTATTCCGGCGTCAGGCTTAGGCACCAGTCTAGGGTTTGGTCTGTGTAATCTCTCCTGTATTCGTAACACGAGTATCCGATTGCAGGTATGTATTTAAAACCCTTATAGAGCATGAATTTGAGAGTGTAATCCGTCCTGGTAGTGAATTCCCTGAAGGCAGCGTCGATTTTCTTCATAACGAGGGGTGAAGGTTTTCCTAGAAGTCTTACTTCAGAATAGTACTCCGCCAACTTATTTTCTAAATGATTGCAGGTTCGAACAGGTTCTTAAACTCTTCTCACTAAAAATGCAATCGATTAGGTCGCATAAAAGTCAGATGCTTATGGTATATAAGGATTAAACTTCTAAAACGCTACTTTAGCATTCCAATTACCCCACCAAAGCCCTTGTAGAGCATCATCCCTTCTTCTGTTGCTGTCGATATTAGCTCTAGTTGCACGCTTTTATTCGAGGCCATTTCAATATACTTGTCGAGTAAGCTTTCTTTCTCAACTATGCGTAGGCTTGTTGAACCGCATTGGGGACATGGTGTTGAAGACAGTTTCGCTGGGAGAATTTCCGTTTCTTGGAATGTATGCTGCTCCGCAGTCTCGTAGCCGCAATTATCACATTTGATTTTAACTATGAAAACATCGAGGGCTTCGGAGAACAGTATGAGCCTAGCTCTTCCGCTTAAGATTGCGTTTTCAACTTCCTTAAGACCATAAACCACCTTATCCGGCTCCGTGCTTAGAAGCTTCAGGAAACTGTTTACGAGGCTTCGCTCCTTAATTATCTCGAGTTCTTGAAGCTTCTCCGAGGCTTTTTCCAGGATCTCCTTTATACCCTGGTAGCCAGTGTAAGATGTGTCTACAACGACTAGTATTTTCTTACGGAGCTCGTAATGGATAAAGTCTTTGTCGAGAAATATCTCTTTAGTCGGTCCAGGGCCGCCTACGATAAGCCCTTTAATATCGGGGTTTTGAAGATAAACCTCGTTAAGATCCTCAGCTACACGTCTGTAGAAATCGTTAAGCTCCATCTCTCTCAACCTTTCAAACCTTCTAGCAGACTGTCCCCCCTTGCTTGTCTTACCTGGGACTCCAGACGTCAGCTCTTCCCTAATATCTATGTTCCTGCCAGATGCTACTGCTATCGTAGCCTCAGAATTATCTATAGATAGGATCAGGTACTTATCTTTCTTCTCCAGCATTTCCTTAAGAGGCTCTACGTAAAACTTGTCGTCGCAACCATAGTAGGAGAGGGTGATCTTTTCAGGAGGCTCTATCACGTGTATCTCAATATTCTCAGAGCCCGGGGTCTCCCCGGGTATTGCTCCGCAGAATATTACTAGCCCGTTCTCAGGGGCCTCGTCGTAAAGTTTAAGCCTCTGCTGAACCTTGACTATCGCGTCCTGAACGTTCTTCCTAGTTGTCCTAGATTTGATGTTAGAGGCTTTGCCATATTCTTCTCTCAGGTTAGCCATTACCTCGCTTATCCTTCTTCCAGGAGGGATGTACAGACTGATGAGCTCCGTCCCCCTTCCTCTTTTCTCAGAGAGCTCTCTAATAATTCTCCTAGAAAGGTACTCCCTCACCGAAGATGTTAACGGTTTCTCGCTCAAAACCCCGGGTCTCGAAACAGCCTTAGCACCCCATATATTAATATTTCACCTCGAGGGAGTAATAGGGGAGGAAATGAGGGTCGTTCTTAAAATAGGCCACGCCCTCTTCAAGGATGATTCGATAGACTTAGAGAGAACGCGTAGGACAGCGGATGCGATACTTAAACTGCATAATGCGGGGCACAGGGTCATAGTTATAGTCGGCGGTGGCAAGCCCAGCAGGACTTACATAAAGGCGGCTAAGAGTCTCGGTGCAGACTTCGCTACATGCGACGAGGTCGGTATAATGGTTACTAGGTTGAACGCCCTCCTGCTTTCCATAGCCCTTGGCGAGTATTCGAGCAGGAATATCATAGGGAGTTTCGAAGAGCTTGAGAAACAATTAGATGCTGCTGGAAACAAAATACTCGTAGCAGGAGGCTTCTCTCCAGCACAGTCTACTGATGCTGTGGCTGCGCTCGTGGCCGAGAGGATAAAAGCCGACCTTATGATAAAGACCACGGATGTCGACGGTGTCTACGACGCCGACCCTTCGAAAAATCCGGATGCAAAACTGCTTAGGGAGGTAAGCATAGGGAGGCTTAGAGAAATGCTGAGCATGGAGGAGTCGACGCCCGGAGAATACAGGCTTCTAGACCAGGTCTCTCTATCGATACTTGAAAGGTCGAGGATACCGCTCGTGATCGTAAACGGCTCTGATCCTTTAAACATTCTGAGAGCGGTCTCGGGGGAGAAAATAGGTACTCGAATAATCTATCCTGCTAGATGAAGAAACGAATGGGGCCGGGAGGATGTGTCCGCCTCTCCGGGCTTTGAACCCCCATTCACGGGTCTCTCACCGCTCCAACCTCTCATCATCTCCCTGATGGGATCGTCCTTACCATTATTGGCTGGAGCCCGCCGTCCTGCCTGGTTAGACTACGGCCCCACTCCAGTAGAAGTCTGTTAAACAAGGGTTTAAAGGTTTTTCCACGGTTTACTGCTGAAAGCATAAAGCAAATTTTATGTCGCCTGGCCAATAGAGAGCATAAAACGAGGGTTTTGGATAAAAAGGTTTTTATTAGGGGCTGGTTTTAATTCAGGTGTGGATGAAGAATGGTCCATGCATACGTTTTGATAAACGTTGAGATAGGGACGGAGAATGATGTGTTGAACAAGCTTAAGGAGATACCGGGGGTTGCAGAGGCTTGGATAGTCTTCGGAGTCTATGACATAATAACAAAAGTCGAGGCGGAGAGTAGCGAGAAGCTTAAGGACTTCATAAGTAGGTCTATAAGGAAGATCGAGGGTGTTAGAAACACTCTTACACTAATGCCAATAGAAGGATTCACTAGGTAATTCCACGCTATGTCAATGGACTGGTGGAGATGAGTATCGGATTCAGGTCTAGGAGAGAGCAGGAGCGTCTTTTAAAGAGGCTCGGCATAAAGATAGAGGAGATACAGGGTGTTAGGAGCGTTGTCATAGAGACGGATAATGAGAGAATAGTCTTCGACTCACCCGTGGTGACTAAGATGACGGGCGGTTCCCAGGAGATATATCAAATAGTGGGGGAGCCTGTGATCGAGAAGAAAAAGGAAGAGTATGTCCCGCCGGATGATGATGTTCTACTCGTAGCCAAGCAGACGGGTAGGAGTGTTGAAGAAGCTAGGAAAGCACTGGTTACGACGAGCGGAGACATTGCTCAAGCAATAGTTCTACTGCAATCAGGAAGCCTTTGAGGAAAGGCATATCTCAAACCTCCTCAGCCTTATTTTCTTAAAATGATATGTGAAATATGCGGGGGCAGAGCTTCTAGGCTCAGGAGGGTTGTCGTAGAGGGCAGTGTTATGAGTGTCTGCCCAGAGTGCTTCAACACTCTTACGAAGAAGATCCCTGTGGAAGAAGGGTTTCCGGAGAGCGTTAACAGGCCTTTGTTGAAAGCGAAAAAGACCGTGGCTAAGCTCCCTGCCCCAAAGCCTGTTGAGAAAAAGGCGGTGAAAACAGAGAGCTCTTTCGAGATGGAGCTTGTTGAGAACTACAGGGACTTGATAAAGAACAGGATGAGAGAGCTGGGCTGGAGTGAAGAGGAGCTCGGGGCTAGAACAGGTTTAAAAGTATCTCTCATAAGGAAGATCGAGGCTGGCAGGATTGTGCCTTCTATTCCCGACACTAGGAAGATGGAGGATGTTTTGAAGATAAAGTTGCTCAAACCTGGTTCCACGGGGAAAGAGCATATCCCAGTCAAGCACGTGGCTAAACCTTTGTCAAGCATAACCTTAGGAGACGTTCTTAGAGAAGAGTCTTCAAGCAAGGAATGAATGAGAACGCTTTTGAAATAGGCGTCCTACGCCTAGGCCATAGAATAATCAGGGATAAGAGAGTGACCATGCACGCCTTCCTCGTCTCAAGAGCCTTCGGGGCAAGCGCCTTCATCATTCACGGCGATAAAGATTCTAAGCTTGAGGAGAATGCGAATAAGATTGTTAGGATATGGGGTGGTAGAATAAGAATAGAATATACTGAGAATTGGTTGGAGACGGTGAGAAAGTGGAGAGAAGCCGGTGGCCTAATCACTCACCTCACGATGTACGGTATGCCTGTTGAAAGCGTCATCAATGACGTGAGGAGGTCGGGCAGGATCCTAGTTATAATTGGGGGGCAAAAGGTTCCTGGCGAAGCCTACAGGGTTTCAGATTACAATGTCTCAATTACAAACCAGCCTCATTCCGAGATAGCTGCGCTAGCAATATTCCTAGACAGGGTTTTCCAGGGGAAGGAGCTTTACAAGCAACATGAGAACCCGAGGGTATTCATAGTCCCCTCTCCCAGGGGAAAAGTAATATGTAGGAACCCCTTGTATAGAGATGATAGTATTGGGAGAAGATAAGCTGGATGCAGTAAGTCACCTCTACACGCAGATAGTTGGCCTAATAGGCGGGGACGAGGCCGTAGAGGTTGCAGAAGCATTAATACAGCTTAAGAAGGCCACTGAAGAGCAAATCTCCACGAAAACCGGGCTAAGAGTAGGGGATGTTAGGAAGATATTGTTCAAGCTCTACGAGAAGGCGCTGATAGCCTACGAGGAGATAAAGAAGGAGGAGGGTGACAAGATGAAGAGCATATTCCTATGGCTGCCCTTGATAGACCAGGTTGAGGGCATAGCTGCAAACTACAGGAGAATCATACTCCAGAAGCTGAGGAGCAAACTCGAGTTCGTGGAGAAGAATGAGCTGTACTACTGCGGTAAGGAGGGCCATAGAACACTCGTGTTCGACGAGGCTGTTGAAAACCTTTTCAAATGCCCCGTTTGCGGCGAACCTCTGCAGAGAATGGATAAGGAGAATTACATCAGGAAGCTTAACACGCTGATAAAAACGATCGAAGATGAGGAGAAAGAGTAAGGTACCTAGTGAAGAAGAATGCTTGAGAATACTCCGGGAAGAAGGCGTTGCTGACAATGTTATTAAGCATGCCATCAGGGTTCTAGGGGTTGCTATGGAACTGACGAATAGAATAAGGCTAAAAGGATACGATGTCGACGAGAAACTAGTCGCGGCGGGAGCATTGCTCCACGACATAGGGAGGTCGGTTACCCACGATGTCTCGCACGGTGTAGTGGGCGGGAGAATAATAAGAAGGAGACAATTGGATGAGAGGCTTGCGAGAATAGTTGAGAGACACGTGGGGGGAGGAATATCCAGAGAGGAGGCCGAGAAACTGAAGCTGGGCTTCATAGACCTTATTCCTGAGACGCTGGAGGAGAAAATAGTCTGCTACGCTGACAAGCTTGTAGACGGGGAGAGGAGGGTAGAGTTCGAAGAAACCCTGAAGTACTTTGCTGAAAAACTGGGTACTGAGCATCCTGCGCTAAAAAGACTGGATGAATTAGATGCTTTCTTTAAGAAAATACTAAAATAAGACTTTAAATGAGTATGATTATACTTGTCCATTATTCTAGGGTTGATTAGAGCATTAACATTCTTCATCCCTATGTTTATACCGGGGGTGTCAACCTTTTTCTTCCGAAAAAAAGTCGCTGAGAAAGGAGGCTTACCCACCGTCTTAGAGGCTTAAACAAAGAGAAAATATTTTTATTCTTCCCAAAGCTTAAGCCCCTAGGGCCCGTAGCTCAACCTGGTTAGAGCGCTGGGCTTTTAACCCAGATGTTGCGGGTTCAATTCCCGCCGGGCCCGTAATCCTATGAGGATTTATAGGAGCGAAAACTTGATGCTCTGAAACCGCCAATTTCTTATGGTTAGAAGACATCCTTCCAAGTTTTCCTCTCCAAATCCCGATGTAGTAGCGTTCCCTCGGGCGGATATTGTTATAGGGTCTTCAGAAAAGGTTAGCATTCCTGTAGCATTGATGAAAACATATTGCTGAAAGAGTCATATAACTGTATGATGATGAATTATACCATATCGTTGTCGAATTCTCATAATCATCTCCATAACCGAAAGCTACATTTATAGTATTAACATTGTAGCATCAAAAGTGTATACTGCTGACAGTCTCATTAAATATCCTTTTTCAAGGATTACCTTGTTGATTTCATTTTTCCCTAATCCACCTCAACATAATTAAAAACTTCCATAGGAGTAGCTGAAACCTTGAGCACCAGGTTGTCTAAAACGAGTACGCCAGAAGCTACAAGAATGATGCGTCTGCAATGCTTCCTGACTTAAACCTCCCCTTTAGATAGATTGTTGCAGGAAAGATGATCAAACCGGAAGCAAAAATAACTTTTTCAGAAAAAGGCTCATAACTTAAAGCAAGCACTACCATAACTATGCTTAATGTAGCTCTGCATAATTTGGAAAGACTTTTCATAGAAGTTTTCCATTATATTTTATAGAAAATGCTGTTAATGTTTCTCTTTCCATTTAATATGTATCCTCTGATAGCTATAGGTCATAAATTAGAAGATCCGCTGGCATACCGGGTTAAGTTAGGGATTCTAGACAATGCTTTCATCAAGGATGCAGTCTTATAGTGTTCTAATGCTATATACTATCAGAAAAATTGAAGAAGCTGGGAAAAGAATATAGAGAAAAAGCACTTTGAGTTAAATTCCAGGCTCCTACTGTTTGAGCGATTAACAGGCTTTGAAAAACCCTTTTGAATAGCTATAGTCAAGAAAAATTTAATAGTTGGCTTAGAAAATAAAGTAAACAAGGGCCAGTGGCCCAGTCTGGTTTAAGGCGCCCGGCTGATAACCGGGAGATCGCCGGTTCGAATCCGGCCTGGCCCACTTTCAAATGAAATACGGAACGTAACGAGATATCTCTATTAATCGGCTTACCTATTCATTGGCTTCAGTTACGCTTGAGCTCAGCCCCATGAATATTGTTAGCGATGGTGAATCCTGAGCTCAGGAAGAGATTCGTTGATTCGATGAGTACCTTAGAAAAATTGATTTCTTCAAGGATTACTCTAATTTAACTTCAGAGGAGGTATTCAAGGTGAAAGCTAGAATCTGGAATGTATTCGTCAGCACTAAGAAGGCGGACGTAGAGTTAACTGTTGACAGCAGCTCTACGTATACCGTTTTACACAGTTCTTTACTTGAAAAACTGGACGTTAAGCCGATAAGGAGGGTAAGGCTGAGGCTTGCTGATAACAGTGTGGTGGAGAAGGAGCTTGGTGAAATTGGTATCAAAATCGAGGAATACCGTCTATCATCCAGTAATTTTGGGGGATGAAGACGCATATCTGCTCGGCTCAGTCACCATGGAGGGGTTAAGCCTAGCGCCTGACGAGTTAAAAAGAAACTCGTTCCAATGGAAGCCCTGCTCATGTAAGAGGCTGGTTGGGGTTGAAAAGATGCTTGCAACCCTTGAAGAGTTGATGGGTAAGGGAGCTTGTAAAGAATACAGGAGTCGAGAGGGGCACCGGAGAGGGGGTTATATCATGTTTCTGCTTGAAAATTTTTACTCTCACTTTACAAGATGCTCCCATTAGAAACGGATGGGAGCTTAGGCATTAGGTCTTTTGTTTTCGCAGGCGCCTGGGGAACGGGGCTTCACGTCTTGTTGGACGCTCCGCTTTACGATGAATAAAACCATTTTATCCATTAACAATAAACCCCTCCATAACCTGTCCATCACGCTGGAAATCTAAAGCCTATGCATATGGATGGAAGGCGTTCAGAATAATATACTACCTGGCACTATTAGGTTTCCCGAATACCAAAAGTGTAAGGAGAAAGAATATCTAAAACATTACGCTAAACTTTGATTAACGTGATTATAGCTATTCTTGCAATATACGGGTTTAGAGAATTTACGCTTATTTCACAGTAACGCTTTTCGCTAGGTTCCTGGGCTTATCAGGATCGCATCCTCTTAGTACTGCCAGTTGGTAGGCCAGTATTTGGACAGGTATTATTTGAACAATGGGATTTTCTGTCCCACATTCTGGTACTTTAATCCAGAAGTCGAAAACCTCGTGGTTGGTGGGAGATATTCCTATAATGTATCCGCCTCTCGACTTTACTTCTGTTGCATTTGATAGTATCTCCTTACCGTTCTCTTCGGAGACGAATACTATGCAGGGCGTTCCTTCTTCTATGAGTGCAATAGTTCCATGCTTTAACTCTCCGCCCGCGAATGCTTCAGCATGGATATAGCTCGCCTCCTTTATCTTTAAGGCTGCCTCCATTGCAGTCGGATATTGGAGGCCCCTTCCTATGCAAAATATGTGTTTTTTATCAGCCAGCTTCTCAGCCAGCTTTCTTATCTTATTTCTCGTATTTGCTGAAGTAAGGTAATAGATAACATTCCAAAGATATTTTAAGCGTCTCCTCCCTTCTTCATATCTTCCAGCAAGAGTGTAGGCGAGCAGGTTTAAGAGAGCTATCTGCGAAGTATAGGTTTTGGTTGAGAGGACGCATATTTCTGGACCTGCGTGCATAAGTAGGAATTCGTCGGATTCTCTAGCCAGACTCGAGCCCATAACGTTTACAACAGATATTATTTTGCTTCCCCTCTTTTTTCCTGCTCTGATAGCTTCAAGCACATCGTATGTTTCACCAGATTGCGATACTGCGATGATGAGTGTTTTACTCGTTAGAAAGTGCTCGTAATTTGGAAATTCTGAAGCGAGCACGACGTTGACATGTTCTCTAGCAACCTTAGAGAAAACATAGCTCGCCGTTAGACAAGCATGATAGCTTGAACCGCATCCTACTAGAAAAATCCCCCTTGCCCTTTTTATTTCGTTTGCTATTTTCTCAAGAATCTTTTTATCTTGATCTGCTGCCCTCTGAACAGTGTCAACTTGTTCCATGATTTCTTTCAACATGAAATGTTCAAACTCTCCCTTCCTAGCTTTTTCAGCATCCCATTCCACGCTTTGAATCGGTCGCTCTACTTTGACCAGATTACCATTTTCAATATTGTAAAAAACAGGATCTGGTTTAAGAACAACCATATCATAATCATAGAGATACACGACTTTCTTAGTGTAGTTTATAAAAGCAGGTATATCGCTAGCAGCAAATGAGCCGTGATCAGCCAAACCTATTACGAGTGGCGAGCCTTTTTTGATCGCCACGATCTTATAATCTTTCCTATCAATTGCTAGTATTGCATAAGCTCCTTCAAGCCTGCTGAATGCTTTGAAACAAGCCTCCTCGAAGCTTGCCGCATTATTCGCCTCCTCTTCTATTAAGTGTGCCACAACCTCGCTGTCAGTCCTACTCCTGAAAACATGCCCCTTTGAAACTAGCTCATTCTTCAACTCCTCATAATTCTCTATTATTCCATTATGGACTATTGCTATGTCCTTCCTACAATCAATATGAGGATGCGCATTGGTCTTAGTGACTCTACCGTGAGTCGCCCACCGAGTATGCCCTATTGCTAGGTTAAGATTATGCTCTAAAAAGTTTAGCTTGGCATGGACATCATCAACCTTTCCCACATCCTTCTTCACTATCAAGCTGCCGTTTAGTACTCCTGCAAAGCCGACGGAATCGTAACCCCTGTACTCTAAGTGTTTTAAACCCTCTAAAACTATTCGCGACGCGTTCATACTGCCTATGTAACCTATTATTCCACACATTGTTACTGCCGTACTTGTCGGCATTAGAAGAACAAGTATTAAAATGGTTTACGGATTAAGTGCTTCCCAGAATTTTATTACGATAAATATCTTTTTTGCTTAAAGCCCCCACGAGAATAGGCTTTAGAAAAATCTTGGAGAGGCGGCAGCCCCATGAGGATCGGGTTTCTTCAACGCAACCATGAGCGACAGGTTTTTTCCTCCAACCGTCTCTTACCAACGCGGGTAGCTTACCTTACCGCTGCTCCCTCCCGGGCCTAGCGGGGTTCGGTAATTAGGCGGGCGTGCCCACCCTACAGCGGACACGTTCCGCCACACCCGCCCGGTAAGGAACGGCTTTCACAGCCCTGTCGCACACGGCTGCGCGAATCCGCCCTGTCCCCACGGTTATCAGCTCCCCGCGTGTCGCCAGTTTCGGGTTACAGGGGATGGCGAGCCCCCCGAGCCTACCTGCCGCCTAAGATCAGAACATGACTAGGCATCCTAAATACGTTTCTATCTCGGCCGGATAAAGCGTGTTTTAAACTAAATGTTAAGGCTTAAAAAACAATAGTGTTTTCCTGGAGCATATGAAAAAGGAGTCTAAGGCTTGGAGAAATATAGTTGGGCTTGCTATCCAAATACTCAAACAGGTAGAGAGAAGAGAACCGCCTTTCGTCGAAATACCTTTGAGGACTGTTGACAATATTGTCTTCGATGAGAAGAAGGGCCATTACGTACTAGGTCCCAAGAAGGCCCTCCGTACTTTTAGAAACGTGAAGCACTTGAAGCCTCTTACCCAGTTGGTATGGGTTGCAAGCGTTGCGAGGAGGCTAATAGATGAGGATAAGACGAGCACGCTGAGAGATGTTTTCTACATGGCGGAGGGGGTTGATCTCGGCTTCGAAGACCAGAGCGAGTCAGATAGGATAATAACAGAGCTGGAGTCGATAATAGGGGCTCCTAGAGAGGATTTCAACATATATCCTGAAGAAAGGAGTGCTATCTTCGCAGATCTTACGATAGAGTACACGGTTAAAGGATATGAGGGGAAGAGGATAAACCTGACTTCTCACCCAGACGGGTTAATGATAGGACCAGCATTAGCTACTGCCAAGTTCATAAAAACCTCAGCCGATAAGGTTATTTGCATAGAGAAGGGTGCAATGTTCACAAGGTTCGTCGAGGAGAAGGCTTGGAAGAAGTATAATGCAATCCTGATTCACACTGCTGGTCAAGCCCCCCGTGCTACGCGGCGCCTCATAAGAAGGCTTAACACGGAGTTGGATCTTCCAGTCTATATCTTCACCGACGCCGATCCCTGGGGCCTCCACATTGCGCAAGTCATAATCTCCGGCTCAGCCAATGCGGCGCACGTCCCTGAGCTAGCCACGCCCAGAGCAAAGTGGATGGGTGTTTATGCTTCGGACATAGAGGAGTATAAGCTTCCGAGTACCAGGCTCCTCGACGTGGATATAAAGAGACTTAACGAGCTTAAGAAGGATAAGAGGTATTCTAAGGAACCGTGGAAGAAGGAGATAGAGAAGTTCTTCGAGATAAAGAAGAAGGCTGAGCAAGAGGCTTTCAGCAAATACGGCTTATCTTACATGGTCGACGTATACTTGAAGAAGAGGCTGGCTTAAACGGACGGAAAGAAAGATTTATCTTAAGGGTCTTGGTGCTGAAGGCGGTTTGAAAATAGACGTGGTGGTAGCAAAACTGTTCGCAATACTATTAACGTGTTGCGGAGCCCTACTCCTATACTACACTGTAGATACTGGGGAAGCTCTGGATAAAATGTACCCGTTCTTCCTATTCGCCGGCCTAATACTGCTGATACTTGGCGTAATAGGGCTCATATCGCGGCTAAGGGAGTAAGATTCGAGAAACTATAACTAAAATAAGAAATACGCTTTGAAATTTAGTTTCTCCTAAAGATAAGGGCGAAAAATATTTAACCTTCCTTGATTTCAGACTATCAGCCGGCGGGCCGGCGTAGCTCAGCAGGTAGTTTAACAGCCTAGAGCAGCGGGCTGTTAACCGTTGCGCGCTACGCGCACGGGCATAAACCCGTTGGTCGGAAGTTCGAGACCATAAATATATAGAAATGGCGAGAATCTTCCCGCCGGCGCTTTTAAAGGGTTTAGCATTCATAATCGCTCTCAGAGTTTCGTTAGATGAAATAGTTGCTACATTTTCTCATCGTTGAATAAAGAAGTACATGCCCCTCCAGCTGATGAAGAATTCAAACAATACTTATATT
The DNA here is from genome assembly GCA_017601345.1 of Candidatus Brockarchaeota archaeon. GTDB lineage: Archaea > Thermoproteota > EX4484-205 > EX4484-205 > JAAOZP01 > JAAOZP01. Next base: position 31,041 of record JAFNIT010000003.1, on the reverse strand, counting down.
TTCTCTCTTTTACTGAGAGAGGTTGACACGGGTTTCGCAAGCGAGGAGGAAGTGTTGTTAATGATCAGAGTAGACTACGACAAGAGCATTCTGGAGGTTAAGCCGTTTTCTGGAGAGGAGTTGTGGAAGGCTTTTCACCTTATAGATGAGGGTGACCGTGCTCTTTCTGAGACCACTAGGGTTGTTAAAGTTGGTGGAGAGGAGAAGGTCAGGCGTAAGGTTTTCATAAAGATAGTTGTTGAAAGCGTTGAATTCGACGTTTCCTCAGAGAGTATTCGTCTCAGAGGGCGTGTCGTAGAATGCCCGGAGGATCTTGAGGGTGTTAAGGGTCATTACCATACTCTTTCGATAAGAGTTGGCGATACGCTTGTCCTCGAGAAAAAAGGGATTTCTCCGATCCAGAGGAGAATCCTGAGCCGAGAAGTGAGTACTCAAAAGTTCATCATCGTAGCCATCGAGCTCGGGTCTTCTACTATTGCTCTCGTAAAGGATTACGGCGTTGTTGAAAGCTTTGAGGTAGAGCAGGACATGCCTGGTAAAAACTTCCCTGCGGAACGCGAAGCCTCAGTAAAAAGGTTTTTCCACGAGACTGCTAAGGTATTGAGGGAGGCTTGGCTTAGAGAGAAGCCGATGATAGTCTTAATCGGATTGAGCGTCGTTTACGAGCCTTTCCTAAGGTTTCTGAAAGAAGAGTATAGGGATATTCACAGTGCTGTAATAGGCTGTTTCCATGCTTCTGGCGGAACACTGTCAGCGATTTACGGGTTTCTTAGAAGCGGCGAGATGAAGGTGGTGGCGAAGGAGTTGAAGAGCATTGACGAGATGGTGGCTGTTGAGGATCTTCTTAAGAATATGGTTGAGGAAAAGGCTGTGTATGGTTTTGAAGAAACCTGGAAGGCTGTTGAGAAAGGGGCTGTAGACCATTTGGTAATACACGCTAAACTGGCATCTAAGTCCAGCGACCTATTGAATAGGGTGGCAGACATGATGCGTATGGTAGAGGCGTATGGCGGCAAGGTGACGATAGTTAGTGGAAGACATGAGTCCGCGGAGAAGCTTAGGAGCATCGGCGGCATAGGCGCTATTCTGAGATACAGGGTTTACTGAGTCTGATTCTCATTGACTCTTTTATTAATGCCTTCCTCATTTATATGGTTTCTAATATATACGGCAACGTTCTTTCCTTTAGCAGCGTCTTTAGCAGCGTCTCTCACCATCATTGCAAGAGCCTCGGCGAGGGGGCAGAACGGCGTCGTAGCAATGAACTCGACAACGACCATGTCTCCTTCTATTCTAACATCTTTAATCAGGTTGAGCTCTCCAAGTGTCAACCCTATCTCAGGGTCAACGACATCTGAAATGGCCTTTCTCACTTCCGAGACAATATCACTCCCCATGCTCGTGCTTCACCTTTCTCTTCTCATACTCCTCTCTGGATAAATATATTCTTGCCGGAACCCCCATAACAACCACGTTGGGCGGAACATCCTTCGTGACCACAGATCCTGCCGCAATCACTGAGTTATCTCCGACGTGTACTCCGGATATTATCGTCGAATTCGCTCCTATTATACAATCGTTCCCTATTATAACGGGAAGGAGTTTTTTCGAAACTGGGTAGCGGTCGTTGGTGATGCATGCATGGGGACCTATGAAAACATTTTCTCCAACAATAGTGCCGTGCGGAAGGTATACGCTGGATTGAATCCTAACGTTATTTCCTATTTGAACGCTTCCATCGAGCATCGTCCCCGTTCCGATTAAGCAGTTATTTCCAATACGACTTCCTTCTCTTATGAGGACGTTGTGACCGGTTACCAGCTTTCTGCCGATAAAAACCTCTTCGTAAATAACGCTTCCAGACCTTATGAAACACATGGAGCCTACTCTAGCACCTTTGGATAATGAGTCCAAGTCGTTAATATCGCGGGGAATCTTATTGAGGCTTTTCTTAGAGGGGTATCCTATTATAGTGCTTAGCCCAATGTACGTTTGCTCACCTATCTGACTCTCACCTAGAACAAGATTACCTCCTTCAAACCTGACTGTCGGATGGACAATTGCTCTTTCTGAAATATAGTTCTGGAGCATTGTTTAAAATCACGTGTTGCGTAAATAAAGGTTTTTTAACCACTGTTTAAAAATACGGCTAGCAATGCAGCAGCGAGGGATAAAAAGGAGGATAGTGCCCCTTCTCGTCTTAACAATAGTATTAAGCATCTTGATTGAGTCAAACGTGTCAGCACAGGTATTTCTCTCAGACTTCTGTGTTGACTTAAGGGTTAACATGAGTGGGGATGCGATTGCATTTTACACTGCTAACATGACGCTTGGACCCTGGGCGTTAGAAGAGTTAAAGGAAGCTAATTGGACTCTAAGAATACAGCTTCCGAAATGGGCCTCCCCAAATTTGGTTAATTCAACGGAAATTCCTAGTCTGCTTTTGAATAATGGTAAAAGAATCCGGATACGCTTAGAGAATGGGACTGATTATGATTATCTCGCCGCAGAAATTCCCCCTATCGACGGCGACTCGTTAAACATAATCCTTAGAATCGGTTTCGTGCAGCGCGATAAAATAGTGGGGCGTACGGTGTTTTTTAAACTGCCTGTCTTAACAGGCTTCAACATTATGCCGAAATATGTTAATTTTACTTTTAGAACAAGCGGAAGAATAGAACTCTATAGCCAATACCTTCCCTACTTTGACCTTATTTTTGAGAATAATACTTGCGTGGGATTATGGAAGACCTATTTCAGGACAAAAATTGTTGAAAGCATTAATGGTTCAATAGCCTTTCCTGAAGCATTTGAAAAATGTGTGATAAAAAGCCTGCATAGAGAGATAGTGGTGACGGGGTATCTGGATGTTACAGTAAGAGACCGATTAAGAATAAAATACATAGGAGAGCGAAGTACAAGCGAGATATTGAATATAATTCTTCCATCCAGTATTAGTCGGGCTGTTAGGGTTAAGGATGCACTCGGCTCCTTACGAGCATACACTAATACATTGACAGAGAATACGAGTATAATAAGAGTCTACTCCAGATACTCTTTAAACCCTAGTCAGGAATATGAAGCAACAGTTGAATACGATATTCCTATTAAAAACACTATTACGGCTGTAAGTGGAGGGAGAATCAGCATACTGATTAAAGATCTAGCGAACTACAGCGATGTTGTAAATGCTTACTCTTTAAGCGTGAAAGTGGAAAGCGGAGGAAACTGGAAGATACTGGTAGATTCAATAGCCATAGATGTTGAGAAAAACGGCGTATTTTCTACCAGTGTTGCTAATGCTATGCCAAGCCTTTTGGTTCAGCCGCTGAGTATTACTTTTACTCACGTACAGATAGCGGCTGGCAGAGGTATTTCAATAATGCTTGGATTGTTAACGCTTGCAATACTCATAGTTGCCGACATGTTTAGAGAAAAAGCTGTGAGACCGGTTGAAGAACTTAAGGAAGAGAAGGAGATTAAAAGCCTAGTGGAGAAAACGGTGGAAGCCCTTGCTGAAAGAATCGAATACGAGACCCGTCTGGAAGAAGCCAAGGTCAAAAACGCGCTTGGAAGGCTTTCCTCAAAAGAGTACAAAATAAGCCTAGAAGAGTACGAGCGGAGGATCTCGGGATTAGAGAGGAAGATTATTAAAACTGTAGAGCAGATCTCAGCTAAAAACCCAAGGATCGGAGAAGAAGTAAAAAGAAGCTACGACGTTTTCAAGGAAGTTAATAGCGACTTGAGGAAAATGATTGACAATACGATAGAAAAGTTTGGAAGCGGGCGGATTACAAGAAGTGTCTTCGAAAACCTCAGCAGGAAATACTTAAAGGATAATAGAAGGAGGCGCGAGGCTGCTGCAGACGATATCTATAGATCCCTAGAGAAATTAGGGTTGTAAACGCTTAGTTTGCAAATCTAATAGAATACTCTATGAGTCCTCGATGAGCAAGTTATCGAGGAAGCTATGAGAATAGTCGACGTAATGGTTGAAGCAGGGAAGATGAACAAGAATGAGGAAATGATGAACGAGTTCTTAGTAAGCAAGGGTTTGAAACCCGTGAAGAAGCGCCACAGAAGGTAGAGGAAGCATCCAGCCTGGCTGGGAGAGAAACCGCAATACTCGATGGAAAAAGTCATCAGCAACCTAAACGTTAAACTAAGTATCGTACTCTCTTTATATAGGGTAGGCAGAGCCGCGCTCCTAATGGAATCAGACGGTTGCAGGAAGCGTGCAGAGATACAGGGTTGAAAGGAAGCATGTTCCTATGGTTAAGTGCATTACTGGTTTTCAATTCGCTTTTAACTATTTAAGTGATGCTTGGAAGTGAAAATGGTAGCCCGGGAGAGACTCGAACTCTCATCAAGGGGTCCAAAGCCCCCCATGTCTTGGCGCGGTGCTTTGCCATTACAATCGGTGCGCTAGTCGGCTCCACCGGGCTTCCCGGGCTGTTGAAAATTTGCTTAAAGGGGATTTAATAACTTTTATCTCTACGACTCGGGAGATTTATATCTCTACGCGTTCTTTACGGCTGTCTGGCTTTATTATAAAAGACGGTCTGCCTGTTCCCACGTATAGCACTCGATACCGTGGTTTAGCGTTAAAATCGTTGATGACGTTTTTCCCGTCTAAGATTGCCAAGTCTTTTCCAGCAAGTTCGGAGGCTTCTCCTATTCTGATTTCATGAAACTCTCTATGGTCGCTTGCGATAATTATTACATCAGCGCCCTTAACCGCTTTTCTCCAGTCCTTAATTACCTCATAGTTCTTGCCTTCGAGTTTTTCAACAAGCGGGTCGCAAACCCTGATGCTTGCTCCGAGTTTTTCAATAAAGCTAAGTATTTTCAAAGCTGGAGAAAGCCTTGTGTCGGACGTCCCTCCCCTGAAAGATAACCCTAATAGTGCAAAATTGCAATGGACAGGTTCTTTTTGCAGAAGCCTAACCGCATCCATAATCTTTCTGATAAAAGTTTCAGTTGCTTGTTCATTAATGCTCCTCGCTAGCTGAGTGATCTGAAGCTTTATACCATGTTTGGTTGCAGCTTCTAGGACGAAATAAGGATATACTGGGATGCAGGCTCCTCCAACGCCGATACCTGGATTATGCAAATGGGAGAAAGGCTGAGAGTTAGCTGCTTTCTGCACCTCGTCGAAAGAAACTCCTATTTTCTCGCAGAAGGTAGCAAGCTCGTTGGCTAAAGCTATGTTAACATCACGGTATATTCCTTCGAAAAGCTTCTCGGTTTCCGCAGCTAATGTGCTGGACATTTTGATAACACCCTTCTTGACCACGGCTGAATATAATTCTGAAACTAGCTCAAGGCTTTTGAGAGAATCACAACCAACTATCTTCGGATACTTCTCTAAGAAGTCTTCTAGAGCTGTACCGGCAGAGATTCTTTCAGGACTGTAGGCTAATGCAAAGTCTTCATCCGCCTTAAAACCGCTTTTTTCTTCAAGAATCGGCTTAATCAGGTTGCGCGTTGTTCCAGGAGGTAAAGATGTTTCAACAATCACAACATCCCCCTTGGAGATGTATTCCCCTATCTTTTTAGATACTTCTACTACCGGAGCTAGATCTGGCTTCTTTTCCTCAGAAAGATACACGGGAACGGCGATTATTTTAATATCAGATTTGCGTGCTCCATAGTGGTAATCGTCTGTGACCTCAAGCAATCCCCTTCTTCTTAACACGCTTATGTGTTCAGACAGATAAGCCTCTTCAGGAAATGGTGAAATCCCCGATTCAAACATTCTTATAGCCTTCCTGTCTAAAGTCATACCAATTATCCTTGCTCCTGCAAGACCCCAGCCTACTCCAATTATTGAGCCAACATGCCCAAACCCGAATACTCCAACACTGTAGACGCCCTTTTTAAGATTTTCAACAGCCTTCCTAGGTGTTGCAAGGAACGGCTTCATTCGATTCAACGTGTTAAGCATCTTTTTAAGATTAACTGTATAAAACCTAAAGGAATAATAATATCCTGCCCTGCTTCTAAGCCAAAATTGGTTAAGAAAAGAATTACGATAGACGTGCTCACGCCCAAGCAAGCCCTCTTATTCGGCAAGGTTAAAGAGAGGCTTGAGAAGAAGGGTTGCGAAACATATATCATATCTCGTGAATATATCGAATTAACTAATATTTTCAAACTGTCTCGTATTAAGCCGATAATCATAGGGAGGCATGGAGGGCGTGATCTTTATAACAAGCTTGTTTCATCGCTGGAGAGGACTCTAATGCTTTCAAAAATATTGAGGAAGCTTTCTCCAGACACCGTATTAAGTTTCAGCTCGCCGGAGGCGGCTAGGGCTTCATTCGGGTTAAACATCCCTCATATCTCTGTTAACGATTCTCCACACTCACTCTATGTGGCGAAGCTAACGATTCCCTTAAGCCGCAAGCTCTTAACCCCTAGGATTGTTGGGAAAAAAGCTTGGCTCGATTACGGCATAAGTAAGGAAAACATTGTTACATACAATTCTCTAGACCCGGTTGCATGGTTAAGAGACTTCGCTCCCAATAAAAATGTTTTGAGGAAATACGACTTATCTGAAGGAGAATACATAGTTTATAGACCTGAGGAATACGAAGCCTCCTACTTGGATAGTAAAAACCTGACTCTTGAAACAGTCTCAAAAGTATATTTTCGAGAAAAGAGCTTAAGAAGTATGAAGCTTGTAATCGTACCCAGATACGAGAGGAAAACATACCAAAAAATCCTTAGAGATGGTGATGCAGTAATACTTGAACACGGCGAGGATACTCGCTCCGTCCTTTTCTATTCTAAATGCTTTATCGGTGCCGGAGGAACGATGAGTACAGAAGCAGTGCTCATGGGCGTCCCCGCAATATCCCTCTACCCTTCCTCTACGATTGTGGAGAATTTCTTAATTGAAAAAGGCTTATTGATTAAAGCGGTTGACGAGAGAGGTTTACGCCGATGGCTTGAGAAAATTGTTTCAGCAGAATTTGACAAGGATAAGAGGTTCTCGTCTTTAATGAGGCTTAGAAAGATGGAGGATCCAGCTGAGAAGATTGCGGAAACCTGTTTAAATCTATCCTGATCTTTAGTTGCTCTTGCTAATTTCTTTTAAAAACAGGTGCTTATACAGCTTGAGCCATACGAATATCCATAGAAGTATAAGGGATAATCCTACAGATGCTTGGACAAGTCCTATGAGCAACCTTGGTGCTAAGGGTCTCAAAAACTTTTCAATATTCACTTGAATAACGTAAAGAACCTGAGACCCAAATACGATTACGAAATAGTTAAACAAGATTATCAGAATCAATGGCTTAAGATTTAGGATCTTGCCCATTCTCTCACCACAATCTTAAGACAATTGTCAGGATAACTAGTAAATCCGATAATGCGCATAATGTCATCATCGCTTTTATGATCTCCTTCTCGCTTCTAAAGCCTAATGCTGCGATAAACCTCGTTAATGTTATGGGTGCTTTCGAATCCCTATTTGCAAGTATCGACCCGTCGTCAGAAACAATTATCGGCCTCACGTTCAATTCCGATCTCTCAAAAAGCCTCCCGACGCTCGAAAGGTTGAAGAAACCGTTAGTGAGATGAGGAAGCAAGCTGATTACCAATAATGTTTCACAACTATTGATCACTGAGAATGCTACGAGCGCCCCTCCTATAGAGAGGGTGCCAGTGTCTCCTACAAAAACCTTAGCAGGATACTTGTTGTATACGAATAATACTAGCAGTGGGAAAAAGATAGTAGTGAACATTAACCCCGCCAAATTAGCATCATACCCTCCTCTCATAAAATATTTTAAAACAATGGTCGTAAACATTGTTATCAAGGTTAGGAGCGACGATCCTGTAGCAGCCCCATTCACAGTGTCAAACATGTTGATTGAGTTAGACACTACTGCAAGCATTCCTGGGATTAGGATAACATATAGCAAGGGGATTCTGAAGCCGATCCCAAACGGTAGGACAAGAGTACCCTTGTAGGGATGAATAATTATTAGAGGTATGCCTGCTATAGCGGTGAGAACCGGCTTCGCAACCGCGCTAAGCTTCATGCGGTCATCAACTATGCCCACTATGCCCGTTGCCAGCACCGTAGCCAGCACTCCAAGAACTTCGACAAAATAAGTTTTTAGTAAAAGCATATGCATGGAGGCTGCTGCAACACCTGCGATAAAGGCTAAACCGCCCATTTCAGGTATTTGCGGCCTGTCAGGCTTATGATAATCTACTCCAAATATTCCACGTCTAACAAAGTTTTTAAGTATGTATTTCATTACTACCCAGGAAACCAATAAACCTGCTAATCCTGAAATAATCATTAACAACGTCGTGTTTTCTTCCAGCATCGTTATTCTCAAAACTTTCAGAAAAAGAGTTAATAAGTTTTCTAAAACCACCGATACTTTAATAAGCTTAAATCTTATGTAACGCCTATCCTTTGCGAGAAGATGAAGTAAATGGGAAAGGTGCCTTTTTCAAGAAAACACTATTGTTAATGAGCTCTTTCCTAATACTGCTCTTTATTGCATACGAATTTTCAGAATCTCTACCCCGAGGTTTCGTTTCGATGAAGATAATCGGCTGTGAAGAAGACCAGCAGGGTGTTTCCATAAATCTTTCAATAAGCAATAATTCGAGTAGAAAGTCTGAAGGAGTTTTGTTCATAATGCTCGGCTACGACGACAGCACCGTATGTGAAAACAATACTTTCTATAGCTTCACAGGTTTTAAAGTTTTTAATCATAGTGTTATACAAATCTTGCCGCGAGAAGAAAAAGTCATTAAAATAGGTTTGATGCCTGGTTTCGGAGTTAAACGTATTCTAGCAGTCTACTGCTTAAATCCGAGTTTTCTATCTGGAACTAATAGCTACGATCTGATAGTTATAAGGAAGGATGAAGCCCTATGGGTTCAAACCTGGATAGGCTAAGAAAAACAAATACCTGTTGGTTGCTTCTCGTATTCATGCTGGCGATGCTTCTCAGGATTACTCCTTCTCTAAAATATGGTCTACCTTATGGTTTTGACATCTATGAGTTTACGTCAAGAATTCTTGTGCTTAATGAAGGTAAACATGTCTCCATGCCTCACGGGCCGCTTTTCTACTATGTTCAACTCGCAATCTTGAAAACATTCGGCTATGAAATGTTCCTAAATATACTAATTTTTATAGAACCACTTATATTTACATTCTTCATTCTTCCGCCATACTTTATCTCTAAAGGTTTCAAAACATCTGAAAACGAACCAATATACACGCTGCTATACCTCGCAGTAACGAATCTACTTGTACATCAAATAGGTGGTGTGATAATACCGGAGGGCTTAGGATTATTATTCTTCGGATTATCAGTGCTTTTTATGAGGAAAGCGTTTGAAGATTGGAGATGGATGTACTTGGCAATGGTTTCAGGTTTCTTTACTGTTATGAGCCATCATCTTTCCGTTTTTCAATTATTTCTTTTCTTCTCATCCCTCTTTCTTTCATATCTTTACTATTACGTAAGATATTTAAGGGAAAGAGGCTTACTACGCCTGCTTGCTTTGATTTTAATAACAATTATCATTCTTTTAGTCTCCTCAAATTATATATGGAATCTTTCAGGAGAAGATGAAAACACGTTAATACTTCTTTTCAATATGGTTACGAAGATTAGACTCTTCCCCGTTATACTACTTGCAGGAGTATTCCTTTTCCCAATAGCCATAGTAGAACCCATAAGATTTCTTAAGAAGTTTGAGAAATCCGCCTCCAGAAAGACGTTTATATTAATGCCTATAATTGGAATGGTCCTTCCAAGCTTTTTGACAATGATCTTCCATCCTGAAGCCCTTCCAACAATCCTATGGTTTACTATTCCCATATCGCTCGGCTTCTTGCCCTTTGCAATATATGGTATCATTCAATACTGTAGAAAGAGCACGCTTTTAGACTCAATATTCTTCATGGCCCCGTTGACGCTCTTCATGATTGAGGCCTTCTTCATAATCTCCTTGGAAAACTATAATGTGCTTATTCACAGGCTTCCTACTTTCGTAATATATTTTGCAACTCCTCTAGCCGGATACGGGCTGAGCCTTTTCAGCAAGGAGCTAGACAGTATAAAGAAAGAATATCTTGCTGGAATGATAATCGCCTATTTCATATTTTCACTTGCTGCATCATCTTTTCCAAAACCTGAATTTGCATACGGTGTTAGAGAGTCTGTTAGTTATTCGGAGTTGAAACTTGCAGAAGATGCGTACGCTTATTCTATACTGTTCAATGCTAAAATAGATACGGATATAAGGCTGGGCGCTGTCTTAATGTTCACATCCCATAGGAGGGCTGATTGGATGGGTAATTTAACATCATGGTTTCTCCCATCTAACTCGTGGCTTGTAAATGTATCAGTTACTGGAGAACCCTACTCATTTAAAAATAATATCATCATAATGGTTTCGAGCTCGATGAGGGAAATCTATCACGGTAGAGTCATAAACCTAATTATAAAACCATCAGGTCCTCTTAACGAGAAGGTTATAAACTACTTGAATAATTGCCCGGGCATAGATAGACTAGAGGATGTTCAGGAAGGCGCATTGTATATGAAGCATCCTTGGAAAAAGTTAAATCAAGGCAAATGAGGAACACTAGCAATGGTTAAGGCTGTAGTGTTAATAAGGTGTAAAGCAGGAACCTACAAGGACGTTGTCAGAAAGCTGAAGGAAATGGAGAATATTAAACTCGTGTTCTCTAGTCTGGGTGCTTACGACGTTGTCTCAGAAATAGAGGCAGATGGTTTTTCTGGAATAGGCAGAATAGTGCGGAAGATAAGATCGCTGGAAAATGTTGATGCTACGGAGACTCTTGTAGAAGTTGAAACAGAGGGTGTTTCGAAGTGACGTATGGCTGCGTGTTGATTAACGTTGACAACGGGAAAGTAACTCAGGTTCTTGAAAAAATTAAAAAGATCGACGGAGTTATAGATGCGTTCGAATGCTTCGGAAGGTTTGACATAGTGGTTCTGATTCAGACAAGCGACGTATCGGAGCTGGCAATGATTACTGCAGAAATAAACTCGATAGAGGGCGTTGATAAGACGGAGACTCTTGTAGCAAGCTAGGATTATGCAAGGTGTTCCCATCCTCTTTCTAAAACTTTAACGATTCTCCCATCTTCCCGGCGATACCATACTCCTCTCCTATCTATTACCCTGCCTATCGGTATGAGGCTCCCACCTGCATGCCTAACCTTTTCAACAGCCCTACTCCACTCCTCCCTGGGGATTACCGCAACTAGTTCCAGCTCCTCGCCACCGTAGAACACTGCTTGGAGAGGTTCTACTCCAACCGTGCTTAAAGCTTCTTCAACATCCTCGGCTAGAGGAAGGTTTTCAACAAGTATTCCATTCCCCCCTCCACGAATAATATTGTAGAGGGATACAGCTAGGCCATCGCTGGAATCAGTGCACGCTTCTGCAACACCGTTGAGGGCTATTCCTTCATGGAGTCTTGCTACGGGCCTGCATATTTTCTCAACTACTCTCCTCCTTATCTTCCTAGGTATCCTACTAGGATTCTTCATCATTTTGAAACCTAAGTAGGTTTCTCCGAAGAAGCCGGTTACGGCAACAATATCCCCGGGTTTCCCGCCTCTTCTCGAGATGGGAGGATTATCCGAGAGGGATACTACGATGACGCTAATAGTGATGCAAGGAGCCTCATTCGTATCCCCTCCCATAATCGTACCGCCGTAGAGTCTTGCTGCTTCATCCCAGCCTTTCAAAAGCTCCCTAAAACTCTCTCGTCTAAAGCCTTTTGGAAGCCCTACGACCAAGTAGTAATATGTTGGAGCAACTCCTTTCGAAGCTATGTCGCTAACGCTTATTGTGAAGCTTTTAAAAGCCATCTGCCTAACAGTCATAAAAGGCGGGGCATCCGTTGTTTCAACAAACATGTCTCCCGAAGAAACGAGATATTTGGTTTTGAGAACACATCCCCAGGCATCGTCGTAGGGTGAGAGAATATTGTCCTTCTGGGAGAACTTCTTCTTTATAAGATCTATTATTGCACGCTCGCCTAATGCTCTGGAAACCATGTCTTAAGTAGTTGGTTGAAGCTAGTTTAACCTTTCCATTCGATCTTAAAAAGGCGAAAACGTTTTAAACCTCTTGGCTAAAAATCATTCGAGCCTCGGTAACTCAGCCTGGTAGAGTGGCAGCCTTGTAAGCTGCAGGTCGAGGGTTCAAATCCCTCCCGAGGCTTCTAAGGTTTTTACAATCCTTAAACATCAACATCTTGATCTATGATTTATTGAGACTACGCTTAAAAGCCACAGTTGTTTTTGAAAGCCTGCTTAGCATTTGGTCGAAACACTGCTTAACATCGGGATAGACGATACCGATTCAGAAGTATTCGGCTGCACTACGCATGTTGCTGCAAGAATAGTCGTGCATCTAGATGGTAAAGACGGGATAAGGTTCCTGGACTATCCTCTTCTCGTTAGGCTTAACCCCAATATTCCTTGGAAAACCAGGGGCAATGGGGCAGTCAGCATAAGGATTGCTGTTGACGAGTCTAAGATTGGTCTGGATGAGGTGAAAGAAATCGTATTAAGCACGGTTAGAAGCCTTTCGGATTTAAATAGCCCGAGGTCTGATCCTGCAATAGTCTTCCTAAACAGGGTTCCTCAAAAAGGCGATTTACTGCATAGTTTCTACTTAAGGGTTTTAAGAAGCATGGTTTCACCTATTGAGGCTCTTGATGTTGCTGAGAAAGTAGGTGCCTCGTGCAGCTTTCTGAAAACGTCTAAAGTTGGGGTCGTGGGCGCACTAGCCTCGGCGGGAGCAGTATTCGATGACTATACCTACGAGCTTCTATCATACAGGGTTAAAGAGAATTACGGGAAGCCTAGAATGATAGACCGCGAGAGTGTTTATTCGATGGATAAGGCAGTTTCTGATAATACTTTCAACAACATCGACCCGGAAACGGGGCGTATCTTGATAACCCCCCACGGGAGGGACCCTGTGCTATTCGGGATAAGGGGCGAAACTCCTCAAGCTGTCTACGAGGCCTTTAAGCTCGTTAAGGCTGAGGAGGAAATTGAGTGTTGGTGCATATTCAAGACTAATCAGGGTACTGATGCGCACTTCCCCGATAAGCCACTCGCCATCGGCAATATTAAGAAATACGATTCAGTCATCGTGGAGGGCGAAGTAGTAGAAAAGAGGATTATTCAAGGCGGTCACGTTATAATATTGTTGAGTCAAGGAGGCGAAAGAGTTTTCTGCGCTTTCTACTCTCCCACCGGAAGCCTGAGGAAAGCTGCTTCTGAACTCGAGCCAGGAGACCTTGTAAGAGTCTACGGGGGAGTTAAGGAGCACAAAGGGTTGTTAACCATTAATGCGGAGAAAATGGAGGTTTTAGAAATACGCGAAAGACTCGTGAAAACTTCTCCACTATGCCCCAAGTGCGGTAGAAGATGTAAAAATCTTGGCCTCAGGCAGGGATTTATTTGCGAGAGATGTCAAGAGAGTATCATGGAGCCTCAAATCATTAAGCTGGAGCGGGGCTTGAGAAAAGGTTTTCCCTACCTTCCTCCGGAAAGGGCGCATAGACACCTGACTAAACCTTTGAAAAGATACGGGCGTGAAAAACACGGGTTTGATGCTAATGGCTTCATAAGCCAATGGCACTTCCCGTAGTTACTTATTTCCTATGTAGACAAATGCTTCTTTAATGAGGCTCACTAAGTGTTGGAGGCAGAGCTGAACATTGCTCTCAGCCAGCTCTCGGATCGGCAGGATTAGCTGCACTGCCGGGATCTTTGTAAACCTAGCCATCGCCACTATCAACGAGAGAGAGTTTCTTACTCTTTTTCCTTCTATCAGAGCATACTCTTCTCTATTTTTAAACCTTTCAACAAGTCTTGGAGAATTAACTATTAAATACGCTTTCTCATTCTTGCTGGCTGTGCTAACACAGTCTATGGTTATCAGAAACTTGGAATCTATAAGATTCATAGTGTAGAGCAGTGCTGATAGAAGTATGTTGCGCTCCCTATTCATCAAGGAGTCGATGTACTGCTGTCTCATCATCGTCGTGAACACGCTTATCGCGAATTCCCCAGTTTTAGCGTAGTATATCTCCACTGTGGGGATTCTGCCAGTGCCCATCGAGTCTATTATCAGATTGTCTGGAAAACCGTAGAAAACAATCTCGCCGATAGGCCGCATGTTAAAAAGCCTGACTAGGCTCCCCGCTTGAATAACACCCATTCCACTAAACCCCTCTAAGCCGAGGAATGTAATGCCTCTGCCAACTGGCTTCTCTCTAAGAATTATCTCAATCAGCTTTCTTCACATCCTTGTTGAATTGGATAAGTAGGCTCACAACCCTGTTATTAAAGTTTAAAGCAACGATCTTATTAACGGAAAGCTTATCCATCCTTACTATCCCAAGCCTGCAAAGCTTTTTCAGAGCCCTGTCAACGCTGGAGGAAGAGCAGCCAGCCCTCCTAGAAAGCTCAATCTGAGTAAAAATCGTGTTAGGGGCGTCTAAAAGCTCTTCAAGAACTCTCGCCTGAACCCTGCTGGCAAAAATATCGGACAGCCTCAACCTAAAACTTAAAAAACAATCCGAGATAATATGTTTTACTTGGAGAAAGAAGAGCGGGGGTCGCCAAGCCAGGTTAAAGGCGGGAGGCTCAAGACCTCGGGGAGGAACCTCTTCCCGTAGGGGTTCGTGGGTTCAAATCCCACCCCCCGCATTTTTGCCAGTGTAAATTTATGAATATGCTTACAGCTATTTTCTATGATTCCCATGGAATTCAGTAAGGTCAAGACAATGATTTTTCACATTTACCTACACCTGTATGCTAGAATTAAGGGCTATAATGTTTGTCATTCAGGTGATAAGATCATCGTTAAGACACCGTTTGGCAAGATTGCTGTCAATATGGAAGATATCATTCTCTTAAAGGTGCTGCGAGAACCTTTAGAGGATATAGTTTCCTGCGTCGACATTAAGGGTTCTATCATAGTGGATATAGGTGCGTACCTCGGGGAAACCGCCTTGCTCTTCCTTTCAAAAGGTGCGGAGAAGGTTTACGCACTTGAACCGGTTGGCAGACACTACGATTACCTGGTTGAAAACATTGCTAGAAACAATGCTGAAGGCAAGATCGTTCCATTAAACTATGGAGCGTGGTTCCGCGATACCATAGTTAACGTCGGCTATATGGATGATGGGACGGGTTTAAGAACAACTGGGGGGAAACAGGTTGCTATGCAAATGAAGGATCTATGCGATATTCTAACGACTATTTACAATAAGGAGGGGAGAATAAATCTTGTAAAAATGGACTGTGAAGGCTGCGAGTATTCCCTGCTTAAGCTGGATAATAAAATTGTAAGCTTAGCCGAGCAATATATTATTGAGACGCATGGACCTGAAACCCCAATATTAGATAAAATGGTTGAGTGCGGGTATGATGCAAAACTTATCGGAAGGATAGGCAAATGGATAGCCATATACTTGTTCAAGCAAAAGTTAATAGATGAGGAGAAAGAGGCGGAATGAAATCTCAATTTACTACAGTTTTGGAGTGAAGTAATGAGTTTGGGGATGTCGGGAGGAATTAGAGGAATTCGAAATAACTCTTGCTAACAAGTTTACAATGATTCCAGAATAAGAGCGGTGGCAGAGGGGAGGAAGGTCAGTTTTCTTCCAACATTTTTCAATGCTATGTGAGCTAGAGCCCTTAAGTGGCAATAAAATGATCGCGGAGGCCAACCATTTTCGACTTAGTGAATGAGGAGCTAGTAAAGAAGAATTTAGCAAAAAGTATTAGGCTATAAGTTGCATGTAGGAGAGGTTGATGATTATTGAGATTGAAGATATGGATATACATGATGATGAGGTTGTCGTACGGTTGGAGCGAAAATCTCTAAAGGTAAAAGCACGGATAGATTGTTTAAGGAAAAGTAGCGGGGGGTCGATTTGAACGACCGATCTCAGGGTTATGAGCCCTGCGGCATAGACCTGGCTAGCCCACCCCGCTATATATTTTTCTATATTTCTATTCTTCTTGATTTGTTTTTTAGCTCCGAGATAGGGAGTTTGGTCTGCGAATATATAAAGTTTTTGCCATTGTTTGAGGATAAACAAGGGGTATACGCGAGGGTTATCGGGTTACCGCAGGCTTATCTTGATCTATGCTGGGAAGTTTTTGGGGATGGATGTTGCTAAAAAGTGTTCATAGGGTATGAGGCCTATTCTACCTATTATTCTTACGTAGTCTCGGCTAGGAAAATTCTGGTTCCCCTTGTTTCCTCAGGCATTTAACCTGTTATTTGCGGCTCAGAAAAGTTTATAAACTACGTTTACGTTAACGTAGTAGTAAACGTTGAGGGGGATTAGGGTGGTGTATAGGAAGGGATCCAGCGAGGTCGAGGTAACTGGAGAGAATGTGAATGAGGTTAAGGAGATGATCAAATATATTCCTGAGATTTACTTAGAACTCGAAAAGACCGAAGAGAGGCTGAACGAGTTAAAGTCTACTCTAAGCGTCCTACCCGCGTTCGTAAAATACGATGAAGAGGGTAAACCAGTTCTATCTGTTAGAGAAGAGCTTTTAACGAGTAGAGAGGCAATAATACTGATTCTGAAGTTTGCTGAAAACGGTCTTAAATCCAGTGAAATAGGTGAGCAGCTGAGCAAGAGTGGTATTGTTTCAGTAGGTTATCCTTCCAGGCTCTCTGAAATGCTTAGGGAAGGTATTGTTACTAGGAACGAATTGGGTAACTACGTACTCACGGAGAAGGGTAAGATAATAGCGGACGAGATTGTTAATAGGCTTGAGGAGGTGGCATTGAGGTGAGTTCCTCCATGATAAGACTTGAAATACCGGATAAGAATATTAGGGTAGAGTTTACTGGTAGCAGGGACGAAGTGGTGGCAAATCTCTTAAAGTTTCTTACGAATGTTTATCCTCATCTCAGTATTGTTAGCAAGATAGTTTACACACCGGACTTAGAAAACCTCTTAACATCTATTTCCCAACATGTTAAGATAAGCGACGGTGAGATAATAATACTGGATGAAGAGAATAAGACCACCGAGAATAAGATACTTTACTTGCTTGCAGGCTGCTACACAGCTTCGAAACTCGGGCTTCGCGAAAAGAGCAGCATGAGTATTGAAGAAATGGTTAAAATGGTTTCAAATATCTCAAAGAAGACTATACAGAACACTCTGGTAGAACTTGTTAAGAAGGGGCTTGTTCTCAGACAAGCTAGAGGTACTTTCGAAATATCGACAAAAGGTATAATGATGCTATCAGGGGGTATTGAAGGTGAAAGCGGGTCAGCAGCAAAGCCTAATCTCACTCAATAGGGTTAGGCGGCAACGTACGGAGCCACGGATTTTAGATGAGAGAGAAATACGGTTAAAGATAAATGGTATTGACAAGATTAGAATAGGAGAATTTTCACAAATATCTCTAGAGGAAAGAGCACATTTTGGCAGCATTGTTGCTATCGATGTCTCAACAGTTAAGGTGGGAATAAGCAGCTTAGGGGAAGTTTATGCTATTAGAGGTGCGACCGTCATTAAGAGGAGTGATTCGCTTACCATAAATAGGACTAGGCCAATGATAGTTCTCGGCGAAATATCCGATACTCAAGTCTCTTTTGAGTTAGAAGAGCAATTGAAAAACATTGACTCGGCCAGAAACTCAATGATACTTTTAGACGGGAGTTTAAGTGAAATAACTAATTTAGATAAACCGTTTAGCTTAATCGACACTCTTAAGAGATCTTCAAACATCATTATTTCTGTTTCAAAAGGATTCTTATTCCCCTCTATACGCTTACCCGAGGAAATTGAGGAGTCGCCGTTTGTAGGGTCTATATTAAACGGTAGGAGTAGTGGGGAGTATCTAGTTAGGCTTAGTCTAGGAGGTCCCTTGTTAAAAATTGAGGTATGTCCTTCAATCGAATTAGACGATGTTATTAAAGTACTTGCCTCCTTAATATCTCTAGACGGTGTGGAATACGGTTATCCTGAAACGTTAAGAATTGCGCACATCTATTCCAAGATACTGCCAGTGGAAGTCTTGACGCTAAAATGCATTATGCAGAAGAAATTTGGTATAGAAGTCTTGAGAGAAGTAGATAATAGGAAGATGCTCTTAGGAGGGTTCTGGAGCTGATAACGATACTTAGGAAAAATGGTGTAACATACGAGCTTCTTGAAGTCCCTGGCAGAGATAGGATTGTTGGAAGTTATTTAATCCTTGTTGATACGAATGCTAAAAGGAAGCTTCTTCTCCAAATAATAGATGTGAACTATCTGAGTATTCCTGGAGAAGTCGAAGAGATAATAAGAATAAGCAAAAGAGAAGAATCATATTATGTTCTGGAGGAGGATGAGGGACTTAAGAAAATATTGGATGAGCTTTTAGACTCACGGATATTGGTCTGCAAGGTTCGTGCAGCATTTTCCCTCGGGGATGAGAATATAGATTTCCAATGGGCTCCTTCTAGGATAGGCTCTAAGATCTATGAGCCGAGCAGCGAGGAGTTAAGAGAGCTTGTTGTAAACAAATACCTAATGCCAGTAAAGATAAGCGAGAATGCTGAGATCGATTTGAGCGCCTTAGACGGGGGTTTAACTCTAATAGTCGGTAGAAAAGGATCGGGAAAGTCCAATTTGTCGAAGACGCTAGTAGTGAGAATCATAGAGCATGGCGGCCGTTGTCTTGTGTTTGATATAAACGGTGAGTACGAGCCCACTACTATGAGAAATAAATTCCTAGTTCTGAAACCAGGTGGAAACATGTTTCTAAGTATATCCGGATTGGGTAAAGAGCTTTTCATAAGCCTGATGGAAACAATAATGGGCCTTCCACCTTCATCAGTATGGGAGTTGAGAAGGATACTCGACTCTCTAGAAAGCAGGGGTTTGCTAAGTCTAAAAAACCTTTGGAACGAGGTGTTCTTCGGAAGGTTTAACGATCTCGTCAAGGAGGCGCTTATTAGGAGGTTGACGGTCTTGAAAGAAAGCGGATTATTCAGCGATGAGGCAACAGATCTTGATAAACTACTCAGGGAAGTCTCTGATAAAGCTATAGTTATAAACCTAAGGGGCCTTCCGAAGCATTTCAGACAGCTAATCGTCGAGACTGTGCTTAATAAAGTTGTTAAAATGCTTGAAGACGGTGAAATAAAGCCCCTGTTCCTATTTGCTGAAGAAGCACAATCCTATCTGGATGAAAAAACATGGGAAGATTATATAACTCGAATGAGGCATATTGGATTATCAGTAGTCTTCATAACCAATGAGCCCGATAGCCTAATGAAATTCGTATACAGACAGGCTGATAATTGTTTTATATTCAGCTTGATGAATGAGAATGACTTAAGCTATATTTCGAAAATGTCTAAGATAGATGCAGAGTCTTTAATGAGCCTCGTCCCAACACTTCCAGTTGGAAAGTGCTTAGCATTTGGAAATGTTACAAACAATATCCCGATAATACTTAGTGTTAGAAAAGAAAACGTGTTTGGGACAGGAGGCACTAGAAAAGTCCTACTAGAAGCTGTCTCTAGAAATTAAAGACTTCTAGCCCACCGTATTTAGCCCTAGATCCTAATTTATCGTTTATCCTGAGCAACCTATTGTATTTCGCAGTTCTTTCCCCCCTACACGGTGCTCCAGTCTTTATTTGGCCTGCGTTGAGGGCGACGGCAATATCGGAAATGTAAGTGTCTTCCGTTTCTCCAGACCTGTGGCTCACTATAACTCTATATTTATTCTCAACCGCGGTCTTAAACGTATCCAGCGACTCGGTGAGGGAGCCGCATTGATTGAGCTTGAAAAGCAGGGCGTTTGCAGCACCATTTCTGATACCGTTAACAAGCCTCTCCCTATTTGTTACGAAAAGGTCGTCACCAACTATCTGTACCTTTGAACCTATTTTCCTAGTTATTTCCGCGAAGGATTTGAAATCGTTTTCTTCAAAAGGGTCCTCTATGGACTTCAACTTAAATCTTGAGACTAATTCGACATAATAATCTAAGAGGTCACCACTGGTAAGGTTCTTACCGTCTACCCTATACTTGCCGGATGAGGAATCGTAGAATGAAGATGAAGCAGCATCTATTCCAAGAAACACTTCGGTTAAAGAATATCCTGTCTCTTTGATTGCCGTATGGAGTAGTTCCAAAGCTTGCTCCGTAAGACTAAGAGGCGGTGCAAAACCACCTTCGTCACCGACGTTTATAGACGATCTCCCGTATTTTTTAACTATCACATTTTTGAGAGTCTGGTAGACTTCTACACCTGCTCTTAATGCACTTGGAAAATCCTTGAAGCCGGCGGGTATTATCATAAACTCTTGTATAGATAAGTCATTGCCGGCATGTTTCCCCCCGTTTATCACATTCATCAGCGGGACTGGAAGAACCACGCCTTTGTCTTCTCCAAGATACTCGAAAAACTCCATTCGACTAGCTTCAGAAGCTGCCAGAGCATTACCTAGAGAGACTGCTAGAATAGCGTTTGCTCCTAATTTAGACTTGTTCTGAGTCCCATCGAGCTCAAGCATCTTAGCATCTATTTCACGTTGATTTCTAGAATCCAAACCAACTAACGCCGGGCCTATAACCTCATTGATATTTCTAACAGCCTTGGAAACACCTAGACCATGGAACCTTTTCTCATCCCTGTCCCTCAGCTCAATAGCCTCGTATCTTCCGGTAGAAGCACCAGAAGGTACACCGGCTCGACCTATACTTCCTCCTTCAAGTTCGACAATCGCTTCAACTGTCGGGTTGCTCCTTGAGTCTATTATTTCCCTTCCCCTAACCCTCTTTATTCTAAATATGTTTTCTCCCATTTTTTCTAGAGGGGTTTTTAATCAGCTTGATTTAAGGTTTGCTCACAATAGTGTTGGTAGTATGAATTCTGCAAAGAAGGCTATTACCAATGCTCCGTATATCAAGTCTCTACCTAGATACTTGTTTATTCTAGTTACGTAGAGTATTACCCCTACCACAGCCATGGGAGCGTAGATCATCGATAATATACGTAATGATGCTCGTAGTATCATACTTGAAAACATTGAAACAGTTTTCTCAATAGAGCTTATAATGTTTTCAAGTAGCTTCGTAAACCAGTCAGAGCTTATGGCTTGTTCGCCTTCTCCAAGAAGAGGTGTGAAATGCTCCATCGCAACTCTAAGTATCTGCATCCCTCCTCCATTATTCTGATTACTTAATCTTATTTAAGCACCAATACGAGCATTTTTGTCCTTTATGAGACATTTTATTTTTTGTCATGTTTAGTAAAAATTCATCTTATGCCCATAGTCATAAACAAAAAAAACTAATTATTAGAATTTTACGATAACAGATAGAAAACTGCTATTGGAAAATGGGACATGGGCCGCCTATAAATAGTACGTAGAAAAATTAGCTTAATTCCATAGGTTTCATAGGCAGCATATGGGCCTTAATTTTCTAAATGATGAGCAGATTAAGCTTTTTCCTCCTGCTCCTGAATCGTTCGATACCTGTCTATTTTGCTTAACAAAGATTTGATATCTGCCTCTTTAATCCTTATTCTACCTCCCGCAGCCTCTTCTGCAAACTTTATTATCATAGGCAAATATTTACGGTAAACATCCAATCTTTTCTTTTCTCTCTCCACGCTCCTTTTTCTGGAGAGGTATGTTGAAATCTCTCTACTAGTATTTCTCAATCCGTTCAGGATTTCTCTTTCTATCTCGGGCCTATCAGCAACATACTCTTTACCAACCGTCTTATAAGGTATTTTTGTAGAACATATGTGTACGATTATTCTAACAGGATCTATCCTTGGGTCAATCTTATAACGCTTCCAATTCATCAGTTTGTTAACAACCTTGTAAGCTACGTCGTTAGCCTCATCATAGAGGAGGGGGATCCTGTTAGCATATCTATATATTATTGGGGAACCATCTGGAGGTGGTGTTATCTTGCCTCCGTATGCTATTCCTACTTCCACTATGAAAGGATGTCCTGAGTATGCTTGCGGCCTCCTACTTTCAACGGCCAATACTTCGGGCTCAAGCTCCTTCTTAATCCCTTCTTTTAGAAGCTCCTCCCCTATTGGTGAAAGGACGCTCGCATCAGGTGGGAGAAAATCATCGTAACTCTTAAGGGCTTGAGTAAGCCTTACGATTTCATTCAATCCAAGACTTCCAACGCTTTCATCAGGCGGAAGTTTAAGCTGCTCCAGTATCTTCTTGGCTGTTTCTTTTCCTACTCTATGGAAACTTTTAGTCAAAAATGAAAGAAGAGTTCTCTTCTTATTTTCTTCAACAAGCCTCTTCACCATCTCTACATCAACACCATGAGGATGAGGCAACGTTTCCCTAGGGGGATTAGGCATTTTAAGAGTGCTTCGAGAAAACCTGATTAGCCTACCGTAAGTATCTACCAGCGTAATGTTGCCATACGGTGTGACTAGAGCACTAAGCTTAATATATTCAAGTATTTTCGGAAAGGCTCTGAAGTAATCGCCTTCAAGAGTAAAACTCACAATAGTCCCGTTCCATCCGGTGAGATTAGGCTTTTCCTTTCTTTCTAAAATTATCGGCTCATTCTTCTTTATATCTATCATTATCTTGAAGAAAAATATTTTTTTCCGATATCCGACGGTTACTTCAAGAGGGTTATTAGTAGTTATTTGACCGTAGAGATATGCCATCTTACCTCCTAGTCCAAAGGTGCCCCTAGACTGTATTAGTGTATATTTGGATCCGAAAAGTATTTTGCCGAACGCATTGGGAATATGCTCTGGAGGAATACCTCCTCCATTGTCTGCGATTTTTATCTTAACAATATTTCTCTCACTATCAGCCTGTCCTTCAATATTTAAAAAGAGGATTATATCAGGCAATATTCCCCTGGCTTCGCATGCATCTAGAGAGTTTTCAACAAGCTCTCTTACAGCTGTGTAAAGTGCCCTAACAGGATTAGAGAATCCGGCTATATCCCTGTTCCTGTAGAAGAAATCAGCTGGGCTTATCTCCTTAAACTTCTCCTCTTGACTCATCTTCCGTTAATTCACTCCTCTCGACCCAGATTCCCCTTTCTAATACTCTCCTCTTGTTTTCCAAATACCGGAATACGGTGCTGAATTGCGAGCCCTCAAGTATTTTAAGAATCGTCCTAAATGCTATTTCGCAGTTTTCCTCACTGCCAATTATTCCAACGTTATATTTGTATACTGCTATTTTAACATCCGCGAGTTTTTCAATCCTCTTCCAAACCTTTCCTCCTCTTCCTATTATTCTTCCCTTAAGAATCTTCATTCTCTGCGAAGATTCGTTTGTAAAATCCCTAAGGTCAATCTTCTTCAATACAACATCGTCATCAAGAAGTTTTAAAGCATCCTCTCCGGAGAATCCGCAAGATATTGCGTCAGATACTTTTTTAAGCTTAAAGTATACCTCAGGGTTTTCAGTGCTGTACTCTACCTTAACCAGTCCATCAGACTCTACATGGATTTTAACACCAATTTTTTCTTCAAGCTCCTTTTTAACTTCACCATTCTTTCCTATTAAGACGCCTACTCTCTCCTGCGGAATATCTAGGAAGAGGACATTAACCAACTTTCTTAACAACCTCCTCCAATGACACTACTTCAGCAACCCAGCCCTTTTTTAGAAAGAACCTATTTATATTTTCCACATCTCTCTTTAAAAATTCTTCAGCCAAAGGGTGCGTTACAGGAACTGCTTGCGAAACATCTATGATAAAAGGTTCACCATTCCAGATCATTACGTTATACTCACTAAGGTCGGCGTGAACTAGCTTCGCCTTCTTATAGCTTTTAGCTACGAAGTCAATTATCTGTTCATAAATTTCACGTGGATTATTTAGCGACGATACTTCTTTTAAGAGGGGTGCTCTTTGTCCATTTTCTCCGAGGAACTTCATTATCAAAATATTCTTCTGAACCAAAATGGGTCGGGGAACGGAAAGCCCTACCATATACATCGTATTCAAATTAGCATACTCCTTCCTTGCCCACGTATATACGAGTGATCTGCTATCGCTCTTTACTTTTTCAAAGCGCCTATCACCAACTATGTATTTCAGCATCATGCGCCTTATCTCTGTATTGACCGTGAGGTATATTTTAACAGCAACCTCGACATTGCCTTTTGCAACAGCATGGTAAACCTTGGACTCTTTACCCGAGGAAACCTCTCCGTTAAACTCTTTCAAAACTCCTTTCCTCAACAAATCATAAAGCTGCATCAATACTTCCACGTTGAAAACTTCGCTGAAAACCTTGAAGTCCTCGCTCCTCTTAACTTTCATCTTTTGAAGTTTTTCTATTAGTTTCTCTCTAAGCTCAAGCTTGTCAAACACTTTTCTATGGGTCATAATGCCACTATCCTAATAATACAGTTCTTTTTGCTCTTAAACTAAAAGTATTACCCACCAGTCTGCTCTTCAACTTCACCGGCAAGCTCCTTTGTGATGAAACCGTTTTTGATAAGATAGTCTATCTGACCAATCGTATACCTGTGAAGAATCTCGCCACGGTCAGGTTGAAAAGACCACGGTTCAACCAGAACAATATCGTTCAGCTTAATCCATATTTTCCTTCTAAGCTTGCCTCTTAGCCTACACTGCCTAACCTTGCCATCGGAGCATAATACTACAGCCCAATTCGACCCTAGAAGCCCTTCTACTCTTCCGAATAACTGTCCTTCAGAAGGCATTACTAGGGTCTCGGAAATATCCCTCTCACTATATACTTTTCTCTTTCCCATGCGTTCCCTTGCATCAAATGTTTGCCCTCCCTAATAAACTATATGCCAAACCTTTTTATGGATGCGTTTTTAAAGACGTATTATCATCATCAGCATTACTCCACCGATTTCCTTAACATTACCCAACCCGCCCAAACCTCTTTCTAAAACAACTCTTACAACCTTGTTTCCAACAAGGTTGACAGAATTCGCTTTTTCAATAAGTCTTAGGAGCTCTTTTTCATCCACAAGGACGCCGCCGTAAAACTTCTCCGTCACGTTTATCTTTAAACCAGTTTCGTCATGAATAGTTTTGCCAAGAAGTTCCATGTCACACGCTCCTACTATCCGAGTATTACCTACGACATGCTCCTTCACATAGAATCTTTTTTCCATTTTTCAAAGGCTCTTAACAGGAGAGACTGCTCCGCAGCTCAAACAAACCAGTTGTATTATGTTGCGCTTCTCCTTACTCAGCTTAGTGTCCGGCCTCTTGCATACGGGACACTCCACGTAGGCCTTTATGTAATCCGATATTACTGAATCAAGCTGCTTATCGAGTATCCTACCCTTTAAAATATAACGTCCTTCTCCGATTTCAGAATAAGAAGTAGCTAGTCTAAGAGTTATGTACTTTAGGATATGTTTAGGATCCCTGTTTAGTATATCTGCTATCTGGTTTAAGTTCTGAATTATCGTCTTATTCTTCTCGTTTATGCACTCAACGCTTGGTACATTCAGTCTATCCCTGCTTTCAGTCTTAGGTACCTTGCTTAGTCCTCTGTCTAACCACTCTAAATAGTCTTTTTTACTCTCGTTTTCCTTTATCACTTTAATTGAATAAGAACAGAAACTCTTTAATAACACTTTCTGTTAATAGTAGAAATTTCATGGGGCACATACTGATAGTAGGGAGTACTGGGAAAGACGAGCATTTTAAGATAGACTCTTTTTACAAACTGCCCAAGTCATTTCACCCCTTTCTTAAAAAGACGATTCCCATTTCCCAGATCAGCGAGCTTCTTGGTTCCGAGTGGGATAAGGAGAAAGTATATTCCGTCTTAACGCATCATAGTGTTTCGTCTGTTCACTATAGCTATGGGGGCAGAGCTCCTCATGTGGCGTACGGCGTTGCGAGACTCGGGGGTATTGTTAGACTGATTACGACTTTTGGTAAAGATTATGATTTGCCATACCCTGGTTTTTTCAACGGAGGCTATTATAGTCACTTGGCACGTAGCAATGTCGGGATGAAGCTTGCTATCGTTGAGGATAGTGAGAATACAAACAATCTTAGTTATGAAATCTTGAATTCTGGAGTTTGGGTCATCATGAATAAGACAACATCTACCATTAGCTGTATAAAAGATCAGGATAATAATGAGTTCTTTATAATAGATGATGTAGATGGTGCAAGTGGAGTTGAAAAAACCCGTCCTGTGCCCGAAGCCGAGTTTGAATCCGCTGACCTGCTTTTCGTAACTTCGTCCGAAACACCTTTTATGAAGAGCTCAATACTCGCAGCCAGGAAGAGGAATATAGAGGTAATCGTCGACGTAGCTTCTTACGGGGTTACTGAAGACTATGTCCGTATAATGGTTCCGAATTCAAAAATAATACTTGGGAACAATAACGAGATTAAACAGGTAATTGACCTTTTAAAGCTCAAGGATGTTAATGACCTTTTCACAATCGGGTCCGAGTATCCTTATGCTATTGTTCTGGAGGATAAGCTGAATGGATTAGTAGAAATCCGTTACAGGAACGGTGGGTTTTCAAAGGTGGGGCCTGTAGAATTCGAGAAGACAGGGAATGCGATAGGGTGTTGCGACGGTATTGCTGCAGGAATTTTAGCTGGCCTCCAGAAAGGATTAAAGCTTGAAGAAGCATGCAGAATAGGTTTGTTAGAGGCGTATTCAATATGGAAGGTTGAAGGCGTTCAAGAGGGAATGTTAAGCTTAGAAGAATTGAGAAGCATTTACGTGAAGGTCTTCGGTGGAATGCCTTTCTAAGTAAAAAAAGGTTTTAAAACACTAGTGCGCAGGGATACGGGAATTGGCTGGAAACACTGAGCTCGGGATGAAAAAGATAGAGTGGGCTCGTAGGCACATGCCCGTTTTAAGCAGGATTAGGGAGAGGTTTGCTAAAGAACGTCCTTTTGAGGGAATTGTTTTCTCAGTAACTCTTCACGTTACTAAGGAGACGGCTAATCTTGTAGAAGCCCTGAGAGATGGCGGTGCTGAGATATACTTGACTCCTGCAAACCCTCTTTCAACTGATAATGATGTTGCAGAAGCCCTTAAGAATAAGGGGGTTAATGTTAGGGCTTGGAGAGGCATGGCCCATGAAGAGTATTTGGGAGCAATAGACTGGGCCCATTCCCATTCCCCATCAATAATTATTGATGATGGTGCAGACTCCATCGTGAGGGCTCATGAAAAGAACATTTTTTCAAAATTCAAGGTTTACGGTGCCTTGGAAGAGACAACCACCGGAGTAATAAGAATTAGAGCATTAGAGAAGGAGGGGAAGCTGAAAATACCCGTATTCTTCA
This sequence comes from Candidatus Brockarchaeota archaeon, assembly GCA_017601345.1. GTDB lineage: Archaea > Thermoproteota > EX4484-205 > EX4484-205 > JAAOZP01 > JAAOZP01. The sequence goes on along the minus strand of JAFNIT010000003.1, from coordinate 3,688 downwards.
TAAACGAAGCGCAGTCTAAGAAACTGTTTGACAACCGGTATGGAACGGGCCAGTCCGGGATTGATGGAGTGATAAGAGCAACCTCCATATTATTTGCCGGGAAAAGAGTCGTAGTATGTGGCTATGGGCTCGTTGGAAGAGGGGTTGCAAGCAGGGCTCGTGGTCTAGGCGCGTCTGTAATAGTTACTGAGACCTCGCCCATAAGAGCTCTTGAAGCGATTATGGATGGTTTCACAGTGATGCCAATACTTGAAGCTGCTAAAATAGGAGATGTATTCATAACTGCAACTGGTAATATTAAAGCCATCCCCTATGAAGCGATATTGTTGATGAAGGATGGAGCTATTCTTGCAAATGTTGGACATTTTGATGTAGAGATAGACGTTGCAACACTTTACAAGGAGGCGAAGAGCGTTGTTGAGATTAAACCCTTCGTAGAAGAGGTTCTGCTTCCCAATGATAAGAAAATATACCTGCTCGCAAAAGGCAGGGTTGTAAACTTAGTGTTAGCTGAGGGTCATCCTCCAGACGTGATGGATATGAGTTTCTCAAACCAGGCTCTAGTATCAGAATACCTCGTAAAACATAGGGATCTTAAGATTGGAATTTACAATGTGCCAGAGGAAATAGACATGATGGTTGCATCCATGAAGCTCGATACAATGGGTGTTAAGATAGATGAGCTGTCTGAGGAGCAGAGAAGATATTTGTCTTCATGGAATATCTAAACTTTTTTCAAGCAGACCTATTGCTTCTTCATCATCCAACTTTCCTTTTAAAACTTCTCCTAGTAGAAAGTTAGGTCTATGAGATATTACACGTAGGTACACAAAGCTTCCAAGTCTAGTAGGCTGCTTTAAGACTATCGGCTTATAATAAATGTTTCTAGCTATGAAGCTTTCCGGAATAATCCCTATTTCATCAACAAGTGCTACCCCCTCCCAGCCTACCCAAGCCCTATTCCTCTCTTCCTTAATCTTTAAGCTCGTTTTAGAAAGGATTCTGCTTCTTGTCGAAACTACTTCTGTAGGAAGCTTTGGTAATCTAGACGCAGGAGTCCCTGGTCTTGGGTAGAATTTAGAGATGTTTAGAAAATCAGGTTTAACCTCATTTATTAATTTAAGGGTTTCTTCAAAATCAGCATCGCTCTCGGTCGGGTATCCAACTATGACGTCTGTTTCAAGAGATATTTTAGGAATTTCTGCCCTTAGTTTTGAAACAATATCAATAAAATCTTCTGTAGAATAATTTCTATTCATTTCTCTAAGAACTTTATTGCTTCCACTTTGAAGCGGAATATGTATGAATTTGAAGAACCTGCTTTTCTTCAAAATTTTAATAATTCCTTCAAGGATTCTTAGGATTCCCCAAGGATTCATCATGCCTATTCTAACTAGGAATGCTCCATTTACTCTTTCAATACTTTCAAGAAGCTCCACTATGTTACTTCCCTTATCTAAACCGTATATTGCATTATCTTGTGATGAAAGCCAGATTTCCTTAACGCCTTCTTCAATGCGTTTCCTAATAGCGGAAACAATTTCATCAATATCGTAGCTCTTGAGCCTTCCTCTGGCAAACTTGGTTGCACAATAGTTACAAGCTCCTAAACAGCCTTGAGAAATAACTATTTTGCCTATAAACGGGTTTTCTTTAATACAAGGTAGCAGGTTGCTAAAGCTTCCACTGTTCAGATTAACATACTTTCCTCCGTCACGAACTCTTTGCACAGCCTTCACGATCTCTTCGCCCATAGCAGGTCCCAGCACTCCTTCAACATTTCTAATACTCATAATTTTATCCACTCCAATTATCTTGGGGAGACATCCTGTTACTATAACCTTCTTATCGCTTTTTATGGTACTGAGTTTGTGAAGAATTTTGTTTTCCGTCGGCGTTTTAACTCCGCACGTATTAATTATAACAATCTCTGCCTTACTTTCATCATTAACCAGGGTGAAGCCACGGTCAGCAAGTATCCCTGCCATGGCTTCTCCCTCTGCCTTATTCACAACACATCCATAGTTCAGCAAGAATATCCTATTGCTCATTACTTCTCCTTTTCCTTTTTTTGCCTTCTGAAAGAACCTCCTGATAAGTTTTTAAAGCAAAAATTAAAGTATAGGAATACGGCTAACCTCAAGCATTCAGGGGCCGGTAGTTCAGAGGTAGAACGCTGGCTTCGCGAGCCAGATGTCAGGGGTTCGAGTCCCCTCCGGTCCATTCTCAATATCATACTTCTGGATACTGGTTTTAGGCTGCTTTATTTTAGGCTATGCGATTTGCAATTTAGAAAAGGTTTAAGTAATCATATAAATACCCCCTGTCTTCTACAAAATAACTTAGATTGAGAATAATGCCGTTGCTGTCAAAGGGGCTGGGGATCAATAGGCAAGATCTTGTGGTAATGGTAATACTTTCCGTTATCTTCTTTTTTATTTCTATCTGGAACTTAGGTCTAAAGGATGTTCCATTAACGACAGTAAGCTTCAAAACTCCTGGGGGCGAGAGATTCTACATCCTTCTTGAGAAAAATGAAAAAATAGTCTCAGTTAATGTCTTGCTCAAGAAGACGACAGATTATATCAGTTTTACAGTATATACCGAATCTCCAGAATCATTTATCTGCAGTATGAAAACGGGTTTAGACGGTTGCTTCTATGTACCGAATATTGGAAAGGCTATTCTTAAGATCGAAATGTTGTTTGATGATGAAAGCCTTATTGGAGACCAGACTGGCGGTACTCCACCATATTCAGTGATGATGGCCTATCCAGATGGTGAAGTCGATTATGAAGATATCGCATTCATAAATGATTGCTTTATGAAAGTTGAAGGAATGAGCAGTTGGAACTACATGGCGGATGTATTTCCCGATAAGTCAATAAACAATAGAGACTTAGATATAGTATTCTCCAACCTTGGTAAAAATGGAACATATATCAAAGATCTTTCAGGAGTTATAGTCAGGTTTGATATTGGTGGTGAAAAAGTGCCTGATGAAAATGGTTTTGTTCCAATTCCTCCAGGTGCGACAAAATTTAACATTACACGTAACAACCAGCCAATAGGTGCAATGGTTACCTTCTGGAAAACTATGGATGTGTACCTTAGTGGCTACTATTGCTGGGAGAGTATTCGCATAAACGCTGATACACGTCTCATCGGTTTCATCTTAGGCCCTTCTTCAGGAGAAATTGCTGAAATAATAGTTGTGGATATGGAAAACAGGATTGTCCCAATTAGTTCAATCAATGGCATAGGGATTAATAACGAGATTTTAATGAATCTGATAGATGAGCAAGATAAAGTTGAATATCCCTCAACATATATGTCTGAAACATATTTTGATGAGATCTACTACGTTAGGACTGCTGAAGAGCACATTGAACTTGAAAGACCATATGAGACAACTCATCCTCCTCTAGGTAAGCTCATCATCGCTGCAGGAATCATAGTCTTCGGCTATAGCCCCTTAGGGTGGAGGATCATGGGAGTAATATTTGCTACACTCATGATACCCATGATTTATTTGTTAGGCAAAGATCTATTTGAAACACAACTTGCCGCCTTAGTATCTGCTTTTCTAATATTCTTTGATTTTATGCATTTCACGATGGGGAGAATTGGAACAGTTGACACCTACGTGGTGTTTTTTTCAATCACTTCGCATTTATTCTTTTTCAAA
>JAFNIT010000022.1 GCA_017601345.1 Candidatus Brockarchaeota archaeon | reverse complement strand
GCTTCTTCAAAAATCGGAGGTGAATCAGCATGCTCAGTAAGGATAAATTACGAGTCGAGAAAGTTGGGGAGAGATTGTACAGGATAGATGCTCGTGGACTAGTTTGCCCCTATCCGCAACTGCTGGTTGTTAGAGCCCTTAACAGTTTATCCGCTGGAGACGTTTTGGAAGTATTGGTCGATAATCCTCCATCGGTCAAGGACATTCCGCCGATATTAGAAGAAAGAGGGTATAAGGTTGATGTGGTTCAATTAGACAGCGTAACGTGGAAAATGCTGGTCCATATGTGTAAATGACTTCTAGTGAAATAAGAAATTAACGGGCTGGTCTTAGGCTACGTGAACGCTGTTAAGACTTTCTTTTTCAGCAACATGGTGAAGCTTCTCATCGCCCGTTAAGAATTGGAATGCGTTCACCGTCTTAGCTGAAACTATTTGCAGGGCATCAGCTTGGTAGATGTGGTGTTTTTCAATGAGCCTCCAGGCCTCGGAGAGAATCCTTATCCTGACAGGTATAAGCAGCAGCCTGCCGAGCTTCAGAAGCCTCCTGGTTTCCACTAGGAAGCGTCTCCTTGAAACCGTTTGCTTCTCTTCGCTAAGCCTGTTGCACATCCTCGACCTGTCGAAGGCTCCCAGAACCTCGCCAATGTTCCAGCTGCTGAACGCCAGTGTCAGTTCTCCCGAGTATGCTTTAAGAAACACGTTTTTAACGAGCAGGCTCCCAGGCTCCTTCACATACCTTTTCACAATGCTGCTTGAATCAAGATACGCTACTGTTTCTCTCATCCCTCATAAACCTGATCAATTCGCTAACAGGCCCACCTCTCCTAGGTTATAATAAGGTTTTGCTCAAAGATGGGTCTGAGCTTCTCGCTACGGTGGGAGAAGGCGATGTGTTAATCGCTACGTGTAAGTTTGGCGAAGGAAGAAGCTTTGTCTTCACGAGCGATGCTGCTCCACATTGGGGGCATCAACTTCATGAAGTGGAAATACTATGAAGTCTTCTGGAGACAGGCTGTTAGATGGTTAAGTGGAGGGTTATAGTTATCCGACGAAGAGTAGTGAACTGCCCTACCCTAAGGGTGTGGCGCTTTCAGACGCATAGTAAGTGCACGCCATGCCGAACTGAATTTCTAAGTATCTAACAATGATCTCAATCCATACGTAGTGTTTTCTTAAGGGTTTTTAAGGCTGCTTCAAAGCTTCCCTTAAAGCCATAAAAATAGTAGGTGAAGTAGGTTGTTGTACAAGTGTCCGTCTTACCTTGTAGAGAGAGTCTTCACGTTATCCAAATAAAAGGAACTTGCGAAGGTTTCTTACGCATAACAATAATGAATATGCCTATCATTACAACCGCGATTAAAGCCAAAAAGAGGTAAAGTTGCGTATAGTCTGGTTTCCATTTTGCCATAACAGTTTTTGGAGAGTTCATGAGAATTGTTGCAATTGGTGTAGAAGCATTGGAATCGCCATTCCAGCCAGTAAATACTTGACGAACAAGTAAGCCTATGGTCGTCTCTGTTACAGAGAACTCTGCTATTGAGCCCTCATCGTACCAGCCTTCACCTCTTATGTTACCGTAATCTGACACCACTCTCAGATAGAATTGGTGAATCCAGTATGCGGTTTGTTTGATCGATGCGTTCACGATGATCGTTACGGGGTTATCGGTTCCAGAGTAGCTCCCAGTTCCTGCACCTGTCCAGCCCTTCCACGCATATCTTTCACCTTTGGCCGCTACCGGAGCTGTAGCGCTTATCTGGACTGTCGTTCCGGCGTCGTACCAGCCCGAGCTAGGCGCAATGGTACCGTAATTTGTTTGCATCATTAAGTAGTACTGAAGTATGTAGTTAAAAGTCATAATGTGAGAGGCATTTATAATTACGGATATAGAGTAAACTCCAGATTCGGCTCGCGATATTTTTGTGGTTTTTCCATCTGATGTATAGGAGTCCAGTATATATCGTGTTGTCACATCTTTAAATACTGTATACGGTACATAAATAGTATGAATTGAGCTATTCGTCCAGAGAAACGATTTTGGTAGCATAGATGATGAAACATTCATGCTATCGATAACAATGTAGCCGGCCCGAGGACTGGAATCAAATGTTACCTTAACACAACGTGCAGCATCTCCTATAGCTATGACACCACCATATCGATATAAGGCTACAATTTCCATAAATCCATCACGATTAAGATCAACTAAGGAAACAGCTCTTAATGCGCCTTCCGTTGAAGTATAAGCAAGAATCAACGATCCATCACTACCTGAGAAGGCTAATATCCTTGTTCTCGTTATTATCGCTGTATCACTAATACCGTCACCATTTATGTCCGCAATTATTTCACTAGTACCTTCCGGAGTACCTCTTATTGATATGTAATTTTCAGGATTATTGACCCAAAGAACACGACCATCAGAACCTCTTATTGCACATATACCTCCCGCAATTATATCACTTATATTGTTACGATCTAAATCATATATCAATAGTTTTTCTGGCATAGAAGCTAGTGGTATAGGACTTTCAACTTTCCATAATAAAGACCCATCATCATCAAGTGCACATATGGAATAACTGAGCGGACATCTTGCCTTCCAATCCCATCTTCCCACTACTTCTTTTTTATTATCGCCATCTAATTCAGCTATTATGATGCTATAACATCCATAAATTCCCTCAAACTTCCAAATACAAGATCCATCACCTTTATATACCAAAATTTTAGAACCAAGGCACGATATTCTACATGCTGCTACAATCTCATTTGTGCCATCTCCGTCTATGTCGCCTAAAGTAAGATCGTCCCATATTCCAGTTTGGTTAGAATACCATAATAAAGAGCCATTTTTACTAAATACTTTTAATCTTTCACCCTTAAAATACTCGTGACTTCCATATCCACCAATTATAACCTCTTTCTTTCCATCTCCATTCACGTCATCTACGGCTATTACACTTACAAGGGCATTGTAATAATAACTTTGAATAATCGTGCCATTTCCATCTATAACGTATACTTCTTTTCCATCTACTGGGGCTACGATGACTTCATTTAATAAGTCTTCATCAATGTCTTCTAATAATATTTTAGGGTTGCCTAAAGGTGGTGTTGCAAACTCTCTTATTTTAACTTGCCAAAGAATTGCTCCATCATAGGATAGTGCAGTAACGAATGATGCATTTGCTACTATAATCTCATTTGTGCCATCTCCATTTATGTCGCCAGAAAGTAGCGACATAAAACATAGTCCAGGCAGTTCCCATAGCAAAACGGATCGCTTTTCTGGAACAACAATTAATCTATGAGCCATATTATTCGTATCAGAGTATTCCGCAATTTCACCTTGTAAATCAGCTACAACAAAAATATGGTGCTTCCCAGGGGAACTCTTCCATGCGATATACAGAGGCACACTATTTCCAGCTTGAAGACGATCGACTAAAATGGCTTTTAACTTCTTTCCATCGCTTGGAAATCCATCATAGAATTCTACAATAAAGTTTAATGCGTCAGTTAAGCCGATATTACGTACAGAAATGTTAATTAATACAGAGTCTCCAGGCTCCGGAATTAAAGGGGTAAACCACTCCTTTTTAGGAATATTTTCGATTGAGATATCAGGTAATATATTAAATATTACAAAATAGTTTCCAAATGATTTGCTCACGTATCTCTTCAGAGGAAATCCTTTCTGCCCAGTATAAGTGATCTCAATTAACCCTTCCCAATTTACAGCTTCAGGTACATTAAAGGCTCCATTAATTACAGAAGTAGATAATGTGGTATTTTTATATTTAAATGAAATGTTTCCTGATTCGTCCCCTACTATAACACCGAAAAGGCCATTTGTATCACCAAGATATACATAGAGAGTTTCCGCTACGTAATTTAACCCCGAACCAGCTTCAGCGACCACTTTAACCCTGCCAGATATCTTTGGTAAATTAACTTTAAAGGAGCTACTTTCTCCGCTTTGGTCTACAAAAACATTTTTCTTAGTTATTAAATTATTATTTGAATCATAGAAGTTGAGAGTAACATTTCCTGATTGAGGAACGACATCTCTGTGAGCAATGGGTCTGGTAAAATAAAAAACACGTAAGCTTAGCTCACCCGCGGACATATTTTCAATCACCGGGTATATAAAAGAACCGATTTGAAAACGCGCATATATGACGTATTGTCTTTCATGCCATTCAATAAATGGCTGTCCTTCTACATATGGTGCCACCTTACTAAATAAACTAACTAAATCCTCCGTTGATGGAGCATAATCTAACTTATAGTAGAGTTCATTAAAATTTAAAAAGAAATTAGGGTATTCATAGTATACCTTCAGCCAAGCGCCACAAGCAACAAGGTATCTCATAAAGACTGGAGGCCCGGTACTAAACCAATTTCCTGGATCAAGTGCAGGCATATTCCAAGCTTCATAATATAATAAGCTACGTTGGATGTAACTTTCGTCACCCGTCATTCTATACCAGACTATTGCGGTAACTGCTGAAGCGAAACCCTCCTCATACCACTCAGTAAATTCTGCAACTAAGTCATCATGAAAAGCATGAATCACCTCATGAATTAATGTATAGCGATCGAGATCGCTAAGATAAATTCTATTATCTGCCGCCTCATATCTACCCCCTCTCACATGGGCACTTTTCATAATATCCACTGTTATATTGAATGCAGGCTTTCCATATACAGCTTTTATCTCAGGATATGCTAAAAGAAGAAAGGAACTGAGTTTAACCCTTTCATCTTCACTCCATCCCGAATAGGTGAAGTTTATTTCACTATTCCCAATTTTTCCTTCAGAACGTGCGCGCACTACAAAGTTTTTCTTGTCCTTATCTGAGAAGCTAGAATAGAATGAAAAATCAGTCACCCGTGTATTCCTATTCTCTGAGTTAAAACTTTGCACCCTAGCTGGAATATGAGTGAAAACTTGAGAGAGCATCAGAATGATTAAGACGAGGACTACTTGACTTCTCATCCCATCCTGAAGAAAGATATAAGGCTATTTAAAGTTTGCCCCTTGTGGCTCTGTTAACTCTTAACGAACGCATCTGGTAAAGCGGTCTTCGAACCTCACCCTCATAAACCTGATCAATTCGCTAACAGGCCCGCCTTCAGGCTCAACTGGTTCAAAATCTATCTCCCTGCCTTCATAGTCCTTCAAATCCCTCAAGGCTTGCTCCAGAAAATCCTCAGCCATCTCCTCCATTATGATTTCTTCGAGCATTTTAGAGACTTCCATCCCCTTTTTCGAGGCCGTTAACTTGAATTTTTCCCACATTTCCTTGTCTACGTAGATACTTGTCTTCGTCTTACCATACTTCAAGCCTCTGTATACTGAATATACCTAAAGCAGGTATTTAAGTCTTTAACAATACCAGTTTTAACGGCTTAACAGAGATTTTTAACCAGCTTACAGTCATAATCCTACACATCATGATGGGCCGCGAGTTATCCGTGGAGGAGCTCGATACATACTCGAGGCAGATAGTTCTTAAAGACATAAGTTACGAGGGGCAGAGAAAGATAAGGGGTGGAAGGGTCTGCGTCATTGGCGTCGGCGGGCTCGGCTCAACGATAGTTACTCAGCTTGCAAGAATGGGTATTGGCTTCCTTAGGATAGTTGACCGGGACGTGGTTGAGAGATCTGATCTTCACAGGCAGGTGGTTTACAGCGTTAAAGATTTGGGCATGCCTAAGGTTGAGGCTACTGAGAACAGGATTGGGGAAATAAATCCTAACGTCGAAGTTGAAACCCTTCCTCTTTCAGTAAACGACCATAATGCTGAGAGCATCGTTAAAGATGTTGACGTGGTTGTAGACGGGTTAGACAGCTTTCGCGCAAGGAGGATTGTAAACAGGGCTTGTGTTAAACTCAGCGTGCCCTACGTCTTCGGATCAGCCGTTGAAATGTTCGGGAATGCTTCAACGATAATTCCTAGAGAAACTCCCTGCTTAGACTGCTTCCTCCCCCGTCAAGAACCCTCGGCAACATGTGCAACAGTAGGTGTTCATCCTTCTCTGGTTTCGATAATAGCAAGCATAGAGGTTTCTGAGGCTGTGAAAATAATAACAGGTAAAGAGCCTTCTCTTAAAAACAGGCTACTCTTCTTCGACCTTAGAAATATGTTCCTAGAAACTGTTGAGATAAAGCGGTCTGACTCTTGTGAAACCTGCAGTCAGCCTAAGGCCTTTCTTGGAAAAGAAAATGTTGACGAATTCCATGTTGAGGAAGCATGTTCTACAAGAGGCATATCATACTACGTAGTCTCCCCCACTCGCATCTTTGAATTAAACCTGCAGCAAGAGTTGCAGGATGAGTATGTTAAAGTGAAGAAGAGGCATAGGCTGAGTACGATGTTTCTCCTCAACGATGAGATTGAAGTACACTTGTTAAAGTCTGGTGTAGGAATCGTCCGCGGGGCCAGAGATAAATCCGATGCTCTCCAGAAATATATGCGTGTTTTTAACCTTCTTAGCCACTGAGTCAATATTTATTTAAGCTTGCTCTAAGGCTCAGACGATGATTAATAGTGGAAACCTGGCCCTGTTCACGGACCTTTACGAGCTTACGATGGGTCAGTCATACTTCGAATCCTGGAATGTGAAGGCTTCTTTCGAGCTTTTCGTCAGGAGGCTCCCGCCTAACAGGGGTTATCTGATTGCAGCCGGGCTGGAAGATGTTTGTAATTACCTCTTGAAATTCAGGTTTGAAGAGGACGATTTAGAATTCCTGAGAAGGAGGGAATTCAAAGAAGAATTTCTAGATTTTCTACGGGGAATTAGGTTCACCGGAGATGTTTGGGCCCTGCCGGAGGGTGAACTGGTTTTCCCAAACGAGCCAATAATAAGAGTTACGGCACCCATCATAGAAGCACAGATCTTCGAAACATTCATAATAAATGCTGTGAACTTTCAGACGCTAATAGCTACGAAGGCTTCTAGAATCGTTAACTCTGCGAAAAATAGGCCGATTATCGACTTCGGTTCAAGGAGGGCCCATGGAGTTGATGCTGGGCTTAAAGCAGCTAGGGCAAGCTACATTGGGGGTTGCATAGGAACATCTAATGTCCTCGCAGGCAAGATTTACAACATCCCTATATTTGGGACAATGGCGCATTCATACATCGAGGCTTTTCCAAGCGAAAAAGAAGCATTTAAGACTTGGATTAAATCCTGGGGGACGGATACGGTTTTACTCGTCGATACTTACGATACTTTACGCGGCGTCAAGAATGCAATAGAGGCTGTTGAAGAATTAACTGGTAGAAATGAGCTTAAGGGCATTAGGATGGATTCTGGCGACATGGTTACGCTGAGCAGGGAAGCTAGGAGAATTCTGAACGCCGCCGGTTTCCTGTCTACTAAAATATTCGTAAGCGGCGGCCTTGACGAATACGTTATTGACGAATACTTGAGTAGAGATGCCGAAATAGATGTCTTCGGGGTAGGGTCTTCACTAGTCACCTCCGATGATGCCCCTAAGATAGACATTGTGTACAAGCTTGTTGAGAGCGAGGAGAACGGTAAACTCACTCCCCGCATGAAGATCGCTGAAAACGAGAAGGTCACGCTGCCGGGTGCCAAACAAGTTTTCAGAATAGAGGAAAATGGAAAATACCGTAAGGACGCAATCGGCCTTTTCGACGAGGAATTGGAAGGTGAGAAAAAGCTTGTTCAAATATTCAGAAACGGTGAACTAGTCTATAAACTACCCTCTCTCGATGAGATAAGGGAGAAAGCCAGAACGGAGCTTCAGAAGCTTCCAGAGGAATATAAAAGAATTAGGAATCCTGCTACTTATCCCGTTGAAATAAGCAGAAAACTGCTTGAGTTAACAAATAAGCTAAGGACAAGCCTAGTCTAAGCAATTAAGAATTGGAAGAATGATAACCTGTTGCATCGCATGCAATATAATATTGTTGAATGATGAGAGTGCTCGCGCTTTTTAATAAGAAACACGTGCCAATAATGCTAGTATGGCTTCGGATTCTCTAAGCTGCCTAGTCACCGGATCTACTTCAAGCCCTAAACCTTCGAGAGCATGCAACCCTAATACTTCATTATCTTTCTCATCAGCGAAAACAACTACCGTTGTAGCTCTTCTACCCAAGCACTCAATGACTACCTCACCGATATAGCGTTCAATTATTCTATTGTCTATATTTCTAAATCCTCTTCTACCCATATCCTTAACTTTGATTTTCAAGTTTCTCGCGCTCAATCCAAGTATATGTCGAACCAGTATCCACTAGTAATTCAAGCTCCAAGCTTAATGACTCATCTTTGGGATTATAGGTCTTAATCCTAGCAACTGTATGACCCAAGACTCCTCTCTGTTAAATGATGTTCCTCAACGTTTTAAAGTTTTCTAAGGTTGATCACAAACAGCTGTTGAAAACTATTTTCGTAAACTCTAGGGAAGGGTTAGGCTGGATGATGCGATACAATATTCTACAGCGATTGTTACAATTTCCTTCGATAATTTAATAATTATAATTATTTGTAATATTTTTAACTCGTTATTATGTCTTCTATGGTTATTGCAATCGCCCCTTTTAAAATCATTGTCTTGATAGCGTTTTCACTATCGCCAGGATTTACGTCAACTCCTTTAATGGCATCCAGCAACAATATTGTTTCAAAACCGAGCTCTAGGGAATCTAATACGGTTGCTTTAACACAGTAATCCGTTGCAAGCCCTCCGATGAATACTCTCCTAATACCTAGTCTACGAAGCTCTAGATCTAAAATGGTCTCCTGAAAACCAGAGTAAGCATCCCTATCGGGGGAGAAAGCCTTGTCCACAATCCTTACATCTGGAGGAATGCTCAGCATGCTCGATATCTCGGCACCCCAAGTGTTTTGAACACAATGCGGCGGCCAGGGTCCCCCCTTCTCCTTGAAGCTAACATGCTGCTTAGGATGCCAATCCCTCGTAGCGAAAACAGGAAGACCCTGCTTCGCGAACATTCCGATGTACTTGTTTAAAGGCTCTATGACCGAATCTCCTCCTGGGACAGCCAGAGCCCCCCCGGGTAAAAAATCGTTTTGAACATCAACCACTACGAGGGCACTCCTTCTAGTTAACGAGATCTTCACGATAGTTGGATAACATAACCTGAAAATAAGTCTTTCTAAAAAGAATTGCTGATACATGCTTACCATCAATAATTTTTGAAAAATTAGCTTAAATCTTTAACGCGCAATTTTTGAAGAAGGATGAGCCGAGGATTATTTTAAGAACAGGTGAAATTAATGCCTGATGAGAAAGGATTACATAACCGTTAGGAACCTTAAGGAACAGGGCTTCGACTTAAGGGAGAAGAATAAAGTGTTGCCTTATGGAAGGGAGTCGGTTAAGCACTTCGTAGTCAAGGCTTTGATAGGAAGGATACTTCATGAGAGGGGATACGGCTTCGTCACTGAAGCGCCGATATCGATAAACGGCAACGTTGCTTACATAGATGTCGAATGCGAAGCGATTAAAGACGTGATAATAGTTGACTTGAATGAGATTTCAAACGACATCTTCATAACCTATAGGCAATTGCAGAAGATAGTCGTTTAGTTTAAATCTAAATCTTAAATCTTTAATCGGAAATCAAAAATAATTGATAGCATGGCTTTAGGCTTGCAGGATTTGAGCGAAGACTTGCTTGAGCCCCATTTGCCTACTAAAGAGCTTAGGCTTTTGAAAGAATTGAGAATAGAAGAGAGTAAGAAAAGTTTAAGAAGTTCTTCCTAAGGTTAAGTTATGAGTAAGGATTTCTTGGAAGAAAGAAGGCTAGAGTTGACAATTACGAGCTTTTGGAAGAGTTCTTTGAAGATTACTCTTTTTAACTCAATTTCTATGAAAAACGGCTAGAAGCCTCTTTTTGAATTAAAAAGTCAAATGAATTTGTCCAAGAATTCTCTCGGTTTTACAATCTCTGTACTTTTAAATTTTTTAAGTTTAAGAAGATGTTTGTCTCCACTTACTATGTAATTCGCTCTCGCTTCTATCGCACATTCTAAAAATTTGTTATCATCAGGGTCTTCCCTTATTAAATCAACATTTACTCTCGGTCTAACGATTTTTAACTTTCCGATTAAAGATTTTAATACTATCTTTTTATCGATTCTTGCCTTTTCAAGTATTTTCTCAATCTTGGGGTAAGCCATCACCCTTGCTAATTCCTTTAAAATTTCCTCTGAAGCGTACAGTATTACATTTCCTCCTTCTATTAATTGTGAAAATTCCTTTGCTAAAGTTTTATTGAAAATTATTGAAAGGAGAACATTTGTATCTAAGACTGCTTTGACCTTGCCCATTTCACTGCCTCTTCTATAAGTTTATCCACATTAATTTTTTCCCTCTTAGCTATCTTTTCTATCCTTTCTGACACTTCTTCTAAAGAGATTCCTTTTATCCTTTTCAAGACTATTTCTCCATTCCTGCTTATCACTAAAATTTTTTCACCTGTCGATAGGCCTAGCTTTTCTCTGATCGATTTTGGGATCACAATTTGGCCCTTTCGAGAAATTTTTGCTATATCTTCGATTTCTTCCATGAATTCTCAATAATCTTACTGGTATTTAAAGTTTTACATGTAAAACTAGTAAACCAAGCATTCAAATCTGCTTAATTTGCGGAAGGCTTACTCAAACCGACTCTAGTTTTTGTTCTTACTGTAAATCGCCATTGACAAGCTTCATGAATCCTCCGAATAATCTTAAATGGTTTTAAGCTTATTTACTAGGAAAAATACCAAAATAAATCGGTGATGATGGAGTATCGTGAGTTCGGCAAAACAGGTTTTAAGGTTTCCATCATCGGAATGGGAACATACTACGATCCATCCTTCATCATTCTAGCTAGGCTCTTCAACCTCTATAGGAATAGGGACCTTAAGGTTTCTGCTTTAAGAAAAGGTATTGAACTGGGCATTAATCTCATTGATACTGCTGAAATATATGAGACAGAAAGCCTCGTTGCAGAAGCAATAGAGGGCTTCAGGAGGGATGGGCTTTTCATAGCGACAAAAGTCTGGCCTACGCATCTTCACTATGATGATGTTTTGAAGGCTGCTGAAAGAAGTCTGAAACGTTTAAGATGCTCCTACATAGACTTATACCAGATTCATTTTCCAAATCCGCGTGTACCCTTAGAAGAAACTATGCGTGCCATGAATAGGCTTGTGGATGAGGGTAAAGTCAGATATATAGGTGTAAGCAATTTCTCTCTCGAACAATTGAAGAAAGCCCAAGGGGCATCGCCAAGACACGAAATTGTTTCAATACAGATTGAGTACAGCTTATTGAAAAGGCGGGTTGAAAGAAGTCTCCTCCCCTACTGTGAGAAGAATAAGATTGCTATGCTTGCGTACCGTCCTCTTGCACACGGTAGATTAGCTAAGGCTTCGGGAAAGTTAAAAACAGTTATTGAAGAAATAGGTTTAAAATATGGGGGTAAAACACCAGCTCAAATAGCTTTAAATTGGCTTGTCAATAGAAGTAGAATTGTCTTCCCAATACCGCGGGCCTCCAGGCCTGAGAGGATTGTTGAAAACAGTGGTGCGACCGGTTGGAGATTGGATGAGGAAGATATGGAAAAAATTTTTGAAAGCTGCGAATTCGATTCGAAAACGACTTAATCAGACTTGTTATTTTAGTATTTTCTATAAGCCTAAAAATTTTCTAGCTAAGGAATAGGTTGGCGAATTCGAAAAACCCTCTACGAGGTTTTATTAATTCACGTTCCTCTTGGGTTAATTCAAATACTTTTCTAAGCAACTTTTCATCATCATCTGTTAATTCCACTTTACGTCTCGACATCATTCTTCTCGCAACCTTTATAGCTTCCTCAATCTCTATTTCCCATACAGGTAGCCCGTGAGTTCTTGCATAGAACACGAACGAGGGGACATCCTCAGCCACAAGCCCCTCTATTCTAGATGCGACCCCAACCTTCTTACCGGTGTAGAGTAACGTGCCTATAGAGGCCTTGACGTGGTCGGCAATAATTCCACCCAATTTTATCCTTCCCGAGTCTATCCTCTTACCTCTTACTGTAACCCTAATGTTGCCGTAAGTATTTTTCAAATCCGAATTCGTAAATAATGCTCCAAGGTTAACCCATTCTCCAACGTAAGCGTGTCCTAGAAAACCAGTATGCTGCTTGTTAGAATAACCTTGTATGATCGTCTCCTCAATCTCCCCTCCAACTCTGCACACGGCTCCGATATTAGAACCCTCCCTAATTATTGAATTCGGATGAACTATAGTCCCAGGACCGATATAAGCAGGGCCCTCTATGAAGCTCCAGGAATTTATTTCACACCCCTCCCCAATGTATATTGGTCCCCTCTCAGCGTTCAACACGACATAGGGCGCAATCTCCGTGTCTTTTCCAATGTATACGTTTCTCCTCTTACCCACTACGTGAGCTTCAGAGGGTATTCGAGACCTTAGCCTCGGCATCGTTTCATAGTCCTCGGCTATCTGATTACCGTTCCGGTCTATAAGCTCCCAAAAATAGGTTATTAGAGAATCTCCTTCGTAATCTATTTTTTCACTAGCCTTCTCTATTACTGGCTTCAAGTCCTTTGGGCTGGGTGCATTCATGAAGAATGATGCGAGTTCTCTAGCATTAACCTCGTTAAACCTCGCCATGACAACCCTGTCCCCCTTGAGGACAACTGTCTCGGGCTTAATCCTCCGAACCATTTTATGCAAATTCCTGTCGAATATTAGCAGCCCGTTTATGAAAATGGCTTCATCGTCTATGGCTTCAGGCTCATTTGCCTTAACTTTTTTCTTCCCCCTCATATACTCAGCGATATATTCTCTCGTTAGAAAATCCATTTGTTCAACCTGCATATAGTGCTTAACACGGTCGGCAAAAGAAAACAATCCGATTCTAAGGTCGAAAACACCTCTTGTTAATGTCAATGGCTCAAAATTATAGGTTGCGTCGTCTTCGAACATTACTATTCTCATTTTTGAGAAGTGCTACTTCAAACACTATCTTTAAACCTTTTCCCTTCTAGGTCTTTATCAGACTAATTTAAAACCCTCTCTTAAGACTATTTATTGAGGAAATAATAGAATGGAGGAGCGAGATACTATAATTTCAAGAATGCTCATTGAATTTCCATATCTGCCCAGTCCTATCCAAATAATTGATGCTGCATTAGAACTTGTTGATTTAAATCGTAAAGATGTATTGGCAGACCTGGGATGCGGAGACGGTATAGTACTATTAAGAGCAGCTGAGAGATTCGGATTATTCAGTGTAGGCTTCGAGCTTGATGAGAGACTACTAAGAATAGCTAAGAAGAAAGCTATGGAAAGTGGTTTAAGCCACCTAATCAGTCTCGTAAAAGCAGACCTCTTCCAAGTAGATGTTTCCAGGTTCAGCCTTATATACGTATATCCGTTTCCCTCAATTATCAGAAGGCTTTCCATTAAACTTTCAAGCGAGTGTCGCCGTGGGACGAGGATTCTAGTCCACGACTACCCGCTCGAAGGATTGAATCCATTAAGATCTGTCAGTATTCCTTCAGGTAAGCAACATGTTCACAACATATACCTATACGTTCTGTAAAAGAGCTTCTTTTCCACATCCTAACTCTTCAAATTTGTGCATTTTGCGTGTATGGCTACATTCAGGGTTAAAATTAAAAATACGAGGAGAAGAGTCATTAAATAGACAGTGATGTCTGTGAGGATATCTATCATAGGTGGCTGTGGAGCCATGGGTAAATGGATAATCAATTATCTTAAAGATAAAGGGGATTTTGACATTACTATTGCTGATCCGGATGAGATAGAAGGGGCTAGATTAGTTAAGATGTTTAGAATAAAATATGAGAGTGATAATAGGAGGGCTGTGGAGGATGCGGATATTGTAATAGTCTCAGTTCCTGTGGAGATTACTTCTGATGTTATAGCTGAAGTCGCGCCTTGCATGAAGGAAGGCTCGTTGCTTATCGATATTGCTTCCATAAAGACTGAGGCTGTTTTATCAATGTTGAAACACGCTCCCCCAAATATTGAATTGATAAGTATACATCCTATGTTTGGGCCTAGGATTAAGGATATTAAGGGGCAGGTTATTACAGTAATACCTGTAAGGTCTGAGAAATGGTTTGAGAAAATAAAATCCTTTTTAGAGAAAGAAGGCGCTGAAGTCGTTGTCACAACACATGAAGAACACGACCGGATTATGAGTGTAGTACAAGGCTTAACTCATTTTACAAGCATGGTTTTTGCAAACGTTATTCGAGAGCTGAATGTTGATTTGAAACAGTCGAGAAAGTTTTCAACACCTATTTACAATGCGTTTTTACCCATAGTTTATAGGGTTGTATGTCAAAATCCAGAGCTCTATGCTCAGCTTCAAGTACATAATCCTCATGTCCTAAAGGTTCAGGAGGAATTCATATCTCAAGCAGTTAAATTGAATGAAGAGACAAAGAAAAAGAACGTTAAGGAAATCGTTAAGCAAATAGCAGAATCCTGTAAACATTTTATGACAACAGAATCATCTACTGTATTGCTATCAATATCAGATAGAATGGTTTCAACCCTACAGAGAGAAAAAAACGTTCTTGAAAGGCTTATAGGAAAGAAAATATGTTTAGAAAATGTTCAGACAGGCAAAATTCACATCGGGGTTTTAAAGAGCGTTTCAGCTAATGCAATAGAGATAGAGGAAAGCAAGAAGAAGGTTGTAACCCTAAGCCTGTTTAATGTGACGCTTTTAGATGAGAAAGCTACGATGGAAGTGAGAAGAAGCGTATTCGGAGAGTCAAGCCTAGATTTCTCCGTAATTCTTCCACTAGACTTTGACCCTGAGCTTTGCAAAGAAATAGTTGAAAAGCTTCTTCCAGAGGCTTTCAAAGCGGAAGTCTTAGAAACCTACGTAGGAGAACAAATACCCGCTGGCTTTAAAAGCATAACGATACGAGTATATTTCCCAAAAGACGAAGATTCCAAGAGTATTTATGTCAAAGCTGAGAGTATTCTAAAAAGAATGGGTGGTAAACTAAGGTGAGATACGGTGAGTGCCGATACTGAAGTCCAAGTGTTCCAAGACGACGATTCATTCTACATTCCTCTCCCAAATTCTCAGAAAGCATTATTGAAATACCGTTTGGAAGAAGGAAAAATCTATGTCCTCTCCGCGTATACTCCGCCAGAGTACAGAGGTATGGGATTGGCTTCAAAACTGATGGATGAGGTAGTTAAATTCGCGTTGGAAAAGAACCTTAAAATCGTGCCTATCTGTAGCTACGCTCAGCATTATATGGATAAGCATCAAGAATTAAGGAATCTAATTGTAGAATGGGGCTAATTTTTCAAGCATAAAGTCTAAATAAAAATGTTTGTATTGTATTGATACAATATGAATTCATTGGAGGGGGAGTTTATTCGATTCAAAGATAGAGTTAAAGATACTTTTACCAGGCTTTTTGAGCATATTAAAACCAGTTTTTCACGAATATCTGAAATAGAGAGTAGAATATGGTTGGAGAAAGATTCTCCCGGATTATGGGATTTGCTGAAAGAGGTTAAGGAGATAAAACAACGGGTCAAGGATGAAACTAAGAAGACAAGGGAAGGGCTACTCCTAGAACTTAAAGATTTTAGGAAAAAGGTCCGCAAGGATTATTCGGATAAGTCAGAAGAGCTTAGACAATACGTGGAAGATAAGTTATCAGGGCTTAGGGATTTTCTGGATGATTGCTTCGATGAGGCTGGCGATAGGATGAATGAGTTTCTTAATAAGGCTGAGGATGTTGAGGAAAAGATAAGGAGTAGGATAAGAGGGTTAAAGGAGGAAAAAGTTTCACTAATGACTTTGAAGATCCCGGGAGGAGAGGTGAGAATTCCTGATATCGGTAAACTCATAGAGAGTTCTCTTTCTAAAGCTTGGAGTGGAATGCCCTCAATGGTAGTTTCCTCGGTAAGGCTTCCTAAAGCCGACTTAGAGCTTATAGATGCTCTTGTTGAAGCCGGCATATTCAGGAGTAGGAATGAGGGAATCGCATTTTTTGCTCATAAGGGAATAGAGGCAAGTCGAGACTGGTTGAACAAGGTTAGGGAGAAGATCGAGGAGATAAAGAGGCTTCAAGAAGAAGCTAAGAAGGAGATGGAGAAGATCTTTGGAGAATAAAAAATTTAGATTAATACTTATCACGAAGACTTAAATACTCGTTAGACATATTTTTACAATATGTATGTTCCTCCACCGACAGAATCGTATTTAGAATTTCCCTCTCCACCATACCCTTTATCCGTAAAACGTGCTTCCATAGAGAACTTGCTTAACATATCATACTGGCTTTGGCGTCTTAATCCATTATCGATGTTCCCAGTAATATTAAGTAATGCTTTTGAAGTTTTGAAGCAATCCATAATAGTCATTGCAGTAATACTTGGTCTTTCTAAACTCACTTCAACCGGTATTCTTAAAGACCTTGCTGATAGCATTAGTAAATTTGATTTTGAAAGAATGGTGTCACTAGTCTATCCAATCATCCATATACTTATACCCCTATTGATTGCAACAATATCAATATACTACGTAGCTTCGATTTTAGCCGGTGGCTTTTTAAATTCTGCTGAATATGGCTCTTACTTAAGATTGGTAAACCAGGGTACGGTTTCATTGAAGGACATTTTTGAAGAAATGAAGGTTAAGTGGCTTAAAATGTCTTGGACGGTTTTCATAATTGAAAACGTCAAAATAGTGCCTATACTTATTGTAATATCTGTGATTATTTCTGATATAACGTATTTATCATCATCTCAGATGTCAAAAGGAATTATTTCGCCAATAGGGTATAGATTCATAGTTTGGTTACTACTTCTAATACTCGCAGAAATCTTCATAATTATTTTTTCCGTACTAACTGTCTATGCCTATCCTGCCGCTGCAGATGGTTATTATGGTTTAAATGCGATAAAGAAAAGCATAGGTACGTTTTTTAGCATGCCTGCAAACACCTTCCTATACTGTGTTTTAAGAGTAATATCAAATGCATTTATAGGCGGCATCTCGTTTGCAGCTGGCCTTCTCAGCATCCAAATTTCCTCGATATTAACAATTGTTTTAAGTTTCATTATAGTTCCCGTTTTCCACATATTTAAGACAACTCTCTTTCTTAAAGCAAAACCTGAAAATAATATAATCCCTCTTCCAATCGGCCCTCCTGTTTTTAAAGACGTTTTTCCGCATGTTCTGAAAGATAGTATTAATAGGATTAAAAAGGGTTTTAGGGAGCTTGTCAAGTTCTTAACTGAGCCCAGGAATCTAGTATTTCACGCTATTTCTGCATTGCTTTTATCCCTTGGGATAATTCTGGGTAGGTGGGTTTCATCATCCGGTATTAGAGGGGTAATTTACGCCATTGGCTATGTTCCAGGAGAAGCTAACCCCCTGTTTAATAACGTTTTAGGTCTACCTTTTCTTGCTTTAGACATATCCTTCCACAATTGGCAGGTTTCTCTGGCTACAGCTTTCTCCGGCCTTGTCTTCATAGTCCCTGTTTTAGTGACCTTGTTCTTTAACGGTTTTATTCTAGGTGTTGTAGAGGATATCGTTCAGAATCCAACGATGTTTCTAGCAGCAATACTTCCACACGGTATAATAGAGCTTCCCGCCTTCATAATATCGGGCTCGATCGGCTTGAACCTTGGCCTAATATTTCTCAATGCTCTTAAGAAGAAAAACGTTAGTTCAAATGAGGTCTTTTATGAAAATTTGAAAAAAGCAATATATATAATTATCAGCCTAATCCCATTATTCCTCATTGCTGGAATAATAGAAACATTCGTCACTCCTCTAATAATGCGAATTTACGGTTGGTCTTAAAGTTATCATAACAGTAATATCATTGTCCCAAGGAAGACTAGTACTCCCGCAACTAAGGTTTTCAACGAAACTTCTTCTCCTAGAATCAAGTATGATAAGATTATTATGAATAATATGCTTGTCCTATCTATGGTTGCAACCTTAGAAGCTTCCGTAAGCTTTAGGGCTGCGAAATAGAAAACCCATGAGAGAGCACCGCTAATGCCACTAAGTATTATGAAGAGCATATCCTTCTTGCTCAACTCAGTTATCTGAGATGATTTGCCAAGTAGCATGATTATGCCGATCATTGTTAAAGCCATTATTACTGCTCTTACGCCAGCAGCCACCGTGGAATCGACAGTCTTTAACCCAATTTTGCCGAATATTGTTACAAGTGCTGCGAAGACTGCTGAGAGAAGCGCCAGAATAAACCACATCCAGTTTCCTAAGTCCATGAGAGATTTTTCCCACCGGGCTGGTATATTAGGTTTATTCGTTCAAAAATATAAATCCCAGGTTAGATGACTCAGAGCGTGAAAAGAATACTCGTACTCACGCACTCGGCGGGCTTTAAGCATGATTACCTTCCACTAGCTGTCGAAACCTTTAAGAGGCTTGGGGAAGAAAATGGTTTAGAAGTATTTGCTTCTGAAGATTGCTCAACCATAAATGAGAACGACTTGAAGAAGTTTTCAGCTATTCTTTTCATAACAAGCGGAGAGCTTCCTATGAGTGATGAGCAAAAGAGGTCTTTAATAGACTTTGTAAAGAATGGGGGAGGGTTCATAGGTGTACACAATGCAGCGGATACTTTTTATCAGTTTCAAGATTACGGTGAGATGCTTGGAGGATATTTTAAAGCACATCCTTGGACGCAAGAAGTTGTAGTAAGAGTTGAAGATAATACTCATCCAGCTACTAAACATCTCCCAGAAAAATTCCGTGTTAAAGAGGAGGTGTATACATTCAAAAACTGGAGCAGAAACAGGACACATGTCTTAATAAGCCTAGATAATTCTTCGGTGGATCTCAGCAAGGGAACTAGGGAAGATCATGATTATGCTCTAAGCTGGTGTCACGATTACGGTATGGGGAGGGTTTTCTACACTGCCTTTGGCCACTTTCCAAAGGTTTGGGGCGAAGAATGGTTTAGGAAACATCTTCTTGGAGGAATAGGTTGGGCGATGAGGATATTCTAGTTTTAAAACTATTCAATGGCTTAACAATATCTGCCTTTTTTAGCAGAAGATGCTCGATTTTTCCATATCATTCTCCCAAGCAAGTTACAATAAGAGTTCTGTTCCTCGGCCTTACGTCAAGCTCTAAGAAAACCAACTGTTGCCAAGTGCCGAGCCTCAGGTTACCATCCTTAACTGGGATTGTTATACTTGGACCGATTATTGACGCCCTAACATGTGAATGACCGTTCCCATCGTGCCACATCTTTTCATGCTCATAATAAGCATTCTTAGGTGCAATCCTCTCTAAAGTATTCGGCAGGTCTTTCAGTAACCCAGGCTCGTATTCTATCGTAGTCACAGCGCCTGTTGACCCGGGTACGAAAATGTTAACAATGCCATTTTTAATACCTGCCTTCAAAATGATTCGCTCAATTTCATCAGTAATATCAACGATATCTGATTCACCTTCCGTCCTAATTCTAAGCTCGGCCTCAAAGATTTTCAATATTCACCATACTAATACTGCGTATCCTTCTTATATTTCTTCAATTGTATAGCCCAGAGGAGGATTCATGTTTTTAAAAGTCCCTGATTACTATCTCTAGCTCAACGTTTCTGACGTTTACGCAAGTTTCGATAGGATTTCCTCCCGTTTAAATGCTCTTATGCTTAGGCGTAGTACGGTGTAATTAACAAGTATTAAGAATGCTGTTAAAAGTCCGATAACCATGGGTCCAAGCGTAACTATCCCGTAAATCTGTCCGAATATTAAAAATATTATTGGAAGAAGCAATACTCCACTGATCTGCTGAGCCTCCCTGAACCCTTTTACCTTAGCTGAAACAAGGACTGTCAGACAAATACTTGTAAACGCCATCGCTGGCGAAAGACAGAATATCAACATAATCCAAACCGGATTTGGAAGCAGCAGCCTACCGTTGAAAATGCTGAAGGAAAGAACGTCTACTAAAATAGAATATGCTGTAAAAGAAATTATTGTAATGAGAAAAGACGGGATGAAGGAAACCATTACCTTTCCTAAAAACAGTTCAGAGTCCGATATTGGTGTTGCCAGAAGAGCCTCAATAGTCCTTCTCTCCTTCTCCCCTGCAAAACTGTCTGATGCTATCACGCTGGAAGCCATAACCGGGATTATCAGGAAGAACGGAGCAAACATGTATAGAGTAATAACATATACGGCTGCTTGCTGAACAGTCATTTGCAACACCTCGTTTCTCTCGTGTTCGGGCAGGCTTCTGATTAAACTTTCAAGGTCCTCCATTGAGGAGGCTTGAGCCACCACGGTGGTAACTATAAAGATCAATGGAAGACCGATGGAGAAAAGAAGAGGTAATATAGTTATGGGAAGCAGTACTTCCCGATTCCTCTTGATCTCAAGCCAATCCTTCTTGAATACGAGCATAACCCTGTTTAATCTCAAGCCAACTCCTCCTTAACCAGCTTTAAGTAAACCTCCTCCAGAGAATGGTGGACAGTGTTTACTGAGAAAATCATTCCACCTGCATACACGATTCCTTTAACGATTTCAGGGATTGCAGACTCGTCCTCCAAGCTTAACGTTAATCTAGACATTTGGGAATCCATTTTCACTTCATTAATTTGCCCAAAGGCCTTCAGAAAATCAACAATCTTCCAATCGATGTTTCGCAGAACGATAAGACTAGGCTTGCCAATTAGACGAGAAAGCTCTTCTAAGGTACCTACAACAATTCTCCTCCCTCTATTTATTATCATCACCTTGTTACATAATTTCTCTGCATCTTCAAGACGATGTGTACAGAGTAGTATTGTACACTTCTCCTGTCTGCT
>JAFNIT010000021.1 GCA_017601345.1 Candidatus Brockarchaeota archaeon | reverse complement strand
CTTGGGACTTGGAGAATGGGTGAGGACAGGTCTATGGATGATATTTCTGTTGCAGCGCTTAGGAGAGGTATTGAACTGGGAGCGACGATGATAGATACTGCTGAGATATATGCTAACGGTAGGGCTGAAGAACTAGTCGGTAGGGCAATAAAGGGTTTCGACAGGGATCAACTATTCATAGTTTCCAAGGTCTGGCCTACTCACGCACGTTACGAGCATGTTTTGAAGGCTGCTAGAGAGAGTTCAAGGAGACTTGGAACATATATAGACCTTTACCTTTTACACTGGCCTTCCAACGTTCCTATTTGCGAAACGATGAGTGCCATGGAAGAGCTTGTTAAGACTGGTTTAATCAGGCACATAGGGTTAAGCAATTTCGATGTGAAGGGTATTGAGGAGGCGAGGGCCTGTTTGAAAAACAACGATATAGCTGCCGTCCAAAACAGGTTTAGCCCGACTTATAGAAAGGACTATTCTGAAGTAATACCTTATGCTCAGAAAGAGGGAATGATGTATATGGCGTATACCCCCATAGAGAAGGGAGCTTTAGCAGGAAACAGACTACTTAAAAAGATTGGTGAGAAATACGGTAAAACACCGATTCAAGTGGCTTTGAACTGGCTTATCTGCATAGAGCCTGTCGTCCCTATTCCAAAGGCTTCAAGAATAGAGCACGTGGAAGAGAACGTTGGGGCAATGGGGTGGAGGCTCGACCAAAAGGATTTCGTTGATATTTTAAAAAATCTGAAAGAGTCTTAATAGGCTTATCGCTGTCTAGATGGAAAACAATATATTTCGTCTTCGGCTGTTTTTACCATGGCTGTTAAGAGCAGGATGCAGGCTGTTATATGCTATGGCCCTGGTGACTATCGGCTTGAGAGTGTTGACCTCCCTAAGGTTGGCCCTGGGGATATTCTTGTAGAAGTCGGTGCCTGTGGGGTATGCGCGAGCGATGTGAAATGCTACCACGGGGCCCCCTCGCTATGGGGAGGAGAACAACCATACGTTAAACCGCCGGTCATACCTGGGCATGAGTTCATAGGTAGGGTTGTGGAGCTCGGTCCCGGAGCGGATGATAAGGGGGTTAGGATTGGCGACAAAGCTATAGCGGAACAAATACTCCCATGTCATAACTGTCGTTTCTGCAATAGCGGGAAATACTGGATGTGCGAGCGTAATTACGTCTTCGGCTTCCAGGGAGGGTATGACGACGGCGGCTTCGCCGAATACATGAAGTATCCCAAAGGGTCGATAGTGCATAAGGTTCCCAACGATATTCCAGACGAGTTTGCAGTAATGATAGAGCCTTTGAGCTGCGCGATTCATGCTGTTCAGAGAGCGAGAATAGAGCTTGGGGATGTCGTTGTGATAGCGGGGATGGGGCCCATAGGATTATGCATGCTTCAAGTAGCGAGAATGAGGTCTCCAAGCAGGCTTATAGCACTTGACCTTAGGGAAGAAAGGCTCGAAGCGGCTGAAAAACTAGGTGCAGACATGGTGATTAACGTGGCGAAGGAAAATGCTGTTAGGACGGTTAAGCAGGAGACTAATGGATACGGTTGTGACGTCTACATTGAGGCTACTGGCCATCCTTCTGCAGTAACGCAGGGCCTCGAGATGGTTAGGAAGCTGGGGAGAATGGTTGTGTTCGGAGTTTTTAAAGAACCTGCTACAGCAGACTGGTCGATAATTGGAGATAGGAAGGAGCTTGACATTCACGGGTCACACCTCGGCCCATATTGCTATCCGCTTGCGATAGACTACATTAGCACAGGCAAAGTTAGGGTTGATAAGATTGTTACGCACAAGTTTCCACTCTCAGAATTTAAAAGAGCGTTTGAATACAGTGAGAAAGGCCTAGAGGGCGCCATAAAAGTTGTGCTTATACCTCCGTAATGATGCGTCCAAGGGGTTTGGAAAATGAGCGTCGTAGGCTTCAACGGGGGTCTCTTACGATAAATGGTAACCCTGTATTCATATACGGTGGCGAGATACATTATTTCAGAATCCCCAAGGCGCTTTGGGAAGATAGGATTATCAAGTTGAAGAAGGCTTTTCTAAATTGCGCAAGTACATACTTTGCCTGGAACTGGCATGAGCAGAAAGAAGGTTACTAGATTTCTTAATGAAAAACTTTATATATTATGATGCAGCTGGCATACGCTGATGAGCGGGACAAAGATAGTTAATAAAGATAGTAGCATTATCAGCAATTTTTCAAAAAAAACTATTCTTATCAATAATTTTCATATTATTGGTAATATTATTAACACTACCCAATGTTCCTCCGATTCATTGCGAGCAACTTCGTTTTAAGAGAATGCTTGAAGTTAAAATATTTTCAAACTCGACAGTTATAGCAAAAGTATCGTCTACACCAGTCTTCTATAGCTGGGAGTCTTTTAAAAACACTATTTATAGTTTAAACAAATCCTATTTTCATTCCTTCGTGGTAAACAGGATCTCGGAAATATTCGGTCTATCAGAATACAATGTTATTCAAACCGGAGAAGATGATGCTTCATATTCTTTTATTACAGAAGTTTCCTTCAAGCTTAGCAATGGCAAGAGATATAATGAGCAAAACGATTCTTTGAGTATTATTGATTTTTTCAAAGCTCATGGAGAATTCCTCTCAAAAGTAAGAATAGAATCAGAAAAGGACATATATGATTGCACTCCTAGAGAGAGTAAGACCGAGAATATGGTATTCCACGACAGAACTCGAATGGATAAACGCTGATTTATCAGATGCGCCTGAAGAGTATAAAATTTACTTCAAACTTCCAATAAGAATCGTTACCAATCTCCCAGCGAATGCAATTATGAGGATCTGGGTGAACTCGGAAAAAGTAGTCGACGCGCAGGGAAATAGTTTCCTCATCTATGCTTATGAAACAGATACTATAAATGTTGATGAAGCAATTGAGTACAGCGAGGGTATTAGGTACGTTTGCAAAAGTTTTTCGCTTCCTGTTTCTTTCGAAGTTAACCGGACGCTTCTATTTAATTACACTTTAGAATATAAAATCTCGTTTGACAGTGCAATCAAGGTTGATGCGGTGGTTGTAAATGGGCATAAGTATGAACTTCCTTGCGAGCTGTGGGTTATTGAAAACACTCTCCTAAACACTTCAGTAATACCAACGTTTTTCGAAGGCCAATTCACAAACCGGCTCTTCGAAGGATGGGTTGACGATAGGGGTACAAAGCTTGGCAAGCTTTTAGTAGCGGATAAGCCGATGAAGCTGACGGCTGTTTGGAGAGAGGAGCTGAATGTTAAAAACATAGGCGTCATTACTCTAGTCATAATAGTCATATTAATCGCATCTATAATAGTGGGATTAAGAAAGAGAAGGTTCATGTAAGCCGTCTAGAAAAACCCAGAGAATTACTAGATAACTATGTCTTCTTTTTCCTCCTTACCTCTTTCCAAGTTTGACGTGTCTGTTTCTACTGTTAATCCTTTTTTAATCGCAGTAGGAAGGAATGATACGTCATATACCGTGATTTCTGTAAAAGCCTTATCCAATATTCAATGCCCCATAAAAGTATATTCTGTGTAAAACTTTTAGCATTGAACTTTCCTTGCAGATTTTTCTTAATGCAGCCAATGTGCCTCATGGAAAATGCGTAAACAAGACACTGAATACGTATATCTGGGGAAAATAGCTTCGCATAACCTTCTTGCAAAGAGGAAAATCCAGTTGCAAAGAGGCTTAATCAAAGCATTTTTGAGGAATTAAGCTACGTTGGAATATCTAATGTGTGCGGATGCATTGGTTTATTTCTAAATCTTCAATCCATGCTATTTATAAGTAGACCCGTAGACCCTAGGGTTTATAAAATAGTCTACCAATAGTATACTCAGAATCATATGAGTGTTGTAAGCGTTAAGGTTGATAAGGAAATTAAAGATAAGATGATGAAGTATAAGGATAGGGTAAACTGGGCCCAGGAGTTCAGAAGGTTTATTGAGGATAGGATCAAGCAGTTGGAGGCTGATGAGAACTTTAAGAGGATTCTTGAGGCTTTAGAAGGAGCCTCATGGAGCGTGCCAAAAGGATTCTCAAAGATGAGTGTGAGGGAAAACCGTGATAGTAGCTGATTCCTCAGCTCTCATAGCCTTCTTCCTTCGTGAAGAAGGCTGGAGCGAGCCTTCTAAATACATGGCTATAACCGTATCTGTAGATCACGCCATTAAAGAATTCTACAATGCTTTATGGAAGGCAGTTAACCTTAAGAGAATAGGCGTTGAAGAAGCTCCGCGTGTTTTAGCATTGTTCAAAGACTATGTTAAGAGAAACATGGAGCTTAAGAGAGAAGAGGAGTACATGGATAAAGCGTTGGAAATAGCTCTGGGAAACGGGATAACAATCTAAGATGCGCTCTACATAGCCCTGGCATTACAAGAGAAGAGCCCGTTACTAACACTCGACGATAAACAACGAGACGTGTCCAAGAGACTTGGAATTACAACAATACCATGAATAAATGGGTAATAACACATAGATGCGATTCTTGTCAATGACGGAGACTTAAAAGTTCATGAAAAAGAAGCATGAAGCTTGTTTAAAGCAGCTAAAACCTATTTCCGCCCAAAACAGTCATGGCCTACAAAGCAATATATAGGACATATACGGTTGTTTAAAATATGCTCCAGAAGAAGTACTATAAAGTTATAGGTATATTGGGTGCGGTTACAGCATACCCATTTATAGTTGTTTCAATCATCTTAACACCTTGGTTTAACTTTTATGATAATGCACTGAGCGACTTGGGTAATATTGCTTGGAATGCCCCGGTTGCATACCTGTATAACACTGGGCTGGTTCTCTCAGGGCTTTTAGTAGCCTTTTTCGCGTTGTTGACTTCTTTGAAGCATCGTTCATGGAAGTATTTGTCTTGGTCTCTTCTGCTCATGCTGACTGGCATAGACCTTGCTCTCATCGGTGTCTTCCCGGAGGATGCTGGAAGGATACATGGGCTGGTTTCCGTAATATTCTTCACCATGATGATAATCGTAATGCTTGTATACTTTTTCTGCTCTCTAGTTGTGAAAAACTACTTTACTGGAACTCTCTCCCTTATTTTAAGCATCGCTTCAGCAATTGTTTGGATAGTTGAATGGGATTGGAAGGGGGTAGCGATACAGGAGACTGTAACATCAATAATGGCTACGGTATGGCTTTTAAGAGTATCTTCAGAGACCGTTGACTTTAGCAAAACACGTTGGGATACTTTGAGTATTCTTCCAAGTACTCGGGTAAAGCATTATTCTCCACGATGTCCCTGTAAACGTAGGCACTTGGCCTTGGAGTCCTTTTCTTAGTATTCATGTCAACATATATCAGGCCGAAACGCTTGCTGAATCCCATTGCCCACTCAAAATTGTCAATAAGGCTCCAATGGAGGTATCCTATGATGTTCAGTCTGTCCTTCTTAATCGCAAGCCAGACGTTATAGAGGTGAGATACTAGATACCACGGCCTATACTTATCTTTAATATCGGCAATACCGTTCTCCGTAATCATCAACGGTTTCCCGTATTTTCCGCAAATGTTTAACGCCTTCCTCATTCCCTCAGGATATATCTCCAACACGAATTCACTAGCGGGCCTTCCTGCCGCTGATTTGGAGCATGGTTGACAGGAGAAGCCGTAGTTAGCCTCGCCCTGGAAGTATGGCGGTCGGTCAATATGCTTTATAACATTCCTAGTGTAGTAGTTGACCCCTATCCAGTCAACCTTATTCTTCATGTCTTTCCTATTAATCTCTCCGCCATTCAGGTTTTTCTTCACAACCCCCTGCAACACGGCCTTAAAGAACCATTCCACCGAAGCCTCGTGGTAATGCTTCACAGCCTCTCTATCCTGTTCCGAATCGGTGAGAGACTCTCCCGGGGAGACCATGTATATTATGCCGACTTTTGCATTCTTACCAACGATCCTCTTTATCTGGTCGTAGGCTCTCGCATGGGCTTGAACCATGTTGAATGCTGCCTGCTCCGCTGCCTTGAAATCCATTACACCTGGGGGGAAGCTCCCTCCTAAGTATCCTAGCGACCAGACGTTACTGGGCTCGTTCATCGTACTCCACATATCTGGGATGTCTTGGAACTTCCATGCCACGTATGCGGCGAACTTGGCGAACTCTACAACAGTCTCGTTATCAACCCATCCTCGAGGCCCTTCTTTAAGGCCAGTATCCCTAACCCGTATCGGGTCGTGAACCCACGTTGGCAACGGCCAGTGGTATAGATTGAGTATCAATCTCATCCCCCTAGCCTTCACGTCTCTGAAAATCTCGCTGTAATGTTTCACCGCATTCTTATTAGCCAATTCGTCAAGCTTCCTTAGGGCAGACCCGCTGACTTCCACATCCTTTATCCCCTCATCATCCTGATTCACAGAGACTCTGACGCTATTCGTTGACTTTGGAAAGATCCTGCTCCAATCCGGATTCATACGCCGAGTGTTGAGTCCCATCCACTCTGCCCAGTCGTGATCCTCCCTATAGAGTTCCCAGTAGCCGGGCCCCTGCTCTGGAAAGTCTCCGCTAACTACCTTAGAATCTACGTTCTTCCTGTCATGGACCCACAAGTACCAATCGCTATTAGGGTCTAGAGATTCTTGAGACACCCCCATCTCGTACTGAAAAGCAGCCATCAATATTCCCACACGAAGCGTTTTGGAAACTCGCTCATTACCCTCACTTGAACTAGTCTAGTAATTATAAGTTAAGTCTTTTAAAATAAGGAGTAGAAGCATGGGATATTGTTACTCCTTAACATCGACTAACACAGTAGAATATTGAATATTATCATGTGTTTCAGAAGTCTTATATTAAGGATTGATTATTCAGAAAACCATTATGAAGGCTGTGTCCCTGTTCGAAGTGGGAAACCTCAGGATAGTGGATAAGGAGGTGCCGGAGGTAGGTGAGAACGAGGTTCTCATTAGGGTTGGAGCATGTGGAATAGTATAACACAAGAAGCTTCACGACTTATAAAGAGACATCCATTTCAATCCTGAAAGGACCAGGAGAACAGCAGCCTCCATATACTTATGACACCTTAAGCCCCTAAGATTTTTCTCATTAAACCCTCTAAAATCTGCTAAAGACATAGGATTTATTTCCACGCTTTTCAGGAAAATTTATATCCTATTATTCTCTGCCTCACTCTGGAAAACATGAAAAACAAGCCTAGAGTAATACTCCTGTTTTTTCTAGTAGTTTTAAGCTTCACAGAGCCTCATCTTCTGTTAAACCCTTTGATCCCGCAGAGGGGGAGATTAGTAACGGCTGCATCTGCTTCTCCGGAGGCCTCAATGCATATTAGGGTTTTGAACGCTTTAACGGGGCAGCCTGTTCAAAACGCTACCATAGTAATATGGGACCTCCGTACCCTTAAAAAGCCAGAAAAGGACGCTGGCATTTATTTTACAAACAGCGATGGTGAATGCGACATTCCCGAGGGGTATTTAAAGCTGTATCGTACGTACTGGCTTTATGCTTATAAAGGCGATCTTAAAGGAAGAGTGGATTTTGCTCCGACTAAGAAGGAGATCTTCTTTGAAAAACCAGGTAAGCTCGATATTACGCTGCTATTAGTGCCTGGAGCCACTGTTAAGCTGGAGGGCTCTCCCTACCTGGTTCAGGCAGCAAGCCCCGGCGAGGGGTATATGGTTGTTAAAATCTTGGTGAAGAAAGAGAGTTTCGACATTCCTTTTATAAGAGAGTATGGTGATGCAATAGATGTTTTTTACCTAGGGTTGGATAGGAAGACTGTTATAGTCCCAGCTGGTGTCCCCTTTGACCTTGAAGTCACTATTTCCATCGCCCTGCTAGTAAAATGGTCTCTGAGAGAGATTTCCGAGGTTTTCTATATTAGCAACGGTACTTTCCCGTTCTTAATGCCACAAGGTAGTTCAACCTCAGTCAGGATACCCCAGTACAGTCTTGAAAGGGGTTTAAAGTATGTTGAGTCAAGGCTTTTGGAAGCTTCGTCAATGCTCGATAAGGCTCAGGATATTGGCTTCATGGTTTTCGAGGAGAGAAACGTAATTGGGCGGGCGAATCAGAAACTGAGGGAAGCTAGTGCTCTTTTACCTCTTGCAAAGACGGATGATGATTTTGACAAGATATGGCTGACTCTCCGCGAGGTACTGGGTGAAATAAATCTGGTGACTAGAGTAGTGCAAGACAAGTATTCTGTAGGAAAGACGCACGCCGTCTATCTCTCAGCCGTGGTAGCCGTGTTCAGCGTTGTGCTTTCCTTCTTTTTCCTAGAGAATGAGAAGAAAAAGACCATTTTATTCTTCATTCTTTACATTCTCATACTATGCAGCCTATACTTCATTAACCCTGGTACTCACATAATAATTCATGAGAATTTCCCGCTTTTCATCGCGTCGGCAGTCGTTTCTTTCACAGGGGTTTCCGCCATAGTCTTCGGCATACCGCGCGTTTGGAAAGAGAGGACCGTGGAGGGAGAAGTCTCATGGAGAAGTGCTCTTTCGATAATCTTCTCCATGAGCAAGCGTCAAATAAGACGCAAGAAGATACGGGGCTTCTTCACAATATTCTCAATATGTATGCTTGTTTTGGCCTTCACGGCGTTTACAACCTTTGGAACAGCGTTCGGAATAGTTTCCCTTAGAGTAAACGCAACCCCCTCTTCGGAGGGTGTTCTCGTAAGACGCATGATCAACGGTTCATCACTAATATTCTCGCCCCTTGGGGTGGATGACGCTACAACCCTTTCAAAGATAGTTCACGCAAGCAATATTGCTTTGAGAATGAAGAATATTCCTAAATACGGTCCTGTCGCTAGACTCACCAATCCTACTACTGGAGACAGCTATCCTATTTTTGGCGTGATCGCCGTGTCCCCGGAGAAAGAAACCCTTTATACAAAGCTCAACAACATTGTTGAAGGTAATTATTTAAGCGGAGAAAAGTATGGCGAAGCACTTGTAAGTTTAAGCTTGTCAAGTAGACTGGGTTTAAAGATAGGTAGCAATGCGACTCTAGAGATTTTGGGTACTGCTATAAGCAAAAACATTGTGATCAACGGCTTCATTAGCGATGAGAAGTACGAAGAGTTAACTGATGTTGATGGTAATCTTTTCGGTCCAGCCTGCCTCCTCCAAGACGGTTCCCCAAGGAGATGCAACGCTTCAGAAATACTAATTATTAACCTTAAGACGGCCGAGAAGATTCAGGAGGAGATTAATAAGTTCTACGGTAGGAATGCTCCACGGTTCCTAGTACCAGTTGAAATCGTATTCAGATTAGATGAAGAGGATGTTGAAACTGCTGTTAAAAACATAATATCTTTCTTCAATTACGATGTTTTCATTTCTTCTAAGGGTGTCGTGAACTATTATTACATCGGTTCATACATTAGGTTTGACGGTACGGCTGAGCTACTTATTCCGCTATTGATAGTGGTTTTAAGCGTGGGCATGGTTATGGCTAATAGCGTTTACGAGCGTGGAAGAGAGATAAAGACGCTTCTAACGCTCGGATTAAACCCGACGCACGTAGGATTGATGTTCTTAGCCGAGGCCATAGTTCTTGGGATGGTCGGGGGAAGCGTCGGCTACTTGGCTGGGCTGGGTTTCTACAGGGCTCTTGTCTTACTTGGCCAAAGTCTTGTTGAAAACCTCATGGTTAGGGAGAAGCTTGAATGGTGGTGGAGCGCCCTGGGATTCTCGCTTGCAGTAGTTGTCTCAATTATTTCAGCCATAAGGCCCACTGGCATGGCTATCCGCGCTTACACACCGTCTATGATAAAGAAGGTTAAAAGACCGGCGGAAGAGAAGAAAGAGCGCAGGGAGAAGATATTCAAGGTTTACAGAGCTAGGGAAATAAGCATGCCGGTGAAGATTTTCCTTAATGAGAAGGAATTCTTCATAGGTTTTCTGCTAGACTATTTAAAACAGTTAAGAGGAGGACGTATGGAAAGAGTTGACGATATCGAAGATCTGCCTGAGACCGAGGACTCAGTTAGCGGATTAACGAAGAAAATCAATTTCAAATACTATTTCAGAACAAGAGGACAGGAAAGAGGGACTAAGAACAGCCTAGTCATGACGAAGGCACCAAGCGAAGAGTATTACCGTATTAGACTTGTCTCAGAACCTGTGTCTCCAGGGCTTCCTGAGATGGTTATAGATAGGACTGTAGACTTTGTACACTGGATACTCATGCAGTGGGTTAAAGATAAGAAGAGGATAATGGGTGTTTCTTAAAGTCGAATATTTAAGCAAACTATCACAATCAACTTCACAAATCCTGGTCTCTAACAAGATTTTTACAAATTTTTGAGCCTTCAGCTATTAGTTGGCTTCTACGTTATATTTCTTCGCCAGTATTTCCATTTGCTCGTCGAAATCTCGGATTCCCTGAAAATAGAGCTTCGTGGCCTCATCATCCACCTTATCCTTTCCTATCTTGTTTATTAGGATTTCGGCGATTTTCTCAGCCTTCGTCTTCTCTTTTTTCTTCTTGAAGAGCCCCATTTTAGTCATGCCCACGTTAATACGAGGATTATAAATTTTTCTCTAAATGTTAAATTTACTTGCAGACCGTGTTAAGAATTGAATACAAAAAGGTTTTAATGTCTAGAAAGGCAAGGTTGAGAGAAGAAGGCTTGCTTACTGAGGAAGAATATTGGAAGAAATGAAGTTATAAAACGGGTCTTCCTAACGTTATTTGAAAGAGAGTTAATATCTAAAGTAACTCGACCTCGTTAATAAGCCCGAGTTTCTTAGACTTCTCGTAGACTAGAACTGCCACAGCAAGGTCCTGTATCGCTAAGCCAGTAGAGTCGAAAACCGTTATTTCTTCATCACTGGTTCTACCCGCTTTTTTCCCGATTATGATTTCGCCAAGTTCAGCGTGTATTTGCTCGCGTCTGAAAATTCCCTTTGAAAACGGGACGTTCAGCTCGCCGTAATGGCACGCTTGCTCATAATCGTCTACAACTACTTTTGCTCTTCTCAGTATCTCCGGATCTAGCTCTTCTTTGCCAGGGGCGTCAGCCCCTATGGCGTTAATATGCATGCCCTCGCTAACCCACTCGCTCCTAACTATCGGCTGAGTTACTGGCGTTGTTGTGACAAGAATATCGCAACCCTGTACAGCCTCTTTCACACTGTCTTTAATCAAAATGTTTAAGCCAAGATACTCCATATCTCTTGTAAATTTCTCACATTCTCCAACAGTTTTTGCACAAACCCTAACCTCCTCGATCTTAAAAACTTCGTTTAATGCGAGGAGTTGGGTTCTAGCCTGCGCACCTGCTCCAACCATTCCAATCACTTTGGAATCTCTTCTCGCAAGATATTTGGCAGCTATCCCGCCAGCAGCTCCTGTTCTCATGTTAGTGATGTGTGTACCGTCCATTATTGCTAAAGGCCTCCCGGTTTCAGGCTCTATGAGAATTATCGTAGCCATAACGGTGGGCAGACCGTATTTATTAGGATTATTAGGATGCACGTTTACAATCTTGACACATGACATTTCAAGATCAGGCATGTAGGAAGACATTGTCCTAAAATCTCCATTTGGGAAAACAATATATGTTTTAGTTGGTATTTGTACTCTTCCCAACCCTTTAGCTCGAAAAGCGTCTTCTACAGCATCCATAACTTCTTTCATAGAAATGCTCTTTTCAACACATGTTCTGGAAATCAGTGAAACCTTCATTCTTTTTCTAAGTTTTAAACAGTTAATCGTTTATTAAGTTTTTAAAATGTAAATGTTTTCCCAATATACTCCATTCTAAAGCATGGTTGCGATCGATTCTCCCATGATTCAGTTATTTACCGATTTTCTCTTCGACTTCCTTCCTGCCTTTTTCCAACTCGGAGGCTTGTTCCATATCCCTCTTTAGAAGGAGGGCTTGAAACTCCCCTACGTGAGTCTTCTCCTCCCTTGCTATATCCATCAGAATCTTCTTAATCTCTTCATCTTCCGTTACTTGAGCAAGCTGCTCGTAAAGATTTATCGCGTCGAGTTCAGCAATTATCGCTACTCGGAGAACCTCCTTATTAACCTCTTCCTTCTTAACCTTCTCTAAATGAATCGGTACCTTTGAAATCATTTCGGCATAATGATGATAGAATGTTTCTTTTAAGTTTTTATAAAAATATTATTGTATTATTGTAAAAGGTATTTTGAAACCCATTTTATCATTTTCTCTCTGTGCACACTAAGGCATTCATGTCCCATTCCAGGATATATCGATAACTCTTTGGTTTTAGAAGCCAAGTGGTTGAATGTTGCAAAAATTGTTGAAGGAGGACATACAGTATCAATGAGACCCACAGACATGAGGATTGGGCAATTAATATCTGGGGCGAAATTCATAGCATCGAAATAAGAGAGTGTTTCAAAAACTTTTTCAGTCTTATCAGGGTGCATTTTGAGGTAACGGGGTATCTCTAGATAGGGGTCTGAAGCAGCAACTTCAACAGCCCTCTCAAAATGGCATAGAAAGGGTATTTCTGGCATGGATAATGCGACCTTACTCCTGAGCGCGGAGACTACTAGGGTTAGGCCCCCTCCCTGGCTTGCGCCGGTTACGCCAATTCTATTCTCATCGACGCAATCCATTTGGTAAAGAACTTTAAGGGCACGGAGACAATCCATGTAAACATACCTGTAATAATAAGTGTTTTTATCAAGTATGCCTTTAGTCATGTAGCCAGTTATGCTTCCAGAAGGATACTTCGCGAAGTCGGGAGTATCTCCGAACTGCCCCCTAATATCGATTGCAAGAACAACAATGTCTTGAAAAACCCAACCAAGATAGTCGGAGACTGTTCCCCTGTGCCAGCCGTAGCCGTGAGGTATGAGAAGTGCGGGAAACGGGCCCCTGCCCACGGGCTTCAGAAACCAAGAGTTTATCGGAGTCTTATCTATAAAGCCTTCGAAAGAAAGTAGATATGCCTCCAACTTTTTAATGGGGTACTCTATATTTTTTAAAACATAGTTCAAAGGCTGTTCGTCTGCAAGCTTCACATTCTCATCCCAGAATCTTTTGAAATCGCTCCTCCTAGTTAACGGAGGCTTGTAAATCTTAAGCTGTTCTAGAGGGAAGTCTATTATCGGCATGTTGAACGCTCTAGTAAGGAAATATATAAATGCTAGTCTGTTTCTCCTTAGCGAGCTTTTTCTTCCAAGTATGTAATGAACCTCAATAATCCTTAAATATTTTCGATTCATCATTTCCTCCGAAAAAGAAAGATTGAGCAAGGACACGTGTTTCATTGGAGTAGATGTGGGCACGCAAAGCATGAAAACACTGATTGTAGATGGGGAATCAGGTTCTGTAATCGGTAAATCTGTTGAAAACTACGGGCTCGTAGAGGGGCTTCCCCCGGGTCATAAGGAGCAGGACCCAAAGGTTTGGATAGACGCGTTCCGCAAAACAGTCAAGGAAGCAATATCCAAGTCTGGAGTAGATCCTCGAAGCATTAAGGCAATCGGTGTTTCAGGGCAGCAACATGGCTTTGTACCGCTCGACGAAAATGGTAATGTAATAAGGCCGGCGAAACTCTGGAACGACACCAGCACCGCTAAGGAATGCGAGTATCTAACTAGGAAACTCGGCGGTGTCGAGAAGGTTATAAAGCTGATAGGGAACCCTTTCTTGCCAGGCTATACTGCTCCGAAAATACTGTGGCTTAAGAGGAATGAGCCTAAGAATTACTCTAGACTGAAACACGTTCTCCTCCCCCATGACTACTTGAATTACTATCTGACGGGGAACATGGTTATGGAATACGGAGACGCCTCCGGCACGGCGATAATGGATGTGAGAAGGAGGGTTTGGTGCAAGAAGGTTATTGATGCTATCGACCCTGAACTGGAGAGTAAGCTTCCTCCTCTTCAAGGCTCCGACAAGCCTGCTGGAGTAATCAGAAAAGAAGTGGCAATAGAATTCGGATTCAGGGATGATGTAGTAGTTAGTGCTGGCGGGGGTGACAATATGATGGGTGCCATTGGAACGGGAAATGTTAGAAAGGGCATTGTTACAGCAAGCTTTGGCACTTCTGGAACAATATATGCTTACTCCGAGAGCCCTGTCATAGATCCCAAGGGCGAGATAGCTGCCTTCTGCGACTCTACGAACGCTTGGCTACCCTTGTTGTGCACTATGAACGTTACTGTTGCAACAGAATATGTGAGAGAGCTCTTCAACATGACTCATGATGATTTAGCAAAGGCTGTTGAAGAAGCCCCTGTAGGTGCAAACGGATTATTATTAATCCCCTATTTTGAGGGCGAGAGGACTCCGAACGTTCCCGATGGGACAGGCGTGTTCTACGGCTTAAACAGCAGGACCTTCAACAAACAGAATATTGCTAGGTCAGCCATGGAGGGGGTTACGCTAGGCATGAACTATGGTTTGAACAGGATGAGGGAACTTGGAATAAAGCCTAAGGAAATAAGGTTAACCGGGGGAGGATCTAAGAATAGGGCTTGGAGGCAAATAGCTGCAGATATTTTCAATGCTGAAGTAGTCTGCATAAAAGTTGATGAGGGTGCTGCCTACGGTGCGGCGCTGCAAGCAATGTGGTGCTACCTTAACTACACAGGTTCGAAGACAAGCATCGGCGAGATTTGCGACAGGTTTGTACAATTAGACGAGAACACTAGGGCCAGCCCTAAGTCTTCTAACGTTGAAATTTATAAGGAGCTTCAGGAGCTTCACAACATGGTGAGCAAAAGCCTTAGAAAATCATTCAAGACACATAGAAGTTATCTTGATAAACACGTTACATAACATCATTAAAAGGCTTCTAATACCTTTGGAGTTAAACACATAGCGAAAAAATTATTGAACCCCTTATCTTAAACAAAACTGATGCAGGAATTCTACTCGATCCTGGAAAAAATCCCTGCAAAATATTCGGATATAAAGATTCTGAAACAGAGATTTATACAAGTTGCTTTAAGAACAGATTCATCAGACATCATTAGGGAGGAGTGGTCTCGCATTGTATGCAGGGTAGTGTCTAAAGGCTACGGTGTGGCTAGTACCGATAGGTTAGATAAGCAGTCTGTTGAAAGCACGGCTCTACTAGCATTTAGAAGCGCAAGATTATGCGCTCAACCTGTCGAACTTGCAACCGTAACTCCTGAAAAAGGCTTTGTTGAACATCCTGTTATCGAGGAGTTTGAGGTCGAAAAGGTTCTAAGCTTCCTCAAGTTTATCGATAGCGAGATAAAGACAAAAATGAGCATGAGCGTTAAAACAGAGCTTATTGCATCGCATTATCAGATAGATTCTACGCTTCATACGTCTGAAGGTACTGAGGTGCGGGAGAAAACCCCCCTAACAGACTTGACTGTTTACATTGTTTCAAGAGGATTGGTTGAAGGGTTTGCTAGCAAGATAGTTGGAGGCATGGGAGGTTTAGAAGTTTTAAGAAACCAACAATGGGGGGATATCGTGGAGAGCCTAGTCCGTAGAGCCAGCGACTCTACAAAGGCTAAACCGTCAATTTCTCTTCATTTCACATACCCGTATCTCACAGGGAGATTCAAAGTAATCCTGGATCCTGAGGCTGCAGGAGGCTTTGCCCACGAGGTGGCGCATTTCCTAGAGGCAGATGTGTATCAAGAGCGTTTCTTCAAAGACTTGAACTATACTATTAATCTTATTGATAATCCTCTTCTGGAAGGTGCTTTTGGCTCATTCTATTGGGATGATGAGGGCGTCCGTTCTAAGAAGAAGATATTGCTTGGGAAAGATGGTATTAGGCTTCTACATACAAGATTAACTGCAAAGAAAGATTCCGATGCTGGGAATGCTCATGGAATACTGCATAAGCCTAGGCCTATGGTGAGTAATGTATACATAAATCCTTCAGACTGGAGTAGGGAGGAAATTTTTGCAGATACTCAGAACGGTATTTACGCTGAAGGTTTAGTGAGGGCTGAGTGTAGAATTGACGAAGGAAGGATCGAAATAGAACCAGAAATAGCATATGTCTTAAAAAACAAGGAGTTGACAACCCCAATAAAGAACTTAAAAATAATTTGCAACATTAAAGACATTAGTAAAATAGATGCAATAGGCACCTCAGTCTATTTGAGACCATGCTATGAAAAAGGATTTGCTATGTCTGAAGGAGCTCCTTACTTGAGAATAAATGGCGCATTATGCAGGTGATACTCTAATTATCTGTCTCCCCCTTTTACGATGGTATGCAAAGACGGTTGTCACGATTAAAATGATTAAGACTAGGGTTAGCCAAGTATAGTCCCTACGCCATTTTGCAACAACTTTCTTAGGCCCATCCATGATAATGGTTGCATTCAGGCTTCTAGAGTACGCATCTTCACCCCATCCTTCAAAGACATAGGGAACTATATGGAAGGATGGTGGTTTAACTCCAAACGAGACATATGAGTTATTTAAGTACCATCCACTTCCCCAAACCTCACCGTATTCCGAGCTGACATTAAGGTAGTATTCTGTATTCCAAACAGCTTTCAAAACTATAGGAGTATCTACTCTAAGAGTAACATTATTACTATTTTCTTCAAAGCCCCCCTCCCAACCTTGAAAGACATGACGTATAACTGGAGAATCATACACCACAGGCTCTATGAATATTTCGGCAATAGAAGAAATATTATACCATCCAGCTCCTGAGGGATTTCCATATTCCGTCTCGATAGTCAAAAGATACTCTGTCCTCCATAATGCGGTCTCATTAATCTGACCTTTGGC
This sequence comes from Candidatus Brockarchaeota archaeon, assembly GCA_017601345.1. GTDB lineage: Archaea > Thermoproteota > EX4484-205 > EX4484-205 > JAAOZP01 > JAAOZP01. The sequence continues at coordinate 4,436 of JAFNIT010000021.1, read as the reverse complement.
AATTATTGCAGGAGACAAATCGAAACCTGAATAGCTTCCATGTCCTTCTCCAATCCAAGCTTCAAAAACCATTCTAATGCCATTCTCTAACTCAACAACATGCGGGTCTATCCAGATTTTCACTATAGACCCTTCATCATACCACCCTTCTCCATGTGCCATGCCATAGGGCGAGTACAGTTTAACTAAGAATTGTCTACACCATAAGGCTTCTATGAAACCAGGCTTATCTACGATTATGTTTATGGTTAAGTCTGTAGCATTGTTTGGCCATTTTCTGAAAACAAGTCTCTCACCATAATTTAGATGAATAAACGGTTCTACTGAAAGATTCAATACTGTCCCATTAGGATACCAGTTTGAAATAAAGTTATCTGGATGCGTCCTATATGTAAACAAATACTGAACTTCGTATATTGCTATTATAGAAGTGTTTTCCTTTACAGTTATAGTTCTCGTTCTATTTTTAACACCATCGCTCCAACCTTTGAAAAAATATCTCCCGCCTTCTGTGAATTCTACAATTTCTAAAACACTCACATTATGTACTGTTTTCTTAAACCACCGGAAAGTACTAGGAGCAGAATATTTAACACCGTCTACGCTAATTTCAATTCCAAGTATGTTTGACGCCAAAGTTACTTCTAATTTTGGGATAATTATCTGTATCATTGTGGGGGATGACCATGAAGAGCTGGCTCCACGTTTATCTTTAGCCATAACCTTAATGCTATAGCTTCCTGGATTAGACCATGAATGGCTTAGGCTTACGGGGGTTCCTGAAGGAAAATAGCTTGTCGTCGAGGTGGTTCCGTCTCCCCAATCAAAAATATACATGACAGGGTCTCCATCAGGGTCTTTGGAGACGGTTATAAAAGCATACTCTTCATCAATATGTCCAAAACCAGGTCCAGATGGTTTCTCAGGCCTATTTGGAGGATTGTTGAGACTCGGCGTGGAACCTCCGCCACCTCCAGAACCGGAGTCATCGTACCCTCCAAAGTCCGTGGTCCAATACCACTTGTAAGTCGAGCTTGCGCTGTATGCCAATCCTATTCCTATTGCTTTAAAACACGGATCGAGCATGTTCTGATTGTGACCTGGAGAATTCTTCCAAGCTTCGAAAACTTCTTGAGCAGTACTAAAGCCTGCAGCGATATTCTCACCTAAGCATGTGGCATATGTATATCCTGCTTCTCTTATTCTATCCACGAAAGTCTTGCCTTCGGGAGTAGTATGCGAGAAATAGTTTCTACTAGCCATATCCTCACTATGTAATTGCGCGGCAGTGGTTAAGGTGTTTGAAAGTGATAAAGGTGGGAGGCCATTCCGTTGCCTATACTGGTTTATAAGCGTTAGAAAAGTGGATTTTTCAGATTCTAAACTGGCTTCGCATTGTTCTATTTTAAGTCGCGGGATCGAAATAGTTATAATTATTGAAATCAGCAGTACGAGAATCTTACCATAATCTTGTTTTAAGTAATTCCTCAAATCAACTGAATATTATGGAAAAAATCTCTTCTAAGTATTTGCAAGTTTTCATAATGACTAATGGCTTTTTAAGCGAAACGAAGATTTTTAAAAAAAGGAAAAAAGTTATTGTTCAAAGGATTTCGTCAGGATTTCTTCTACTAATCCGCGATTCTTCTCTGGATTGAACATAGCATCGACAATCTTACTGTAATCCTCATAGCTTATATTATTAAGCCTCTTACATGCTGCTCTTATTGCTCTCATGTTAAGCTTCAAAGCAACATCTACAGGCATCCTTTCAGGATTTATATCTATTCCAAAATACTCGTTGTAACCGTGCATTTTCAATACGAATAATGCAGCGTAGAGCTGGTCTAGAGCCAATACTCCAACATTCAGGTCCTGATCGTAGTTCCCAAGAGGCTGACTGTTCCAGTGCGTGTGTGCTAGTCTTCCTTCTCTAAGGATTGAGGCAAAAGCATAAGCAAGTTCTTCATGTCCCATTAGAACATGTCCTACTTCCGGGTTTAAAGCAACCATTGCATGACCTTGTTCAAGAAGCCTCCTATTCTCGCTGGATTTCAAAAGCTTCTCTACATTTCGAGCCATCAAGATGCCGTTTGCAGTATTCCTGTGAATATTATTCCCCCTAGGCTCATAAGGCTTGGGCTCTATTGCTACTCTTACTCCAGGGACTTCGTCCATGGCTTGAGCTAAACCGGTTTCGAAACGCTCCCACATCCCATAGAAGTCGGTACCGAAGGGATTTTCATAACCGTCTATGCCCGGCCAAACCACCATGAAATGCGTATCCAGCTCCTTGTTCATTTTCAGAGCTTTGATAGTCCTATCTATGGCGAAATCCCTAACTTCCTTAATGGGGTTGGATAAAGAACCGAATTCGAAAATCTTATCGTAGAATAGATTTGGAATGACTGTTATCACTTTAATCCCCGTCTCTTTCTCGGCTCGCTTATACTTATCGATATTTTCTTCGTTAATCTCGTTAGGATAATGTGCTTCGATCCGAAAATCGCTTCCTATGGCCTTTTCATCGTACATTTTAAGAACTATTTCTAATCTCTCGTCTATGTTAAGCGTCTTCCCATAGGTTTCATGAAACCTTGAATTTGCTGGAGAGAAATACCATATTCCCGCCGAAAACTTTGGTTCAAGCTTGAATTCAACAAGCCGCTTTAGAATTTCATTTCTACTCATAATCTTAGCCTGTTCCCTTAGGTCCCTAATCATTTTCCACCCGGGTTTCTTAATAGGCATACATTGTTAAACTTAACTCAAAATCCGAATACTGGAAAGCTTTTAAAGTTATTATTCCCGGAAATTAGGATATGACGAAAGAAATCAGGATATTGGTTGTATACGATAGCTATACTGGGAACACTGAAGAGATGGCCAAGGCCGTTGTAGAAGGTGCGGAAAAGGCTGGTGCTAAAGTCGTTTTGAAGAGAGTTGATGAGGTTACGGCCGAAGATTTTCTGGAGTATGATGGATTTGCCTTCGGGACCCCGACTCACTGCGGAACAATGTCCAACAAAATGAATATGCTTTTCACAAAGGTCGCCATGCCTGCATGGGGTAGGATGAAGGGTAAGGTTGGTGCTGCATTCAGCAGTTCAGGCGGATTAGGAGGAGGTAATGAAATGACTTGTCTTTCAATAATTCTAACAATGCTGAACTATGGCATGCTTGTGTTTGGTGTCCCAGACTATGTCGCACCAGAGGTTACATTACACTACGGTGCTGTTTCCGTGGGCAATCCTAAAGAAGAAGTCTTAAAAGCATGCAGACTACTTGGAGAAAGGCTTGTCGAATATGTCTTAATAGTGAAAAAAGGAATGGAGCAGGCTTAATTTTTGGATCCAATAATTAACGATACGAGTAAAGTTTTTGGAGTAGTCTTTACTAAGAAATCATTACTGTGAAGATTGAACGAGTTTGAAAAAGCTTTAAGCGAGGTAATGCAATGCAAAAAGTGCAGGCTCTGGGAGAATAGGACTAATGTCGTTTTCGGAGAAGGGGATTTAAATTCCAAAATAATACTTATTGGCGAAGCGCCTGGTTTGAACGAAGACAAAGAAGGCCGACCATTCGTAGGCCAAGCCGGCAAGATGCTTAACGAGACTCTCCTCAAAGCCGCAGGATTGGAGAGAAACCAAGTATATATAACAAATGTTGTAAAATGTCGTCCTCCAAAAAACAGAGAGCCGTTTGAAGATGAGGTTGAGGCCTGTTTTCCATATTTGAGTATCCAAATCCAATTTATAAAACCGAAACTTATTGTAACGCTTGGCAATATTGCCACCAGCACCTTATTTAGAAAGTTTAACCTTAAGTTTGCATCTATGAGTCAAATTCATGGTAAGATTTTCAATGTAAGTACATTGTCATATGGAAACTTAAAGATAATCCCCTCTTATCACCCTGCAACAGCACTTTACAATCCGCGGGTTCTAAGCTCAATGATGGATGACTGGAAGCAAATTGGTGAAATAGTTAAAACTTTAACATGATTTATCGAGGGCAAAATGCACCTGGATAAAAGGTTTTCTCGACTTTAAAGAAACCTTTTTTACTCCCTTAATTAAAACGTGGAGTAAACTGCATGAAACAATTAATCCATAACGGTGTATACATTCCTCCCTACGAGTATAAGGGGCTTTGGATAGTCGTTAATGGTAATAGGATCAGGTTAACCCCTGAGCAGGAGGAAATGGCAATCGCCTTCGTGAAGCAACCGCCAGAGAGACTTGGGGACAGTGTCTTCGTAAAAAACTTCCTTAAGGATTTCTATGCTGCCCTGGGTATGAATGGTGGTCCCCAAAACAATTCTATAGACTTCTCGGAAGTGAAACAATGGGTTGAAGAGGAGAAGAAAAGGAAAGAAACCCTCACTAAAGAGGAGAAGAAGGCTTTAAGCGAGGAAAGAAAGCGTATCAAAGAAG
>JAFNIT010000002.1 GCA_017601345.1 Candidatus Brockarchaeota archaeon | reverse complement strand
TATTCAGCTGCGAATGGGACTTCGGAGACGGGGAAAGGGGAAGCGGTGTGGAAGTTACACATGTTTACAAGAAGGCTGGGACTTACACCGTAACATTAACCGTAAAAGACTATGCTGGGAACACCGATATTCATAGTGTAACAGTTACCGTCACAGAGGCGTTCCCAACTTTGCTAATAGCTATGGCTGTAGTTTTGGCAATAATCGTGATTCTGGCAATAATCCTAATCATACGCCGTCGCTTCTCACACTAAAGGTATGTAAGAGATGGTAAGCATCTAACAGGTTATAATGTCCTCATAATAGAGCATACAACCCGCACTAGATTACGTAGAAAATGTAGAACAATGATGAGCTAATTTCAATTCTTTCCCTACTCCAAGCGGATGGTTCACAATAGTAGCGTAAGCATCTGGCGGGGGTTTCCAGCAGTACGTGTGAAGCGACAGATAGTCAATATAGTCTCCTGCGACCTCCAGCACTTTTCTATTCCATACCATGCCTTTGCTTCCTCCTCTGAACCATCCTACTGCAATTAGTTTTATCGACGGGTCTATGCTTCTCATTGCCTTAGCGAACTCGATGACTTTTTGAGCATATGTTTCTGCATCCTGGCCTATTTCCCAAGAGCCAGAGAGCTTGTTTCCGATCCCCCAGTATTTCACGTTGTAGGGTTCTGGATACTGTATTCTGCTCTTAGCTTGCCGTATGTTGTGTTTGTGTCGCCATTGCAGTATCCCACCCATTCTGCTGCTTCTTGCGGTGTGCCTGATCCGACGTTTACTGTTATGCATGATTCTGCACCCACTAGCCTACACCATTCTATGAATTCGTCTGTTCCAAACTGGTTGGTTTCAACTCATCCCCAAGCAGGGTTTGGACGCCTAGGCCTCTTATCCCTAGGCCCAATACCATCCTTCCAATGATATCCGTCAGCGAAACAACCACCAGGCCACCTAATTACTGTTGGCTTTATTTCTTTTACAGCTTCCAACACATCCAGTCTAAATCCTTTAAAATTTGGTATTTTCGAGTTTTCTCCAACCCGTACCCTCGCCATATATGCATCTGCCCAGATGCTCGATGAAATGGCCGTAACCTTAGGGGGTCAATCGCCCATCCTATCGCTAGTCACTATTATCTCCACGTTAAGAACTTGACTCTGGTCTTCAGATTCATATTCCCCGCTCATTTTAGAGTAAATGATACTGTAAACACTAATATTGTTCAGCAACCATATTTTTAAAGGAGAACAAGGATAGTGGTTGCAAACCCCCTCCGTTAGCTAGAGTTTAAACACATGTTATGCATTTTCATTTGAAACAAATTCGTAGACAAAAGGTGTGAAAGGAAATGTGGCAAAAGATTCGCTTTTTAAAGCTAAAGAGATTATGGAAGATTTTTGCTCGTCAAACCTGGCTTCTCTCAGATAATCTGCGGCGCCGCTATTTATGGACAGATGCGTTTGCTGTCTGCAACTTCATAGAGCTTTATCTCCAAACTGATGAAGCAAAGACTTTTTAGTCGATCAGGTTCACTATGCGCTTTACCCACACCGCGAAGAAGATGAAAGAAGAGTTAGATCAGCGGGCTTAGTGAGGAAGAGGGTAGGAAACACCCTACTAAAGGTGGACTGAGGATAGGCAAAAATTTGGAGGAGAGAAAGCCTGACAAGCCTTTTAAGTCTTTGAATGGGAGAGAGATGGGCAGTATTACCATTACCTGACGAAAGGATATTAATTTTAATGAAGGCTTATTAGCGTTATCCGGTACGGAGGCAGCATGGCTCAAAATCAGGATGATTTGAAGTGTGAGATCTGCGGAAAAGGAGGTGTTAGTCTCTACTTCGCCATGCATAAGGATTTTAACAAAGTGATTAGAATGTGTCGAGACTGCTGGGTAGATACCTACGCTAAGAATCGCTTGGTCTCCGATTCCGGCGATTCTTCAGGTGGCTGTGCGTGCAGCGGCTAACGATAGTTAAAATTCTGAGCGTCGAGGCTCTTTAGTTTAAGCCAGCCTACAGGATCATGTTTAAGAATGATCAGCATGCGCCTGGTTTAATCACCGGATACTGGTGGGACTACAGTGCGATTATGTTGGAGACCACGGCTTTATGCGGCGGTAAACTTCAATAAGTATAGTGTGCACTGAACTTTTAAAACAATTAATGCCGCCTTCAGTATGGCGTTGCAACATTTTACACGGCTAGTTTCTGATTTAAGAGAAATTGTGAAAGATGCTGCGAACGGAAGTATGATGGTGATCTTGTATCAAATGGCCTAATCCTCCAGTATTGTTTCCAAAGTGTTTAAACGGTTCTCTATTTCTGCTACGTATTGTTTTATCTCGTTCAACAGGCTTCTAAAGTCTTCAAAGTCTCCCCGTGTCAACGTCGTGTTTAACTTTTGAATCATGATAGATAGTTCTTCAGCATACTTCGCAATCAACTCGATTCTCTCAATATTTCTATTATGGGTTGGATCTACCTCGTCCTGCATTCTTTAATCAGCTGCTTTATCCTCTCGTAAAATCCCTCTGAACCCATTGCGCTGTCAAGTCGAGTGTTGAATGCTTTCTCTAATGCTTTGATTAAAAGCTCATCGCTAATCTTTCTTTCTCCATGGATCAACATACTTACTATGAAGACGGCCTCTTCCTCAGAAGACTTGCTGAGGAGGTTTGCCAACTTTCTTGCTTTAGAGCCGATGCTTCCCTTACCGCTTACTCTACATACCTCAAGCATACCCACATAGACCTGGCTTATGCTCAAACCCTCATCGATTAGTATTCTGCTTCTCCTCCTAAGGATTTCCCCCACTTTCCCGTTTTCGAGAAGCTCTTCAACATCGTTCTGTTTTAGAGGAGTTATGCTTGCTAAAGCCTCAGAAACAATTCTTATTAGAAGTTGCGTCCCAATTAGTCTTGACGCTTCCTCGAAATCCATTCTCAATATTCTGAGGAGGCTTTCAACATGCTTCTCGTCAACCCTTTCTATTAAAGAGGCTATTTCGTTTACAGCCTCATCCTCGCTTTCAAAACCCAGCCTGTTTAAAGCTTCAACAACTTCGGAGAACATTTTAATCCTTGGCTTACTTAAACTCGTCATAATAGATCTTCTCGCTCTTAGAGGGCGGTGGTATTGCTCTTGGAATATGATCCGAATATCCGAGTGGAGTGAGCGAGACCGCTCTATAGCCTCTGGGCGCTTTAACAATGTCCTCAACCTTTCTCTCATCAAATGCTCCAATCCAGCACGTTGAGAGCCCAAGGCTCGTCGCCGCCAGCATAAGATTCTCCATAGAAGCTCCTACGTCGAGCAGACTATAAAGCTCAACACCCCTTCTACCATAAGCCGAGGCCTCCTCGATATTTACCAAGTAAACTATTACGATGGGGGCTTGAGCTATGAACATCTGGTTTAAAGCAGCTTCGGCTATTCTCCTTATCTTCTCCTCGTCTCTTACTATAACTATCCTATAGGGGTGAATATCCCCGGCTGAGGGAGCTAGGAGAGCAGCTTCAACAATCTTCTCAAGTACATCGTCCGGAACTTGTTTTTTACAATAAGACCTCACACTCCTCCTTTTCGAAATGCATTCAAACACTTCCAACGCTGTCTTCCCATTGTGCACCTGGGAAATAAGTTTTAAAAGCCTATTGTAATCTAATATAAGAGCATTCCCATTCGCCTTTCTACTCAGATTTTCCTCTAGATTATCGTTATGTTGCTCTTGGAAAAGCCGTTCCTCGCTAAGTACTCGTAGACCTTATGTCTGTGATCCCCTTGAAGCATTATGGCGTTGTTCTTTACCGTCCCGCCGCACGCGCAATGGGCTTTAAGCTTCTTAGCCAATTCCGCCAGGTTAACCTCCTTCGGGTTTATGCCCTCTATTATCGTAAGGTGCTTGTCCCACCTTGTTGTTTCAAGCCTTATCGTTATAACCTGCTCCTCCTTGCTTAGTTCTTCGAAGACTTCTTTTTCGTCAAACGGCTTAATCCTTTCTCCTAGGGCTTCCTCTATACCTGCCATCTAATTCCTATTCGGAAAAATAATGCTTAAGGATGCTTAAATCCTTTTTGGTTTAATCATTTTTCCAAACAGCTTTATAGTCATGTCTCCACCTTAGCCTCCTCGCTCTCGAACTCGTAAACTATGTCCCTGAGGCTTTCAACAACCTCTTTCAAACGCTCCTTAACAGGATAGTCCTTGCTAACGTCTGCGATAACCTCCCATTCTGCGAGTTTTCCGGGCACGAGCGTCGTGGAGCTTGTGGCCACGAGGTTTATGCCCGAGGATGCGAGAGCACTCGCAACCTTTGCGAGCGACCCGGGTTGATCCGATATTTTGAAGACTATTCTGATAAAGTTCCCGCCCGGCCTCACAGGCATTAAAGTGAAAACGTTTCTCTCAGAGTCATAGGTTCCCACAGTCTCGGAATGGGGTCTCAGCCCCATCATGTCCCTCACTGCCTGCGGTATGAGTATCCTCCCCCTATCATCTATTTTGAGAACGTATGTTTTTGGCATTTTTCGGTCGAATAAATAAATGTGGGAAAGGCTTATAAATATGTGGGTTTCTAGTAGGAATAGATTTCCCATGTCATTCCCATCAATAAGGTTGGACACAAACGAGAACCCTTACGGGGCTTCGCCGAAGGCAATATTAGCATACTTAAGGTGTGCGGGAAAGCTGAACAGGTATCCTGGCTACGATGAGTATAAGAGTGTTCTCTCAAGCCGCCTGGGGCTTGCCCCAGAGAACGTTCTTCCCGTTCCAGGTAGCGACAGGGGTCTGCAGGTTTTGTTGCAGTACTTGTCTAAGAGCTATGAGAGAATAGTAATACCTTCACCAACTTTCCTAATGTACACAAGGTTTTCAAGGCTTTGCTTCAAGAAGGTGGAGCGCGTAGCATGCTGGCTCGGCAGGGACTGGGACCGCGTATTAGGCCTCTCAGGTAGGGATGCAGTGCTTCTCACAGGCTCGCCGAATAATCCTACTGGCGAGGTTGTTGGAGAAAGCCTGGTCAAGAGGCTTCTCCAAGAATTTGGTATGGTGGTTTTGGACGAGGCCTATTACGAGTACTACGGGGTCAGCATGGTTCCGATGCTCAGGGATTTCGAAAACCTTGTGCTCGTCAGAACATTCTCCAAGGCTTATGGATTAGCAAGCTTGAGATCCGGCTACCTTGTTGGGAGCGGGAGGATTTTGAAGGAGGTTGCGGAATACACAGGGCCCTTCGACGTTCCCGCACCGGCTGTGGAGGCTTCTAAGGCTGCGCTCCAGGATGAGGAGTGGCTGAGAATGGTTGTTGACGCGACGCTGTCCAACAGGACTCGGATGCTCAGGGAGTTGAACAGTATAGAGGGAGTAGAGGCATACGATTCCAATGCTAATTACGTTCTAGTAAAGGTCAGGGATGCTAAGAGCGTTTTCGAAAAGCTTCTCGAAAAACGCATAGTGGTGCGCCTAGTTACTCCTGAATGGGGTGGTATTGGGGAAAGCTTCTTAAGGGTCACCGTAGGGTCGTGGAGAGAGGTGAGCCTCTTTACATGTGCTTTAAGGAATGTAATGCAGAATTGAGCGGTAGTCAAGTTTTCATAACGCTTCCGAGCAAGGGAAGGCTCTTCCAGCCTTCAATAGACTTGATGACCTCAGCCGGATTAATACACTATTTTTCAAACGACAGGAGTTATCAAGCATGCTCCCGGATGAAAGACCTTAGGATAGTGTTTAACCGCGCAGCCGATATTCCGAGAATGGTTGAGAAGGGGGTTGTAGACCTTGGCATTACTGGCAGAGACCTAGTCAAGGAGTCGAACGCTAATGTAGAGGAGCTTCTCCCGCTTGAATACGGGCATGCTAGGCTTGTGCTGGCTGCTCCAGCCTCAAGGTTTAGGGACCTCAACGACCTCATGAGACTAGGCCACATAAAGGTTGCGACGGAGTTTCCGAACATAACCAGAGTTTTCTTCAAAGAATTTAATGTTGACGTCGAGATCATAAGCGTTGATGGCACTACTGAGAGCATGCCTAACCTAGGACTCTCAGACTGCATAGTTTCAGTCATGAGCACCGGGTCGACACTCTTGCTACACGGCTTGAAGGTTCTGTCGGTGGTTATGGAGTCGCAGGCTGTTCTGATAGGTAATAAAGAGAGTATTGAGAACCCTGAGAAGCAACCTATCATAAACTACGTTAAATCGATACTGGGAGCTACTCAACTAGCCCGAGGCAAGAAGCTTCTTATGATGAACGTTCCCGAGAAACACTTGAAGGATGTTATAGGCTGCCTGCCCTGTATGAGTGGACCGACGATTTCGAAAGTTGAAGCTAAGGAGCCAATGTGGGAAGTGATAACAGTCGTGGATGCGGATAAGGTTTTCGAGGTCATTTATAACGCTAAGGAGAAGGGTGCTAAGGACATTCTTGTTCTAAACATTGACAAGGTGATTCTTTAGGCAATGAGGATAATTCCTTCGATAGACGTGTTGTGTTCGAAAAGGGTTGAGGTAGTTGGCCATGACGTTGAGAAGGTTTTCGAAGAATCCGATCCGGTTGAGACAGCATTATTCTGGGAGAAGGCTGGTGCAAGCATGATTCACGTGGTCGACATAGATGCTGCAATAGGTACTGGGAGGAGGAACACTGAGGTAGTCAAGAGAGTGATACGCTCCGTCAAAATACCCGTGCAGGTCGCGGGCGGTATCAAGGCTAGGGAGCAGGTTGAAGAATTCCTGCACGCAGGTGCTTCAAGGGTTGTCGTGAGGCCTAGGCCCTGTTCGAACAGCTTGGAGGGCTTCTCCAGCCTACGGATTGTTCTCGGCATAGACTACATGGGGAGCGACAGGTTTAGGGACGTGGGCAGGAGCAGTGTTACGATCGCTGAGGACATGGTTGTCTCATGGGTCTCCGAGCTAGATGATTCAACAGGTTTGAGCGGGGTGCTTGTCACCGACGTGGGTGCAGAAGGCTTTCTGAAGGGTGTGCGGAAGGAGGCACTGGGCTTCCTAAAGAGGCTCGCCGGAACTGGTTTGGAAATAATGTATGCCGGCGGGGTTTCTTCTATCCAAGACGTTTTCAAGCTCAGGGACGTAGGCGTCCATGGAGTAATTATTGGAAAGGCTTTATACAACGGTTTGCTCAGCTTCCAGGAGCTCAGGAGGATAGTTGAGGAATGAGCAGGCTAGTCAAAGTGAGGAGGGAGACGCTGGAGACTATTGTTGAGCTTGAGCTAGACCTTGACGGGAGGGGTGAGCACAAGGTGGAAACACCATATCCGGTGTTCAACCACTTGCTGGGGAGCATGGCGAGGTTCTCAAGCTTCGACCTCAGGGTTAACGCTGCTAACAGGGTTGAATGCGACGAGCACCATCTGATTGAGGACGTTGCGCTAGCGTTAGGCGAAGCATTGAACAAAGCCCTGGGGGATAAGGCAGGGATAAACAGGTTCGGCTACTCGCTTACGCCCATGGATGAAGTGCTCGTAGGAGTTTCGATAGATATGAGCGGGAGGCCCTTCTTCGCTCACAATATGGAGTTCAACCAGACGGTTATGGGGAATCTTGGAGTAAGCATGATTCCGCACTTTCTCAGGAGCTTCTCAAACTCTTCAGGCTTAACGCTCCACGTAATTGTTTTCCGAAGCGGTGATGCTCACCACTTGTCTGAAGCTGTGTTCAAAGCTCTCGGGTTAGCTCTTAAACAAGCTGTCTCCATTACAGGCTCCGGAGTCCCGAGTGAGAAAGGGGTCTTGTGAGAAATGGGTCTCACCAAGAGGATAATACCGTGCTTAGATGTTTACGATGGCGTTGTAGTAAAGGGTGTTAAATTCTCTAACCTTCGGAAAATAGGAGACCCGGCGGAGCTCGCCGTGGAGTACATGAACCAGTATGCCGACGAAATTGTTTTCTTAGATATTTCTGCAACGCCAAAGGGCAGGGAGACGATGATCGATGTCGTTAAGAAGACTGCGGAAAACCTGTTCATCCCCTTGACTGTTGGAGGGGGTGTTAGGACAGTAGAAGATTTCGGAAAACTGCTGAGGGCTGGTGCAGACAAGGTTTCAGTGAACACTGCAGCAGTACGTGATAGGAGCCTTGTGAAAAGGGCTAGTAGCATATTCGGCAGCCAGTGCGTTGTCGTAGCCGTAGACGCTAAGAGGACGAGCTGGGGATGGGAGGTTTACGTTAACGCTGGTAGGGAACCTACAGGCATTGACGCTATGGAGTGGATTAAGACATGTGCGCAAGAGGGTGCTGGAGAAATATTATTAACAAGCATAGATAGCGACGGCACTAGGCTTGGTTACGATATTGAGTTGCTTCAGGCGGCTAGGAGAACGGTTGACATACCGATAATCGCCTCTGGAGGAGCAGGTTCTCTGCAACACGTGTACGAAGCTCTGACAGTAGGCGGTGCTGACGCAGCCCTACTTGCTTCGCTCCTCCACTACAAGCAGTATACGGTTGTAGAGATTAAGAAATGGTTGAAGGATAAGGGGGTTGAAGTCAGGCTTTGACGATACAGTACTTAGAGGAGTTGTTCCAAGTAGTTAAGAAGAGGACCCGGGAGAAGCCTGAAGGCTCCTACGTTGCGAGCATCGTCAAGGAGGGATTGGGCCGGGTTCTCGGGAAATTCGGCGAAGAGGCTTTTGAATTCGCTTCGGCAGTATGCGGCTCGGGCGACAAGGTTTCTGAAGCGGCCGACCTTCTTTTTCACTATTTCATAGTCCTCGCCGCCTCTGGGATCGAGCTTGAGGACGTTGTTAAAGAGCTGGAGGGCAGACGCAGACACTGACAACGATACTAATACTAGACTGTGGTGTCGGGAATCTTGCGAGCATAAGCGCATCTTTGAGAAAAGTGGGTGCAATCCCAAATATAGTTTCAAACATTCCCGATAAGGGTTTCGACGGCCTGATCCTACCTGGGGTAGGAAGCTACTCTGGGGCATTCAGAAAGATAGATGAAGAAAGGAGTAGTATTAAGAGGCTTGCTAGAGAAGGTTATCCGATTCTAGGGATTTGCCTAGGATTACAATTTATGTTCAACTGGAGTGAAGAGGGGAATCCCGGAGAGGAGGGGCTGGGTTTATTTAAGGGAGTGGTCAAAAAGCTGCTTGCTAAGCGTTTACCGCATATCGGATGGAATAGTATAGAGAGGACTGGTAATTCCGTTATTCTAGAGGGTTTAGAGAATGGTTGCAAAATGTATTTTGTACACTCCTATGCCCCAACAAATTATGATCCGGACGAAGCTTTCGCATTCACGAATTACGATGATTACAGGTTTCCAGTAGTTTTCGAAAAAAAGAACGTATTTGGAACGCAATTCCACCCTGAGAAGAGTTGGCGTTCAGGGTTGAAGATACTCAGCAACTTCGTTAATTACTGTAGGAGGTGAATCATTTGACTAGGCTTTTCAAAATGAGTAGTGGGAATGCGAGAAAATTAGTTTCTAAAATTATTTTCAAAAACGGGCTTATCCCCGCAGTTGTGAAGAACAGCCGCGGCAAAGTACTTATGATCGGCTTCATGAACAGGAAGTCCCTTCTAAAAACGCTCACCACGGGATACATGCACTACTACTCTAGGAGTAGAAGGAGGATATGGATGAAGGGCGAGGAATCTGGATTTAAGCAAAGGGTCCTAGAGGTTAGAGTAAACTGCGAGAATAATTCTCTACTTTTCACCGTGGAGCAAGAGGGGCTTGGTGCTTGCCACATGGGTTATGAAACATGCTTCTACAGGAAAGCATTACTCCGCGGCGTCTTCAAAAACGTAGAAGAGAAGAAGTTCAACCCTCAAAAAGTCTATGGTTTAAAATCTGAACACCATATTGATAAAAAGGTTTCCACTGTTTGACCAATGCAGGGGCTCCAGCTTGTAATGCAATTGTCGAAAATGCTGAAATGAGCAATAGAGAAGTCATTGCTTAAAGGCTATCTTCCCCTCTCCTTCCACTTTTTGCTTTTGCATAGAAGGAAATTAATTTAGGATATGCGGATTTTTCCATTCTGATTTTGAACGAACTGTCTTAAGAAAGGTGTTACGCTTAACCTTTGCCTCAATTGGGAGTTAGAAAGAATGATTTAGAGCTAAGGGATTCCAGCTGGATTTTAAGACTGGAGTAAGCTTTAAGTATCGGCTATTGCTTAACCCTAACTCGACTATGGGCGATGAACTAACTCCTTATCTCGACGAGCTTCTATCCATGGCTAAGCAATCATCGATGAAGAGGATTATAAGCGACGTCGTCTTGGCGGACGAGCCTTTCGTAGTTTTAAGAAACTGGCGTGAGAAATTCGGAGTATCGCAGAAGACCCTTGCCAGTAAAATGGGTATTTCAGCATCCGTCATAAGTGACTACGAGACCGGTAGGAGGAGGAACCCAGGCATAAACTTCCTCAAGAACTATGTTCAAAGCCTTGTTGAGAGCGATGCTGAAAGAGGCGGAACCCATATTATAGAGCTCCTTAAAATGGAGCCTATTCTCAAGGGCATAATCCTCGATATGAAGGAGTACTCCAAGCCTGTTCCAATATGCAAGGTTATCGACGCCATAGATGGTAGGGTTGAAACCTTTCCGGAGCTTCTTAACGAATTCGTCTTCGGTCACACCGTGTTAGACAGCGTTAAGACAATACTCTACTTCAAATGGTACGACATGGTTAACGTCTTCGGCTACACTAACATTAGGGCATTGGTCTTCACAAACGTTCAGCACGGGAGGAGTCCGCTTGTTGGAGTACACCTATTCCCCTTCAAGCCGAGGATGATCGTCCTCCACGGTCCGAAGAACCTTGATCCTGTCGCCGCGGAGATAGCTAAGGTAGACGGAATAGTTGTGGCATTGTCGAACTTGAGTTCGACGGAAGAGCTTATAGAAAGGCTCTCCGCACTTGGTTAGGAGAAAAGGCGAAGAGGTTAAATAAGGCTCGTCTTCTTAAACACCGTATTTGGCAAGTGACGTACTGGCCAAGGCTACTACCCTAGTAGCGCTTGCAGCAGCAATGTACTTCTCCAAGTCCCTAACTCCCTCTGGGATACTGGCTTCGCTAATCGTGGGCACGGTAACGCTTTTCTTAGGCGGCTGGGATTGTTTCATAGTGCTCCTGACCTTCCTCTTACTCGGCGTTTTCTTCACGAAATACAAGCATGCTGAGAAGGCTCCTGGCACACTGGCCCAGGAGAAGGGAGGTGTCAGAACATGGGTTAATGTTCTTGCAAACGGTGGGCCAGCGGTATTGCCGCTGGCCTTAGAGTATTTGTATGGTATGGAGCTTTTCACTGTTTTCTTTCTTTCAGCAGTCTGCTCAGCAGCTTCAGACACCCTATCGACTGAAATAGGCTTACTCAGCAAGTCTAAGCCCCGGCTGATTACCGATTTGAGTAAGAGGGTTGAGAAGGGTGTTTCCGGCGGAGTAACCCTCCTAGGCACTTTAGCGGGACTACTGGGCTCCCTGGCCATCGCCCTGGTGCCGTTGACGACTAGTATGGCAGGGGTCACGGGGGTATTTCTCAACTTTAAGGATTATACCCGTCTGGTCATTGCCAGCTCTTCCGCAGGCTTCCTGGGGATGCTTATAGACAGCTTCCTCGGGGCTACTGTTCAAGCCCTCTACGTTTCTAAAGAGACAGGCCTGTTCTACGAGGATCCGCGTAAGTGCGGTGGCGAATGCGTCTTGATCAAGGGTTTCAAGCGTTTCGACAATAATGCTGTAAACTTCTCTTCATGCCTGTTAGCAGGAGTAGTGGGTGCAGCAATATACCTGCTGTAAAGATTTTTATCCAGCCGGCAGTAATCTAGCGGGGGAATGATTACGCTTCTCTACCTGGCCAGATACGCGCTGAGAGACCTGTGGGGCAAGAAGGTTAGGACAGGCCTCACAATACTGGGCATCGCCATAGGAATAGCCTCACTAGTCTCGCTCTTCATAGTCTCATTAGGATTGCGTACGAGAGTGGGGGAGAGCATAAACACGCTCCTAGGCTCCTCCGTAATAGTCAGGATGAGGAATAGCGAGCCGATTTCAATATACGTCGTCCACTTGCTGAATAACATACCTGGCGTGAAGAGGGCTGTCCCAGTAATAGTGGGCTCAGGACTAGTAGAGTCTAACAATGCTTTCATACTCGCCGTCCCGATTGACGAGATACAGTCTTTCCAAACGATACTGAACGGGTCCAGCATATCGTCGCCCAACGCCTTGGAGTGCTTAATGCCCAAGGACTCAGCGGTTAGGATGGGTATTTCAATAGGCTCAACAGTAAGGCTTGTGACGCCGTATGTGCAAGAGGGCGTTTCCTTCAAGGTAGTAGGATTATCGGAAGTAGGCGGGCTTCTCCAGGCTGCTCTAACCGGGCCAGCTTCCGTGGTTGCAGTAAGCTTGGAGCAGGGTGAGAAGCTCTTGAACAAGAGGGGGGTTGCTGACATGATACTGATACGGGTTAACGACCCTAGTAACGTGAGCCTCGTCGTAAACGCTATTAGGATTACTTACCCTAGCCTCGCGGTTTCCACTGAGGAGGATGTTCTCAACCAAGCCCAGTCTATACTGAACACGATAGACGCTGTAATATTCACGATAAGCGCGATAAGCATAGTTGTAGCAGGCGTTGGCACGATGAACTCTGTGACGATGAGCATAAGGGAGAAAATAAGGGAGATAGGTGTTTTAAAATCAATAGGCACTTCCCCGGCGCAGATACTCTACATCTTCCTCATGGAGGGCCTGATACTTGGCTTACTGGGCGGTTTCACTGGTTCTGTTTTAGGAATAGGGTTGGGATACGTGGTTATTAAACAGGTTCTCCCCAGAATGTTCAGGTTCGAGATAAACCTGCCGTTCATCCTTTCTCCAGAACCTTTTGTAAACGGCCTGATTATCGCTATCGCCGCCAGCTTCCTGAGCAGCCTCCTGCCCTCTCTCAACGCTTCGAGAATAAGACCTGTGGAGGCGTTGAGATATGAGTAGCCCAGCGTTAGAATGCATAAACGTTTCGAAAACATACTTTTTGGGTAAGGATATTGAGGTTAAAGCACTGAGGAACGTTTCGCTTAGGGTTGAGAGAGGAGATTTCATATCGATAATCGGCCCCTCGGGCTCAGGAAAGTCGACTTTGCTTCACATAGCTGGAACCCTTGACAGGCCTACTTCGGGAAGGGTTTTGATAGACGGCGTTGACGTGACTGAGCTCAGCGAAAGCGAGCTCACAGCATTTAGGAAGAACAAGATAGGCTTTGTATTCCAATTCTTTAACCTCATAACGAACCTCTCAGCTATAGAGAATGTTATGCTGCCCATGCTGCTTTCGAGAAGGTATATGCTGAAAGAGGCTAGGCTTAAGGCCCTCCACCTTCTGAGGCTAGTCGGCTTCCCGGAGGATAGGTTGAGGAACCCTCCTAACAGGCTTAGCGGAGGACAGCAGCAGAAGGTCGCTATTGCGAGAGCACTTGCCAACAATCCTACTTACATATTGGCTGACGAGCCCACTGGAAACCTGGATGTATCATCCTCTGCAGAGATCATCGCTACCCTAAAGCTTTTGAACAACTTCGGCAATACTATAATAATCGTAACGCACAACGTTGAGCTTGCGAGAATAACAAACAAGATATTCTTCATGAGAGACGGCCAGATATACGAGGAGGCGCCGAGGAGCTTCTTGGAGCGTATGCCCATGGATGAGGCGGCTTTAGAGTCTAAGAGAAGGATTCAATTAGATATTTTGAGGCTTGAGAGGGAGAATATTGAGAGGCTTTTCAAAAGCAGAATGATATCGAGCGAGTCCTATGAGAGAGCTTTGAAAAACCTTGAGGATAAGGAGCTGAGGGTTAAGCATTGAAACGCCTGCTTTCACTCTTGCTCGCCACAATTCTGGTAACGCCCCATGCGCTGTTTGCAATGCCAAATGAGAAGATAAGTGTAAGCGAATTGTTCACGTACATCGCTGAAATAAACCCTTTAACTGGAAGCTACACCCTAGAGTATAAGTCTACTATAACTGTTAAGAATGACGGTGAATCGGTTGCAGAGCATCGCTTCACACAAAGGTTATTTAGGGTTGATGCTTCGACACTGGATTTACCGAGGGAAGCGAGGCTTGTAGGCTACTCCGGAGACTTCTGTCTCGTCGAATGGATTGTCCAAGCTAATCCTGGTGCGAATATTTTTGAAATACGTGGCAGACCTCTCTGGGCTCCTCTCAGCATCGATGTGGAGACGAGGGTTAATGGTGTGAAACCCGCTTATTCTTCAGCCTACGGTATATTCTTCGTGGAATCTAAAGAGAACGATACTGTAGAGTGGAGGATAAGGCTTAGAAACAATAATAATGTTCTACTCGACTCCGATACGAACATTTCTTCAAGACCCCCTATTTTCGTATCGGTTTCGATAACGCTTCCAGGAAAGTACTTCAAAGATATTGTTTACGATCCCCCGTTCAACATGACCAGTATGCTTGAGAAAGACACTGTTTCATGGGTGTTCATACTGAAAGAAGAAGCGGAAATTAAAGTCAAGGCTGTTATAAGGGCTTTCGACGACTGGGGCACTATTCCGTTGACACCGATATCAGTGTCTTTCTCACCAATAGAGGATTCGATCAGAGAGTTGCTGAGTTCTCAATTGAAATCTTTAAACATGTCTATAAGCATGATGGATATGTTCCTCACTCCTCTGAACAATTTTACAAAATTCGTAAACCTTATGAAGAGCATGCTTGGAAACCTAAGCTCTACTCTAGAATTCACTGGCAATCAGGCTGTTGCAATGAGCAATATGTTAGAAGGAATAGGATCTGAACTCGGCCATGCAGCCTCTCAACTATCTAAAGCTGCTTCAATGCTGTCCATAATCATAGAGAATATTTCTAAGGTGGATTTCAACCAAATTCGAGCGCTTCTCGATTCCTCTAAAAGCATTGCTTCAAACGCTTTAAACACGGTGCTTAGAATGATTATTGACGCAGAGAACGACCTGTTGGAGATCAGAGAGATTCTAGTTGATTTGAGAAACGATTTAACAGACCCGGATCAAATAGCTCTTATCGACCATGCTATAGAGAGGATAGACTCCCTGTATAATAGTTTGAAAAATCTTGAATATCAATTGGGATCAATTGAGTCTCAAATAAACCCCTTGTTCAACAGCCTATTGTCCTTCGTAGACATGCTTGAGGAATACCGTTCCAACATATTGAGCATGGGCTCTGGGCTAAGCAGGGGGCTCTCTGGGCTTCACCATGTTTCTTTAGCGCTCTCACAGATTAGTTCAATGCTGAGACTAATCGGGGAGGCTAACATCATGATGGGTGCGAACATGTCGAGCATGATGCCCTTCCTTGAAAACGCTTCTTCAAGCATGACGAGTATTAGAGAGAGTTTGGAAAACAATATGACTTCTCTTAGAAAAGCCTACGATGAGCTTTCCACATTCCTCAAGCTCATGGATTACGGCGAGAATCGGATAATGCTCTCAGCCCCTGAGACTGAGAGCGAAGAACGCGTTATCTTTAAACCGGTTGTTGCGAAGAACGGAGACTACCTCAGGCTTGACTCAATATTGTTCGACAATGACACTAGGATTGGGGTGAGGACGGTCAAGGTTTACTACAACGGTACTTTCAAAGGAGTTTTGCTGAAGAACTCTACGGTTACGCAGAGCCTGCTGGATCTGGGAATAGAGGTTTCAGACAGTAGCATTACCATCACCCAGTTCCGCACCCATGACAAGGGGGATATCCTAACCCTTTGGAATGGGCAGGGCCTCAGCCTATTGTTCTCAGAAGATTCCAAGATAATCATAGCCGTAGACTATTCTATACTGGATAACCTGGGGGAGAAATCGGAGGTGCTTAGCTACTCGGTGGCCCAGCCTACTCTGGGGAAGGGCCTTAGTATCGTTGTGAAGCCCGGTGGGGAGACGCCGCCTTTGAAAACCGGATTGAACATACTTATGATTATTCTCATCGCTGCCAGTTTGATCGTTATCATATTTTTGCTCTACGCCTTCAGCAGGAAGAGGGAGATAATAATAGTCTGAATAATCTCGCATACAAGTCTAGGAAAGTTTATATCTTGATTTTTCAACAATGCTACTGCTGGCAGTGCATCAGCCATGCCGATACAGGAAGTTAGCAAAATATGGTTCAACGGCAAGTTAGTAAACTGGAACGATGCTAAGGTACATGTTCTCACTCACGGTCTACACTATGGCACTGGTGTTTTTGAAGGCATAAGGGCCTACGAGACCAAGAAGGGAACAGCAGTATTCAGGTTAACCGACCATTTGAAAAGATTCTATCGCTCGGCTAAAATATACTTCATGGAAATACCTTATTCTCTAGACGAGCTTAGAAACGCTTGTAAAGCAGTAGTCAGGGAGAACGGTCTGAAGAGCGCTTACATAAGACCCATAGCTTTCCGAGGCTACGGCGAGATGGGCCTTTACCCGTTGAACTCTCCCGTGGACGTTGTAGTAGCAGCATGGTCCTGGGGCACATACCTGGGTGACGAGGGTATAAGAAATGGTATAAGGGTGAAAACATCATCCTTCAGAAGAATAGATGTTAACACTATTCCAGCAGGTGTGAAGGCAACCGGGCAGTATATTAACAGTGTCCTGGCCAAGGTTGAGGCTAAGATGGCTGGTTACGATGAGGCGGTTATGCTGGATTCCCGCGGCATGGTTTCAGAAGGCAGTGGGGAGAACATTTTCATGGTTAGAGACGGTGTGATATATACTCCCTCAACCGCGTCCGGAATACTTGAAGGCATAACTAGAGATAGCGTCTTCCACATAGCGGGAGACATCGGTGTTAAAGTTGTTGAGAGAGACTTAACGAGGATAGACTTCTATTACGCTGACGAGGCCTTTATGACGGGCACGGCTGCTGAAGTTGTCCCAGTGGTTGAAATGGATAATTATAAGATTGGAGACGGTAAACCAGGCCTTATTACTAGAAGAATACAGGAAGAATTCTACAAGATAGTGAAGGGGGAATCAGAAAAGTATCTACAATGGCTCGAGTTCGTTTAAACTTAGCATTTATGGGCTAAGCCAATAATGTTTTTAATGCTTCCAAATCCCTTATTTACCAGATAATCGTTAACTCCTTTTTCTATGTCGTTGAAGATTTTAAAATCGTTACTATATGCTATTGCTGAACCCACTTGAATTGCTGAAGCCCCTGCTAGAATTAGCTCTATAGCATCCTTCCAATCATAGACTCCGCCGCATCCCACAATCGGTACTTCAAGTGCTTCATACAACTCGTAGACTATTCTCACGGCAATCGGATGGATGGCTCTTCCTGAAAGCCCGCCGTAAGTATTTGAGAGAACAGGCTTCATAGCATTAACATCTATAGCCATGCTTTTCAAAGTGTTTATTGCAGTTATTGCATCAACACCGGCTTCTACAGCGGCTCTGGCTATTTCCACAACATCAGTCACATTAGGGCTTACTTTGATGAACAATGGTTTTGAAGTATATTTTCTGGTGGATGCTGTAATGCTCCTGACTTTCTCAGGATCCGACCCGACTTCTAATCCCAGTTTCTCAGTATGGGGGCAGGAGAGATTAAGCTCGAAGGCGTCTGAGACATCGTTTAGAGCCTTAACCATTTCAG
Organism: Candidatus Brockarchaeota archaeon; assembly: GCA_017601345.1. Lineage (GTDB taxonomy): Archaea > Thermoproteota > EX4484-205 > EX4484-205 > JAAOZP01 > JAAOZP01. The sequence goes on along the minus strand of JAFNIT010000002.1, from coordinate 65,760 downwards.
CAGCTTCTTCACTATTGGAAGGTCCTATGCTAACTATCAAGGGTATTTCGATTTTGTCTCTGAGCTCAGCTAATTCGTTCTTGTAATCCAAGTAGCCAGGGTTTGGAAGCCCCATTGCGTTGAGAAAACCGAACCCTAGGTCTACGGCAGTAGGATTCTCGTAACCGTTCCTAGGATTGTAAGTTACTGTCTTAGTGACTACCGCGCCTACGCTATTGTTTTCAGAAACCCTCTTGATCAGCCCTGTTGAAGAACCTAGTACTCCAGATGCCACTATGAGAGGCGACCTTAGGGCTAGTCCAGCCAACTCCACTTTCATATCCGGATGCATTGTTTTAAAAACAGCGAGTCGATTATTAACCTTTCAAGATTCAAAAATTAATCCAAATAAGATGCTTATAGAATGATTAATACTCGCTCATTCCATATATTTCCCCAAAACCTCTCTCAACCTTTATCTCACCGTCTTGGAATACTAAAACGCCTCTTACTACGGTTGCTTTAACCCTGCCTTTTAGAACCCTTCCGGCGAACGGTGAATACTTGGCCTTAGTATAGAATTCTTCAGGTTTTACTTTCCACTCCTCCTTCGGATCGAATATTGTCAGGTTCGCTAGATTACCTTCGATTATAGCTACGAGCCTCCTATCGCCTAGGAACTCGGCTGGCCCACGTGTAAAAGCCTTAATAGCTGCGTGGAGATTCAAGCCTGTCTTGTGAAACATGTCTAGAATTGCTGGAAACGCTGTTTCGAAGCAGGGTATTCCGGGAGGTATCTCATCGTAGAGTGTGAGGTTCTTCTCCTCCAACGTGTGTGGAGCATGGTCCGTAGTAAGTATTGGAACAGTGCCCTTGTTGAGGCTTTCAACCAGCCTTTGTTTTTCCTCAGGGCTTCTCAAGGGAGGATTCACCTTACATATTCCGCCCAATGCTAAAAGGTAGTTATTGGTTAAAGTCAAATGGTTAACGCTAACGTCGTAAGTAAAACCGTTTACCCTGGCCCTCGTAATGCTTTCAACACTCGTTAAGTGGGTTGCATGCGCACCGGTTCCAAACGATTTGTAGAACAAGTCCAGGGCCGAAAACTCTGCTTCCAATGGCCTTATGAAAGAATGCTTCTCAACTCCCTTAAGCATCTCCGGATAGGCTTTTCTATTCTGCTCTATGATCGAAAAATCCTCCGGGTGGAAAACTATTTTCTTGTTGTTCCTCCTAACTATGTTGACTATTTCAACAAGGCTCGGCTGAACGTTTCTAGAGTAATCCTCAGGGTATAGTTTAAGGCCTACTGCATGGGTTTTAACGAGCTTCTCCGCTTCAGACGCTTCTTCGGGCCTGCCGAAGAAGAAGCCTGTGTCGACAACTATCTGCGTCTTCGCCTCTTCAACCTTCTCCATCATCCTTAAACGGGAGTTGGTAGGAGGATTGGTGTTAGGCATATCTAGGACAAGCGTGAAACCACCCGCTGCTGCAGCACAGGTTCCTGAAAAGAAATCCTCCTTGTGCTTCAATCCCATCCCCCTTAAATGCGCATGTATGTCTATTAGGCCGGGTATGATGAAAAGCCCTTTGAAATCTATCTTCTCATCATAGGAAGGCGCGTTAACCTCTTTTCCTATGAAGGATATTACTCCATCCTCAACTCCGATGCAGGCTTCTTTAAATTCGCCCCTGTGGTACACTCTGCCGGTGAAGAGCGTATCAACACGCGTCAAAGAGTAACCTCCACTCTCCTACCTGCCTCATTCCTCATGTATGCTCCAAAGTCTGTGCCAAGTATTTCCTCAGCGTTGAAAACGGGGCCGTCTACGCATACTCTTAAGCCGACGGGGTCTAGAGCGCATGAGCCACAGAATCCTATTCCACACTTCACAATCCTGACTAAAGAGACTTGGCATCTTATCCCATTCCTATGACACTCTTCAGCTATTTTAACCATCATCTTCTCCGGCCCTATTGTCAAGACGTTTTCGAAAAAGCTCTCGGCAATAATTTCCTTGAAGAATTCCGGCAGAGTGCCGTGAAACCCTAAACTACCGTCGTCAGTGGCTATTCGAATATTCGCCTTAAGCTCTCTGAGCTTATTGACGTAGACAAGATTATCACTATTCCTCCCTCCAACTAGGAAGAGGGTTTGAACACCTTTCTCAACCAGTTTTAAATATGCTGGTGTTAACGAGGCCGCGCCGGTGCCTCCTCCTACGAGAAGGTATTTCCCAGGGTATTCGAGGTTGAAGCCATTTCCATACGGTCCTCTTAGGAAGATCTTCTCACCAGCTTTAAGACCAGCTAGCCTGCTTGAGGTGAAGCCGACTTTTTCTATCGTGAGGCAAACAGTATCTTCCTGAGTTAATGATGGTGTTATCGGTATTTCCCCGTCACTCGGTCTCCATACCATTAGGAACTGTCCAGGCTTAATATCCATGCATTGACCTAGTTTTAGCACGAGGGTATTTACTCTGCTCGTTTCACTTATGTTGCGCACTACTTCTGCTTCAACATAGTAGTGGAGTTTCCCAAACATTCTCATATCAAGCCTTCTTGAACTCTCTCGATATCTGTGAGTATTAGGCTTAGTATTGCCATTCTGACAGGTATGCTGTAGAAAACCTGCTTGAAATATGCTGCGTAAGGAGTATTATCCACTTCTCTGGGTAGTTCTTCAGTTCTCGGAAGCGGATGCAGTATCTTAAAGTCCTTCTTAGCAGATTCTAGCGTCTTCAACGTTAAAACATAGCTTCCCTTAAGCTCCTCGGCTTCGCGTAAGCTACTAAACCTCTCAACCTGGAGTCTAACGAGGTACAGCACGTCGAGCCTGCTTAAAACGTCTTCAATTTTCTCATAATGATTCAACCCTATTCCTCTCCACTCCATGCTTTTAACAAAGCTCTCATCTGGAGCAAGCTTCTTAGGCGACACTATGGTTATTTCTTTAACTCCGAAGATGCTTAACCCTTTTATGAAATCCTTAACAGTCCTAGCGTGTTTAACATCGCCCATAATACCATACTCTAATCCTTCTATTCTCCCCTTCTCCTTTAGAATAGTATATAGATCCACAAGGGCTTGAGTCGGATGACTGGCCTGTCCTTCCCCAGCGTTTATCACAGGATGTTCTGCTAAACGAGCAAATTCCTCCATAACCCCCTCCCTAGGGTGTCTTATGACTATCACATCGCTATATGTGTCCAGCATTTTTATAGTATCCTCTGGGCTCTCCCCCTTCTCCATGGATGTACCGCTGGCAGATGAAAAACCTATGACTGAGCCTCCAAGTCTATGCATCGCAGCCTCGAAGCTAAGCCTTGTCCTAGTGCTCGGTTCGAAGAAGGCCACCGCCATTATCTTGTCTTCCAGAATCTTCAGGGGAGCCAGCTTAGCCTCTAGGAAAATATCCGCCTGCTTGAAAAGCCTCTCGATATCCCTCTTCGTGAAATCAGTTATCTCCACCAGGTCCCTATTCCTCCACACTGCTAAACCCCTCCAAGTACCTTGTTATCTTCTCATACTCAGGGTCCCGTATAAGCATGTTTTCAAACAGTATTTTGAGGAAACTCTTAACGTCTATGACGGAGTATGCTGTTATCCCAGCCTCCCTAAGCCTCTTAACACCATTCTGAAGCCTGTCTAGGAATACTAGTGCGTACTGAACCCTGCCCCCCGCCATGCTTATGGCTTTTACAGCACCCTCTATGCTCCTTCCCGTGGTTAGAACATCGTCGATAACGACGACCCTATTCCCATCCTCAAGCTCTCCCTCAACCATTTTCCCAGTACCGTGCTCTCTCTCAGCACTCCTCACATACACCATTGGCAGACCGGTCTTGTGAGATATTAGCGTGGCTATCGGTATTCCAGCGGTCTCGACGCCGGCGATAACGTCGAAGTCTTCTCCTATAGTCCTCATCCTACTTATGTAGGAGTCTACGAGTCTTTCGAAGAGCCTAGGCCTGGACACTAGTATCCTCAGATCCACGTAGTAGGGGCTTACTCCCCCTGAGGTAAGCTTGAACTCTCCAATTCTGAACCCGCCAGCCAGGTAGATGTCTTTAACAAGCTCCTCCAGCGAGGACTCTATCATGCTCCCTCTTCACCTCTAAAACTGTATCAAGAGGGTTTTGGGAACCAGTTATGCTCCTACCGATTATTTCGAAATCAGCCCCGGCTAAGAGCCCTGCTCCATACGGTGCTCCCTGAGCCCCGACGCCTGGGGTAAATATTAGAAGCCTACTGCCCGCTATTTCCCTCACTCTTTTAACAACACGAATCCTAGTCGCTGGGGCTACAGCCCCGTCGGCACCGTGTTTCAAAGCTGTTTGAACCAGTTTCTCAACACACGGGTCTATAAACTCCACGGAGCCAACGTGGCTCATGCTCACCACGATCACAACTCCTCGTTTAAGCTTCTCAGCCTCTTTGAAAACTCCTTCTAACCCGCCTTCGTAGCCTATGAAGCCGTGTGCTATAACTGCGTCGAAACCTGTTTCGTACAATAGTCTGGCAATAAGGCTATTGGTGAAAGATATGTCTGCCATTTTCACATCGGCTATAAAAACGTTTTCACCGCTAAATTTACTCAGAGGCTTCTTCAACTGCGGGAGACCTGTAGACAGTATCGTTGGATAACCTATTTTAATGCCTGCTAAATGCTCTCCAAGCTGCTCGCAGAATTGATGGAGCCTGTTTAAAACAGCATCGCTATCGCCATACTCGTCGAAAGCCAGGACAATCCTGCTCTTCCTGTAAAAAGCATTATCAAGGATTCTTCTCTTAAACAGGCTCTCCAACATTGTTTCCCATCCTCGATACTGGCTTATTTCCTTTACCTACTCTAGTGAAGAAGGCTTTAGATAACCTTAAATAGTCAACTCCTCGTTTTAGAATCTCCGATAACACTCGTGGGGGAAAGCCTGAACGGGAGGAAAGCAAAGAAGGCTGTTATAGTTCTTGCAGATGGCACAATTGTCCACGGCGAGGGCTTTGGCGCTGTCACTGAGGTCGACGGCGAGTTTGTCTTCAACACAGGAATGGTTGGATACGTTGAGTCGATAACGGATCCCTCTTACTGGGGGCAGATACTTATCCAAACATATCCGTTAATAGGTAATTACGGAGTAAACCCCGATGACTTCGAGTCAGACAGGCCTAAGATAAGAGGATTTGTAGTGAGAGAGTGCATAGACACCCCGAGCCACAAGACTTCAGTAATGTCTCTGCCGGAATGGTTGGAGAAGGAATCAATACCAGGTATTTCAAGAGTAGACACCAGAATGCTTACGCAGAAGATAAGAGTGAAGGGAACACAACTAGGCATTTTGAAGGTGTATTATGAAGATGAGAGTATAGACGTCAACGAACTCTTAGAGAAGGCTAAGAGGGTTCAGGATCCTAACAAGAGAAATCTTGCTGCAGAAGTCTCCACGAAGAAGATTATCAAACACGCTCCGGTTAGAGAAAACGGCTTTAAAATCGTCCTGATGGACTTCGGCGTTAAGAAATCTATAATATTAAACCTCTTGGAATTGGGTTTTAGAGTAATCCAGGTTCCGCACGATACTGGTTTGGAGAAAATAATGGGTTTAGAGCCAGATGGCATTCTGGTTTCAAACGGGCCGGGTGATCCGGCGATACTCGACTATGCTTTCAAAACAGTAAGGGGACTTATTGAATACGGCCTACCCGTCTTCGGTATCTGTCTGGGTAACCAGCTGATTTCCCTAGCCCTTGGAGCAACCACTTATAAGTTAAAATTCGGACATAGGGGTCAGAACCACCCGTCCATAGACCTTGAGACAGGCAGGGTTCTCATAACGAGTCAGAACCATGGCTTCGCAGTCAGTAAGGAGAGCCTCAGAGACTCCGGACTGAGGCTTACGCACTTGAATGTAAACGATGAGACAGTGGAAGGCGTTGAAATAGAGGGTAAACCGGTGTTCGGCGTACAGTTTCACCCGGAGGCTTCACCAGGACCCTTCGATGCAAGAATATACTTCGAAAAATTCTTGAAGCTCGTTGAGAAGAATAAGGGCAAAAGCTGAGCCTATGTGCGGCTACGGTTTCAGTGAGGAACCATACGTGAGTAAGGTGCCTGCTCAACGCGTTGGCTCACGATCAGTTGGAGAATCTTCACAATAGATAACGTGTGCAAATTATACCGTTTCGCAGGAACGTACTTGCCAGGTTGTTGAGAAAAGAGACGTTAACCCCCGGTGACTAGGGCTTTATAGAGGATATATGGCATAATTCAGATTTCATCATAACCCTAGAGGCTACTGATGATATGAGTGGTGTCGCAGAAACCTATTACAGGATAAATAACGGTATGACGAAAATGGTTAGTGTCGACGATTATCCACTTATAACAGTGGAGAGTGTTAACAATACCCTAGGATACTGGAGTGTTGACAATACTGGAAACGAGGAGGTCCACGAATTCATAACCGGCATAAAGCTTGGCAAGTCTAGACTTGTTGCGAACGCTGGGTAAGACAAAAAGGTGAACGTCGGCGATACCGTAGTCTTCAACGCCAGCATGTCTACAGACAATATAGGGATTGCCGGCTACGAATGGGACTTCGAGACGGGGAAAGTGGTATAGGCGTGAAAACAACGTTTGTCTATGAGAAAGCTGGAACTTGCACAGTAACGCTAACTGTAAAGGACCGGGCTGGAAACACAGACATCCGTAGCATAACTGTCACCGTCCTAGAAGCATTTCCTATGCTGTTAATAGCTGTAGCGTAGCAACGGCCTTGTTAGTAGTGGCGATTATATTAGTAGTATTGCGTCGCCGCAAGTAACGGATTCGCACTATGGTCCAGATTTTTTTATTCTTAAAAAAACTATAAACTAATATGAATCGTATCAAACGTTGGGTCTTAGCCTAATCTATATGCATGAAGGCAAGTAGAATAGGATTATGCGGGGTACATCTTTAGAAAGTCTTAAAAAGGTGTATAAAAGACAGTTAATACTTTATGATAATAGAAATAACAAACATAATAGCTGGATTAAATACTTGCAATAAGTATTCTGCCAGACATGCCCTTGCTGGGGAAGGATTTGGCGAAGCTTGCTAGATGGTTCAGGAGATTTCAAACGGTTATTGGAATCATAGCCATAATGCTCGGCATCTTGCACTTAGGATTACAGGGAATCGTGGCAATTATTGCAGGACTAGTATTAGCCTTAAGCATTTTACCCGCTATACCTCTCATAGGAAAGGATTTAGTAAAGCTTGCTAAATGGCTAAGAGAATTCCAAACGCTAATCGGCGTAATCGCCATAATAATCGGAATCTGGGGGTTACTTGCTTAACCCACTCGTAAGACTCGTCAGTTTTTAGATTTTTTTAAAAGCCAGATTGAAGACAGGAGCCAAACTAGTCTGTTGGAAATATAACGGAGATTATAGACTTATAGCGTTTTCCTTCATAAAGCTTTCATATTATTCGGGCACAAAACCATCTGGAAACAGGCCCGGTTTTAAGAGTAAGCAATCGATTAGCGTGCACCAAATCTTCTGGAAACGTTTAAATAGTATCGATATCTTTTTCTTCCTCCTCAGATAATTCAGTGGCCAAAGCAACGCGAGATAGTGAAAGAACAGGCGTGAACTTTCTAGCGATCTGCATTTCGTCTTTTCTATGCGTTTGCAAGATTTTCCATAATTATTCAGAACAGAGGTGTTACGCATGCCTAGGATGAGCAACATAAGGAAAGCGCTCGTAATAGGAAGCGGGGGAATCGTCATTGCTCAAGCTGCGGAATTTGATTACAGTGGGAGTCAGGCGTTGAAGGCTTTGAAGGAGGACGGTATTGAAACCATTATTGTTAATCCGAATATTGCTACCATTCAGACCAGTAGGAGGATGGCTGACAAGGTTTACCTTGAGCCTTTGACTGTTGACTCTGTTTCCAGGATTATTGAGAAGGAGGGCGTTGACGGTATTCTCCTGGGCTTCGGCGGCCAAACAGCTCTCAACCTTGGCTTGGCTCTTCACGACAATGGCGTCTTGGACAAGTATGGTGTTAAGGTGCTCGGGTGCTCTATTGAAACTATCAGAATAGCTGAAGACAGGGATCTTTTCAGGAGAGCGATGTTGGATATTGGTCTAAAGGTTCCTCCCAGCGGTGTCGCGAGGTCTCCTGAGGATGCTGTTAAGGTCTCGGAGGAACTCGGCTTCCCCCTTCTAGTCAGGACATCGTTTACACTAGGTGGTCAAAGCTCCGGTATAGTTAAGAATAGAGATGAGCTCTACGAGGCTGTTTCAAAGGCCTTAAGGTGGAGTCTCAACGGTGAGGTTCTTATCGAGAGGTCTTACTTCGGCTGGAAGGAGCTTGAGTACGAGTATATGCGTGACTACTATGGTAATGCTGTAGCTGTAGCTACCATGGAAGGTTTCGACCCGTTGGGTGTGCATACTGGGGAGAAGATCGTCGTCGTGCCTATTCAAACTCTTACAAACAAGGAGTATCACAGGCTTAGGACTGCCGGGCTGAGGATTGTGGAGAAGCTGGGCATCGTTGGTGAATGCAACATACAGTTCGGCCTTGACCCTGAGAGCGGGGAACTGATAGTAGTAGAAGTCAACCCTAGGCTTTCAAGGTCTAGTGCCTTAGCCTCTAAGGCTACTGGCTATCCTCTGGCTTATCTCGCAGCCAAACTAGCGATTGGCTACAGGATAGATGAGATAACCAATAAGGTTACTGGAATTACTAAGGCCAGTTTCGAGCCTGCGCTGGACTATGTTGTCGTGAAGTATCCAAGGTGGGATTTTAGGAAGTTCCCAGGTGATGTGGATAGGACGATAGGGACGATGATGAAGTCTGTCGGCGAAGTTATGGCTATAGGCAGGACTTTCGAAGAGGCTTTGCAGAAGGCTGTTAGAATGCTTCAAATAGGTAAAATTGGGGTTGTTGGCAACGAGGGGGAGGAAAACGGCGTGCCGTCGGAATTATCTGAGTTTCTCAAACCAACTGACGAGAGGCTTTTCAACATCGTCAGGGCATTGAAGGCTGGTGTTAACGTAGAGGAGATAAGCCGGGTGACGGGCATAGACAAGTGGTTCCTCTACAGGATACTGAATATAATCCGGATGGATTCTGAGCTTAATTCCCTCCGAGGCGAGGAGGATGAGGAGAAGATTGTTGAGAAGATTAAAGAGGCTAAGAGACTCGGCTTCTCAGACATTCAGATAGCCAAGAGACTGGGGTGGAGTGAAGACGAGGTTAGAAGCTTCAGGATTAAGCACGGCATTAAGCCTGTTTTCAAACTCATAGACACTATGGCTGCTGAATGGGAGTCTGTTACAAACTACCTCTACGCTACATACGGCGATGAGACTAGCGACATATCTGAGAAACCTGGTAAGAGGAAGGTAATAATCTTGGGTGCAGGCACTAATAGAATTGGGAGTAGTGTTGAATTCGACTACTGTACTATGCATACTGTCTGGTCGATGAAGGAGGAGGGCTTTGACGAGGTTATCGTCATAAACAACAATCCTGAAACAGTATCAACGGACTACGACATGTCTGACAAGCTTTACTTTGAAGAACTCTCCTTCGAGAGAGTTATGGATATTGTGGAGGCTGAGAAGCCTGAAGGGGTTATTGTAAGCGTAGGCGGCCAGGATCCTATCAACATTACTCCGAAGCTTCACGAGTATAATGTTAGAATACTGGGGACTTCGCCGGTCAGCATAGACCGTGCTGAAGACAGGGCTAAGTTCAGCCTCTTGCTGGATAAATTGGGCATTAAGCAGCCGCCTTGGACTAGGGTTTCCAGCATCGAGGAGGCTGTTTCCAGAGCCAGGGTATTAGGCTACCCCGTCCTAGTGAGGCCTTCTTACGTCTTATCCGGTGCAGCCATGAATGTTGCAGCGAATGAAGAGGAGCTCGTGGAGTATATTCGAAACGCTACTAAGATCTCGCCTGAGCACTCTGTGGTTATAAGCAAGTTTTTCGAACAGGCTTACGAGGCTGAGGTCGACGCAGTTAGCGACGGCGAGGATGTTCTAATAGGAGGAGTTATGGAGCATGTCGAGTATGCGGGCACTCACAGCGGTGACGCCACGATAATTATCCCGCCGCAGAGGCTTCCTGAAAGCGTCGTGGAGAGGATTAAGGATTATACAGTGAGGATTGCGAGAGAGCTCCAGATCATCGGCCCGTTCAACATCCAGTATCTTGTTAAGAACTCGGAGGTCTACGTTATAGAGGCCAATGTGAGGGCGAGCAGGACAATGCCCTTTGTCAGCAAGGTTACTGGAATACCCTTGATATGGCTTGCCGGAAAAGTAATGGCTGGCCGCAAGCTCAGAGAGTTCTCCAGCATGATTAAACGGAATGAGAAGACCATCGGGGTTAAGGTCCCTGTCTTTTCCTTCGTCAGGCTTAAAGGCGTCGACCCTGTTCTGGGCGTTGAAATGAGGTCCACCGGGGAGGTTGCCTGCATAGGCTACGATTTCATCGACACCTTTGTGAGAGCATGGATATCCTCTGGGCTCAGCCTTCCCTCGAGGAACAGCATCATATTCATAACGGTGAGGGATGAGGATAAGCCTGGGGCAGCGGAGCTTGCGAAGAGGCTGGTTGAAATGGGCTTTACGATAGCTGCTACAAGAGGCACTAGGAGCTTCTTGTCTTCCCGGGGGTTTGTAAACGTGATGCTCGTCAACAGGCTTAGCGAGAGGGTTGAGGAGGGTGTGGACTCGATGAGCTTCCTCACGAGCGGAAGGATCGGGCTGGTAATAAACACTCCAGACCTAAGGGATAAGGAGACTCTTAGAGACATGTATGTTATAAGGAGAACTGCAGTGGAGTTCGCGATACCGGTGGTGACGAGTCTCGAAGTGGCTGAAAGAATAATCGAGGCGATGCGCTTTAAGAATAATAATGCGTCAGCCTACACACCTTGCTCGTTAGACGAGTTCCACAAGGATATTCCCCTGTCAAAGTATGTTTAAGACTGTTTTAAGTACGTGAGGATTTTCCTGAGGAGCCTCATCTTCTCAAGCGAGTCGGTAAAGTTGATGAGTAAGCTGGCTAGGGGGGAAACCACCCCAGGCGAGGCCAGTACTCCTTTTTCAAGACGTGCTCTACCGCCCGCCAGCGCATTCCATATGGCGGCGAGCCTTCTCTCCACATCGCCTCTATCGGAGGAAACCATTATTGTAGAAAGGTCTGCCATGAGCTCCTGCGTCTCAACGATTTTCTCAAGCAATTGTGGTAGTGCTTTCCTAGCCTTACCCACTACGTAGCTCCATTCCGCAAGACTGCTCGAGAGTATTCCTACTTGAGTATTCGCAAAGCCCTTTCTCCTAAGCTCGTGGAGCACAGTCATAGCCTTAAGAACCTCCTCCATCGACTCCAGTATAATGCTCTCCCTCGCTGCAATCCTGCTAATAACCTGCTTAAGCATGCTTAATTTAGCTGCTTCTTGAACAAGCTGGTTGGCGTACAGCCCAGGTATTACATTTTCAACCTGTTCAACCACTTTGTTAGCAGCATCCCTAACAAGCTTTAAAATCCTGCAGGACTCTGATGCCCCCATAAAATCCTCCGGTTTAATCTCTTCAACGTGCTGCACAAACCTTTTCCCACCGTTGCCGTATGTTTTCAAGAACAGGGCGTTCCCCAGTAAACCGTGTGCCGCAGGGGTTTCACTGCTCTCCACGTGTGAGGTGAAGAGAACTATTTTCCCAGAGCCGTGTTCAACCATGATGATGCTACTCGCCCCCTGGGCTTTTTCAACAGCCTTCTCGCATGGCAGCCCGTACTCAGCGCTCTCCAATACCGATCCTATTACTCCAAATACTTGCTCTGGGTCTGCGGCTTTAATCAACGGGCCTGCGTGGAGCATCGTAACCTCCCCCCTGTACCCTAGGGTTAGGAGCCCCTTTTTCACAATCTTCGATTTAACAAGCCCATTAACCGGGTATGTTCTCAAAACCTCGCCCAGTCTTCTGCCTGAGAAAACTGGCCACGGGAGTTCTGAGACACTGTCGCTAAGAATCTCACACTCTACGACCTGCAATTCCTCCCAGGCTCCGAGCAAGCCGTATGCTGCTCCGAGAATGTTAACCGGCTTGACTGGGAGCATTGCCCCCCCACAAACACCTATGTAAACCCCACCGGACTCTACGAATTGCCTGATAAGCCTGGCCTCCTCAGGCTTCATAGAGCTAAGTATCCCGAAACCGTCTTCCCCACCGAAGACTAGCGCGTCGAGACTGCTTAAATCTCCCGGGGTCAGCGGCCCAGTTAGCAGAGAAACCTTCCTGAAACCCATCTCCTCCAAGGCCTCTACAATGTCTTGAATGTAAGACGGTCCCGCTCCCTCGCCGCTATAAACCCCTATGAGCGGGCTCCTCACCGTTACTACGCTCTCCGGGTTGAATGCTTTCAAAGGCTTTAGATCAACACCGTATTCCTCGCCCAGGTTGTTCATCAAGCGCTCCGAGTAATGGTCTTCAACGCCTACGACGAAGTCTCCGGGCTGTAGCCCGGTTCCTTTAAGACTCCTTGGTCCCACGAGTCTTCCAACGTTAAAACCGGCTTCAGAAAGACTGTTCACAAGCCTGAAAGTATTGGAGCATGATTCCCCCTCTACTGCTTTAAACGGTGCTCTCCACCACTTCAACAGCCTACTCGAATAACTGGAAGTATATTAATCTCTCTGAAAGCTAGGAGCATAGGCTTATTCCAATAGGTATTCTCCCGGAGGATGGTGTTTTGCTTTTTAAAACCTTTAGGACTGCTTTGACTGCGGTAACGCTGGGCGTGAAGGCTGCTACGCATATTTTCGCACTGCTGAAGAGCTCAAGGTCCTTGGGGGATCCTAGCGATATTACAATGTTCTCCTTGAAGAACTCGACCAGTTTCTTTAAAACAGAAGCCTCCTTGCCGTCTTCGTGCATGTTGTAGGTTAACACCATTAGCAGAGTGTTGCTCGGAGTGTTCCTGTATAGCTCATTCAGCCTCCTTCCAGGCATTTCGTCAACGTTTTCTAAGAGTTCAAAGCCTTTAAATTCCTCTCCTAAGGTCTGTAAGAGCATCTTCTTCTCATCGTCTTCGAAAAGGTTGTTGAGCCTGTTGGAGAGAACAATTAGGGGTTTTCCGAAGAATCTTAAGGGGAGTTCGTCAGCCCCCTTCACCACGACTATGCTCTTGACGAAGATCTTCCAGGCCATGCTCCTGTTTATGAGGCTTCCCCGAGTCTTCTCAGGAGTCTTCTTAAACTTGTCTAGTTTTCTCAGCTTGAAGCTGAGAACCTCCAGCGCCCTGCTCCTCACATTATTGTAGAACTCCTTGTCTTTCCCAGCTTCCTCAAGGATTCTCTCCAACGCGGTCCTAACATCCTCCTCATCCGTGGACGGCACTACAATATGGTTTCCAGCCTTCAACGCTGCTACAGCAGCCTTTTCAGGGTCTATGTGGACTGAATTATCTTTGCTGTTCAAGCAGTCTGTTACAAGAATGTTCTTAAACCCAAGTCCTCTCTTAACTACTTTCTCAATAACCTTTTGCGAGAGCGAAGACGGAGTGTTGGCACTGTCAACAGCCGGGAGTGGAGTATGCCCTATTACAACCCCTTCCACGCCCATTTTGAAAGCCGTTTGGAACGGCTTAAAATCTCTTTTGTAGAGCTCGCCGAGGTTCTCCAGGTTCTTGTCACGCTGGTCTAAAAACCTCCTCGGAAAATACTTGACGAAAGACATTAAGCCCCCGTTTCTTAACCCTCTCACGTAGCTTGCGACGTAATCAGATACTTCATCCGGGTCTTCACCGAAACTGTTCTCTCCAAAGCTCCGCGTAGTTTCGTAAGGATAGAGATTGGCCACTGGCGCCAGGTTTACGTTGATGCTGAGTGTTCTAAGCTCTAAAGCAGTTATGTACCCCGCTATGTAGGCTGACTTCGTGTCTCCAGTGGCACTTATACCCATCAGGCTCGGGAGCTCCGTATAAGGCTGTGGAAGCTTCTCCAGCCTACCGCCATCCTGTTCTGTTGCTAGAATAATCGAGAAACCATACGTCTTCTTGTAAAGCTTCGCCAGCTCCCTAAGCTCTCTCCCGATATTACGAGTACTTGAAAGTACCTCTCTCCCTATTATTAACCCGCCTAAAGCATTCTCCAACGCGATCTTTTTAAAATCCTCGATACTCCCACTGTCCCTGACATACCCCATTAATGTTTGCCCAATGATTTTTTCAAAAGGAAGCTTCTGAACAATCTTCTCTAAGGTCGTCATTTCCTCCCAGTCAATTCTCTTTCTTCAGAATTATCTGAGACTTCCCATCGCTCCAAAGCTTTATCGCAACAATGCTTGTTTCGATGTCTCATCGCCCTCTTCTTTTTCCTGCGGAAAGACTCTATAAGGGTTTCGCATTCGCTTTTATGCTGAGTTAACGGCTGTTTTGAATGCTTTTCAAAAATTTGCTTAAAGGGATTCCCCCATTCTCCGTCGCTTTATCTCCTGGTTTAAAAACCCTGATGTTTCCATACCCGAAATCCACTACGACGTAAAGCGGAAAACCCTGAATTTCCATAGGAATACGATTCGTGTAGAGAGCATTCTTACTAGTCGATTTAACCTGAATCAGTAAGCATCTTCCTCTCCACAAGCACACGAGGTCCGCTGACCCAAGGCTCCCCCCAGACCTTACAGTCGTCCAACCATGCTCGTGTAGGATCCTCCTCACTTTTCGCTCAGCCAGATATCCTTTCCTCTTAGAGTATTTCATCACCTAGACCTCTTTAAGCAGCTTGATGAAATCCATTCCGTCGACAAGCCCTAGTGATCCTTTCTGCCCAGAATCTTCGTCGAAAGGATTCTCCTCACCGTTCAAACCAGGCTTCATCACAGAGAAGGGCACGGGGTCAATAGTGTGCTTCCTCACTGCCAGCGGCGTCGGGTGGTCTGGGAGAATGCTTATTGAAACCTTGCCAATGTCAATGTTGTCAAGTATTTTTCCAAAAAGCCTCCTATCCATCTCCTCAATAACCCTGACCTTTGTTTCCAAAACCCCCTCGTGGCCAGCTTCGTCGGGAGCCTCCACGTGGAGGTAGACGAAGTCAGAATCCTCCAGCGCTTTCAAAGCGTAGAGAGCCTTATTCTCGTAACTAGTATCGTAATACCCGGTTGCACCAGGCACGTGTGGCACATTCATGCCAGCAAGCTCCCCTATGCCTTTTATCAAGTCTACTGCACATACCACCGTGCCCCTCAACCCGTGTTTCTCTGCGAAGGGTTGGAGCCTCGGGGTCTTCCCCTGCCCCCAGATCCAAACCATGTTTGCAGGCTTCTCGCCAGAGCTTACCCTACGGATGTTAACAGGGTTATCGGAAAGTACGCTTATTGATTTAAGCATCATGTAGTTAAGCCTCCTCGCCTCCTCGTTATCAGGCTTCAACAAGTATTTCTCATAGGGTTCTCCCATTATCTCGTGCGGAGGTGTTGACTCAAGCCTCTCCCCAATCCTGGTGACGAAGATATTCCTGTAGCTTACTCCACTGTAGAATCTTCCGAATTCCCCCAGCTCATCGTTCAACTCGGATACGAGAAGCTTAGCCTCCTCGCTAGTAATATGTCCTCCTGAATAATCTATTATCCTACCCTCCTCAACGGTTATCAGATTGCATCTGAAAACAACTTCATCACCTTCGACTCTTATCTTTCTCGCAGCAGCCTCTATAGGCCCCCTGCCAGTGTAACACACGTATGGGTCGTATCCTAAAATGATGAGGTTTGCGACGTCGCTTCCCTTCGGAAGGTCTGGACGCAGGGTTTTAAGCATCCCCATCCTGCTCCTCTTGGCGATGAAATCCATATTGGGCTTGTAGGCAAGTTGAAGAGGAGTCTTTCCCCCTGCTTCGCTCACAGGATAATCAGCCATCCCGTCTCCGACTACGACCAGGTACTTCAAAGCTTGAAAGCTCTACCAGGCTAAGCAATATTTTAAAACTTTCCAAATCTCCTCTTCCGATAAACCTTATTATACGCTTATCGATTGGAATCCGTAAGGCTTGGGAAAGAATAAGGATCATTTGAACAGGATTCTGACGATGATTGTCCGCAGGAATCTGGAGGAGGCTGAGAAGCAGATCGAGGGCCTTAAGCCTAGTGACGAGTATGAGGCTGGCTATTTGAAGGGCTTGAGAGGAATAGTTTACGCTTTACAGAAACCTGTTGAAGGCAGCATAGTCAATTCCGGGGACCCTAAGACCCACTTAAAGAGCATGAGGGAGTCGATTGAGGCTCATTATTTGAGTAGGGAGGAGGAGGGTTACTTCACGGCTTGGATGGATTTCCTGAGAAAGCTAACCGCTGGTAAAAAGAGTGTTGTAAAGAAGGAACCAAGTGAACAACCAGGATAGGAAGAAGCTTCCAACCCCCTCCCTCCATACAGCATCCTTGTTGCTTAAAGCCTCGCCGTAGAGCTTCTTAAACAATTGG
This sequence comes from Candidatus Brockarchaeota archaeon, assembly GCA_017601345.1. Lineage (GTDB taxonomy): Archaea > Thermoproteota > EX4484-205 > EX4484-205 > JAAOZP01 > JAAOZP01. The sequence goes on along the minus strand of JAFNIT010000002.1, from coordinate 49,301 downwards.
TATGTTGCGAGGTATATTGCCAACATCAGGGAGAAAGATGATAGGATCGACCAGGGGGGCCTCCAGAACAGAGCGTGGACAATGCCCATTATGGCTCCGATTCCGACCCTCGTCCAATACATAACGGTTTCAGGTTTAAATCTCATGCTGTCTACTCTTCATAGGGTTGAGTAATCGAAAAATAAGTCTTTCCAGCATCGACTACCTCATACTAGCTAGAGAGCTTTCCAGCCAGCTGCGCGGCACCTGGGTTGACAACGTTTACGAGAACACGGATTATGGCTACTACCTTTTGAAGTTCAGGGCGGAGGGAGTTGTTAAAAGACTCATAGCCGTACCCGGTGAAGCAGTTTTCCTGACGAAGTACGACTACCCTGTTGTAAGCAGGCCGAGCCCTCATTTGGCAAGGCTAAGGAAACTTATCCGGGGCCTCAGGGTTGAAGATGTTACTCAGCACGATTTCGACAGGATAATCGTGATAAGCCTTTCGAGAAGCGGCTTCAACGCTAGGCTCATAATAGAAGGGTTGAGAAGGGGTGTTATAGTGCTCGTCTCCGGAGACTGGACTATTCTCTTCACTTCGCATAAGATGGAGACTGGGGCAAGGTCTCTGAAAGAAGGTGAGAAATACGTTTTTCCTCCTTCAAACATAATCGACCCTAGGGATGTGCCTAGTGCTGGAGTTTTCAAGGAGTCCGCATCGGAGAGGGTTGATCGCTTCATAGCTGGCAAACTAGGCTTCGGCTCTAAGATTATGAGCGAGATATGCAATAGGGCTGGGATAGACCCCGGTTCTAAAGTTGAGGATAAGGTACCGGTTATAATCGAGACCGCGAGAATTCTGGTTAAAGAGGCTGAGGAGAACCCTAAGCCGAGGCTCTACTACTCTAACGGCTCCCCGGTGGATGCTTCAGGAATATTCTTGGCTTCAATGAAAGAGTTTGTGCAGAGAGATTTCGAAACCCTGTCGGAAGCCGTGGATGAATACTATGCTTCAACTGGTTTTGAAGCGAGGAAAGATGTTGAAAAGGCTTCGAGAGAATTGGAGAAACTGCTTAGGGCCAGGGACAACATGGTTTCGGAAGCAAGCATGCTAAAGCTAAAGGCTAGAATGCTAATGGATAATCTCCACCTCTTCCAAACGGTCTTGGACAGTGTTAAGAGCGGGAGAGAGCCTCCTGAGGAAATCCAGATTATTGAAAAGAATTATAGTAAGAGAATTGTCAGAGCTCTATTCAAAGACGTCGAGTACGCTTTAGAAATGGATTCTTCAGCAGCGTTAAATGCTTCAAAAATGTTTGAAGAAGCTAAGAAGATAGAGAAACACCTTTCAGAGATAGACGCTAAAATACTTGCGCTTAAGGAGAAGATTGCTCCAAGCAGGATCCTGCCTAAGAAAAAGACTGAGGAGAAGAAATGGTACGAGAAGTTCCGTTGGAATATTTCTGCGAACGGAAGCTTGATACTGGCTGGAAAAGACGCTGGAACCAATGAGCTTCTCGTCAAAAAATATGTTAACCGGAACAGTATTGTACTGCATGCCGACTTCGTCGGCGCACCCTTCGTCACCATATACAACGTTGAAAACCCTTCACAAGAAGAGTTTGAAGAGGCTGCGTTAATGGCTGCGTGCTATACTACTAAGGCTTGGGAGAGCAAGTATGCTTATCTCGACGTCTACTGGGTCAGGGGGAGTCAGCTTAGCAAGCAGGCTCCCCCAGGCCAGTACCTTCCGAAGGGCGCTTTCATGGTGCAAGGTGAGAAGAACTTCATAAGAAACGTGGAGTTGAAACTATGGATTGGCATCGCGGATAGTGGCGAAATAGTCTACGGAAGCCTTAGGAAAGTAAAGGAGAAATGTGTAAGATACGCCTACGTAGTTCCGGGGAACAGGGATAAGAATAAGGAGGCATCCAGACTGGTTGAGAGGCTTCTAGAGGGTAAGCGTTTCTCACGCAAGGAGGCTACTAGACTACGGGAGGCTTTTAAAAGCATAATCCCCGGAAAGCATTGTGAAATACATTTCGCACCTTCTTCCCGATGAAGAATTAACCCTCTGAATATTCTAGTCGATAAGCAAGTTAATGTTTAAAAAGAGTTGTTCGCGTAGCCCCTGGGTTGAAACACGCTTCCAGAATCAACAGGCTTGTCGAGCCGCCGCATAGGAGGATACTGAAGGAGGCTAGGGCTTCCGGAAGGGCTGTGATGAACCTCAGCGTCGGCGACATCTTCATAGACCCTCATCCGCTCGTCGAGGAAACTTTGAGGAAAACCTGTGGTGAGACAAGCGTAACCTACCCTCCGGTTGAGGGCTTGAATGAGCTTAGGAGCAGCATCGCCGAATACTTGAGGAATAGCCGTGGGATGGAGGTTGGCTTCGAAAACATCCTGGTCACTGCCGGAGCTTCTGAAGCATTCCTCATAGCCTTAATGACTGTTCTAGATGTTGGAGACAGGATTATCCTGCCCGACCCCACTTATCCGCAGCACTTTCTTGCTGCAAACCTCTTCGACAACGTTAGAATCAACTACTATAGTCAGGAAAGGGATATAAGCGAGCAGGTTCCGGGGGAGCGGAGCATCGTGCTAATATGCTCACCTAACAACCCTACTGGAAGAGTGGTTTCTGCAAAAGATGTGGAGAAGCTTGTTGAACACGCGCGTGAAACGGATTCGGTAATAATCTCTGACGAGACCTATTTCGAAATATTCTTCAACAACAATAAGCCTGCAAGCCCCGGGGGATTCGACACTAAGCTTGAAAACACGATGATAGTGGGAAGCTTCTCTAAGAACATGGGTGTGACAGGGTTGAGAGTAGGATTCTTGGCTTCGGAGCGGAACATTATCAGTAAGGCTTCAACCGTAAGGTACGCAACCTCCCTAACCTCTAACGTCGTAGGTCAACACGTGGTTTTGAAGATCCTGCCATTCATCAACGAGATATCTAGCTACGTGAGGATGAGTATTGAGAAACGGCTAAAGATTTTCATGAACGGCTTTAAGAGAAGCGACTTGATAAAAATATACGTACCACAGGGTTCTCTTTACGTGTTCCCATCCATACCCTTCAAATCATTCGACTTCTGTCTTAAACTAGCTAAGAAAACCGGGGTAGTTCTCGCTCCGGGCCAGGGCTTCGGCCCCTCAGGGGAGAATCATGTCAGGATAAGCTTCGGAGCGAGGGAAGAAGATATAAGGAATTCAATACCCTTGCTAAATGGGTTTGAAGCAGGATCTTGACAACGTGTTTAAAGAGGGCGATGACGTTCTACTCGTTTCCCCGAGATTTAAGAGACGTATAGTGAAAATACAGGGCGATAGAATCCATACTCACAAGGGTTATCTGGTTACTAAGGATATTGTAGGTAAGCCCCCTGGAACAGTTGTGAAGACGCACATAGGGGAGGAAATGCTCGCGTTAAGGCCCCTCGTAGTAGAATATATTCCCAAGCTTGCAAGAAGGACTCAAGTAATGTATCCCAAGGACATCGGCTACATGGTTCTGAATCTGGGAATATCGCCGGGAGCTAGGGTTCTTGAAGCCGGCACCGGGAGCGGTGCTGCTACGATGATTGTTGCGAGCATCGTTAAGCCTAACGGTAGAGTTTTCTCCTGCGACGTGAACGAGGAGTCCATAAGAATCGCGCGTAAGAATCTTGAGAAAGCCGGTTTGGCAGAATACGTTGAGCTGATGCAAGGCGATATTAAGAGTATTTTTCTAGAAGGTTTTTTCGACGCTGCTATAATGGATATTCCAGACCCGTGGGATGCGCTGAGCAGAGTAGTCGGATTCCTAAAGCCTTCTGCAAGAATATGCATAATCGTGCCAACTATGAACCAGCTTGAAAAGGTTTACCGTGCGATGCTGGAGACGGGTGTAGCTCACTTGGAGACGGTTGAGATAATGCTCAGGAGAATAAGGCCCTTCGAGGGCAGGGTTAGGCCAGAATCCATTATGATCGGCCATACAGCGTACCTCATGTTCGGAGCCAAAGTCGTTAGGGAAAATATTTAAAAAAAGAAACTTGCAGTAGGCATCCGGCTTGCAGAAAGGAGAAGCAGTATATTCAATCGGGAACCTCCTAGTCTTCATAGGTATTGCGATACTAGTTTCCTTTGCCCTCTTCTCAGTAGTAGAAGTCTCAGGATTCCTGAGGACGGGGATCAACTTGTTAAGCTCCATACTCATATTATCCGGGTCGGGAATACCGATCATCCTTAAAGAGATGGAGATCAGTCAGAGGCTTAGGAGCGTGGGAGTCAGATGCTTCGCATCCAGTTTCATAGTATCAATAATCATGGGGGTCCAGATGCTCACCAGAGGCTGGGCCTCTACCGTGCCAGTTTTAGCCTCAGTCCTCCTAGCATCAATAGGAATAGTTGCCTACGTATTTTCGGCAAAAGGTGGTAAACTAACCCAGCCATCCTTCAGAGAAATACTATTCTTACTCTCAGCAGTAGTAATCTTCGCAATCCCGATGATACAGCTCTCGCTCCCACGTTTAGGAATTAGCGTAGAGGCTTCCCGAACAATATCCGTAAGCCTGCTCATAGCATTCGCAATAGTACTCTATCTCTCTATTAAAGCGCCTCCAAGAGAGAAAGGCTGAAGCGCAACTCTTATTTACTTTCTCAACCCCTCGCTTCATACGGGTAGACCAGGCTCCTGCCGGGGAATACTCGGCAGGTCTCAACGCTCTCGGAGGGGGACAAGCCGCCTCAACTATGGGGATTGGGCTCGAAACCCGTAGGGAGGTTGAAGCACCTTCCCGGGAGCGTTGCGGGGTAAAAGCATCTTCCTCAGGCTTGTTGAAAAGCGGATTGGGGGAGATGAGCCTACCAGCCTGGGCCCAAAACGTTTTCAGGAATTTTGTAAAAGTTTAAAAGCATGATTCCATCAAGGTGTTTCAAACAGTGAGAAGAAGTACTTCTAATACATATGCAGAGCATGCTTAACAAGCTTACGCGATGGCTATGTCCACAACGCTCTTCTGCAGGTGGAAAGCATCATACTACAGGGAGAAGCTTGGGCGGGGCGCCTTCAAGAAATTCCTTTCAGACCTAGCCCTAATCAGAAAATATGCTCCACAGGATATTTAAATATGGGAAGAGTGGCTTGTCTACGGTATAGCGCTGGGAGTAGGGAAGGTTGCTGAAGCGATGAGAGAACTCGGAATTCAGATCGAGAAGCTGAAGATACTTCAAACAATGTCTATAGTATTCGTATCAATAACCACGTGGAGCCCTCCAAGTAGCGTGGCGGTGGAGTGGGTGGAGGAGTAGGCGGGGGAGGCGGAGGCTGGAGCAAGATAGTGGAGGACTGAGGATAACGGGTTTTTCTAAAATGCTTTGTAATGTGTTAAAATTTAAGTATAATATTATATTTAATGCATAATACGACATCTTGTCACATTTATAGAGACATTCAAAAAATGTGGAAAAATGCCTGTTTTTAGGCCTTTTTCTTGGCAGAAAACATTTAAAAATTGTTTCTGAAACGTTCTAAAACGTAATATATATCACCATGAATACATGGCTTATGGAGGTGGTAACACTGAGAGAGTTGAAGAGACTTAGTCTAATAATCTCCGGTGTAATTGCAATACTCTCCCTACTTGCAGCAAGCGGACTAATGCTCATAACGATTGGTTCTGGTACACCTGGCACATGGAAGGGGTTGACAGGCGAGGATAAGCTTTTTGGCGGGGCTATGAGTATCTGGGTTCTTGCTGAAGGAAGATATGATTCACAAGGTACTCGTTTCGACTATGCCTTTCACTCTGCGTCAAGATCTATGCCTAGTGGCCTCTGGTCCCTCCTGATCACACCTGTGAAACTTAAAATTACAATGACGCGTAATTACGATACTTATACAAAAACGTTCAACGACGCTACAACAGGAGGATACGCAGAGTTGAGAGCAGGATCATTCTGGCGTGTTTGTACAGAGGGTGAATCTGTATACACCTATAATCTCGTTCCTTGGGCTCCTGCAACTTATACCCTACGGGCGTCGGCCGGAGTCGAACCGTAGAGAGGGTTGAAAAGTTGCTGAGAAGAAAAAATAAACTGTTTTTTTACCTTTTTTTAATTCTACTTAGTCTATCACCCTTAATTACTGCATGTAAACCCGCTTGGACGAGGAATGGTGCACGTTTTGATTATGAGACACGCATAAGAGAGATTTATTTTTACTTCTTTGATGACAAATTGATTCCTCAGGCACTGCTCAGTACGCCTGGCTCAAAAATATTGTCAAACGGCAGTTCAGCTAGGGTGATAGTTCAGCTGGGGGAATTTGGGGAGGAAGTGCCGGCCCGTATTTCTTTAGTTCTTAAGGAGCTTGAAGACTCGACTGGTATTTTTCAAGTAACTCTGGAAATAGGACAGTATTCTTCGACGCTAAGCCTGAGAGTGGATTTAGAAACAAGAGACGTGTATTTATTAAACGGCACGTATCTTGGAAAAACAATATTTTGGATTCCTCCATGCAAAAAGGGAGAGAGGTTTCCGTATGTTGGTCAAGCCAATTCAACCATATTTGCCACTGCGTACAATGTTTTGAGTCTAAGCACTCCTCAAGGAGTACAGGACATACTGTTTGTAGATGCGTCAGAACATCAAGGTAGGGGGTATATTGGTATAATTGGGAATGAAGTAATCACCCCTGCGGAAGCACAATCCATAAGACACTTTTCTCCGAGAATCAATCTTTACGATGCTGACACCTTTATAATGATCGAAGGCGATATTGAACAGGATGCTTTTCTCTCAGCCTTCGGTATAGTGTATTTCTCAGGAGGAGATTTTAAGCTTGTCTACACCAACATTGATCTGGGTCCCCAGAATCTGATAGGTGTTTTCACCGGGATATTACTATTGTTTGTCCTACCCTCGGTAGTCGTAGCTAGCGTCATTGCTTATTACCTGCGTTTCAGGAGAAAGAAGAAGGGTAGGGAGCCTCGATGATAGTTGTAGAAGAATTATTCAAGTCATTCAATAAAGTTAATGCACTTGATGGCTTGAACATAAGAGTGCCGAAAGGTATAAATGGCCTTATAGGTCCTAATGGTGCTGGTAAGACGACGCTGATCCATGTGCTTACGGGGTTGATTAAACCAGATTCCGGGAGAGTGGAGGTCATGGGCTTGGAACCTTGGTCTCAGAGATATGAGTTGATGAGGAAAGTCGGAGTATTGCTGGAGAGGCCTGTTTTCCCTACGAACGTTAGTGGTATGCGCTACATGCTTCATGTGATTAGGGTGATGGGTCTTCCGGAAAAGGAGGCCGTTGAAGCGCTTCGTAAAGTTGGTCTACTTAATCATGCTGATAGAAAGGTTTCTGGATACTCTTCAGGCATGAAGATTCGCCTAGGTCTTGCTAAAGCCATAGTGGGAAGGCCTGAGCTAGTGATTCTCGACGAGCCTACTTCTAACCTGGACCCGAGGGGCCGTATCGAACTTTTAAAACTCATTAAAACAATGCATAGAGATGAAGACATTAGCTTTCTAATATCTAGCCACGTTCTGCCTGAGTTGCAGAGAGTATGCTCATGGGTTTGCTTGATGAATGAGGGAAGAGCTATCGAACAGGGTTTTATAGACGACCTTTTGGACAAGTATGCTTCAAAAATATATGCGATAAGGGTTTCCAAGCCTAGAGAGCTTGCAGAAGCCCTAAGCGGTTTAAATGGTTTAAAAGTCAGACTTGTTAAGGACACTGTATATATTAAGGGCGATGCTTCGATTTTTCTCCAGGAACTATTAAATTTGGTCATTAAAACAGGTAATGAGATATTGGGCTTCCACCAGTTTGGGAGGAGCTTGGAGAACGTGTTTTTAAAGGCTTTAGAGGAGGAGAGGCATGAGAGTTAAGTTTATCAAAAATATTCCACTGGTTGAGAATATTAGGTTTGAGCTTGAAAGGGTCTGGTCTGCTCCCTACGTGGGCTTAATGCTCATGCTGCTTATTTTAGGATGCCCGGGAAATGCAGCTCCAATAAATGTTCAAGAATCCGCTTTCGGAATAGCCTTATCCAGCATGGGGGGCTTTAAACAGTTATTCCTATGCTTAATAGCAATCTTAACGTTCGCAAACTCCTTCGGCAGGGATATTGAGCAGGATGTTTTAATGGGGGAGTTGACCCTTCCAGTAAGGAAGGAAACTCTTTTCGCTGTAAAGCTTATAATCAATTTCTCGGTGATACTGTTAATAGATTTTATTTCTACGTTGTTTTCCACATGGATCATAACTGCATCGATACCTCTTATCCCAATAATGTCAATGGTTCTTGTAGATGCGATATCTCTTCTTCTCATTGTTTCAATTACTATTCTTATGAGCATTGTTCTTAAAAGCAGGTTTGGAGCCGTGATAGTGGCGATAGCAATCTACTTTTTAGAAAACATCCTCCTTCTAAGCATTTCTTCAATGATAAGCACTGTAAATCCTCTAAACATAGATCCCACGTACATCCTGTTGAAGCTTGTTCTTCTCGGTGAGATAACGGTCTACACATGGGGGATAATACTTATGCATCTACTTTTCCCCCTTGCCCTCCTTTCATTCGCATTCTTCTTTATGAAAGTGGTGTTGCAGCTTGACTAGGTTATCAGCACTCTGTTATATCGGGACGGTGATGATAATGGTTGGCTTAGGAGTTTCTCTTTTAACAGTTCTGCGTGGTCTCCCTGCCCAAGTCTTTACCTCACACTTAGGTCCCCCGGGCAATTCTACCTCCAAATTATTCATGCCTCCGATTTGGCCTCCTAGAAACGTTAGAATCGCTGTTTATTTAAGCGGTGGGGAGATAGACCTTCTGATCTTCGACAGGCCCAATTACGATGCGCTCATTGGATCAGGGTATGCCATTCCGCTGAAGGAATTCAAAGGATTAAAAAGCGAGGTGATTAATTTCGAAATACCTATGAGAGGAGAATACTATGTTGTTGTGAAGAATAGGGGGGTATCAACAGTAGATGTGGAGATAGTTTTAACCTTCTGGGGTTTTGAGAGAGATCTAACATACTTGTCATTAGCTCTACTTGTTCTCGGGGCATCGTCTTGGATTTGCGGAAGATTTTTAAAAAGGATTTTTAAAATCTAGGTGACAACTTTCCTTCTCAAGCTTAGAAATAGGGGTTTCGGCTTGGAAACACGACCCCGTTTTTCTAATACAGGGTTGGGAGGATTTTGCTAATCCTCAAGGGCTTTTCCTAGAGTCCTGATAAACCTTATTAAATCGGTAGCGAAATCTAGATTATTGCTTTCGCATCCGAGAATGGATAATCCTTCTGTTAAATCTTCAGAGCTTCTTTTAGCTTCGACAAGGATTGAACAGCTTCTCAAAAACCTCAGGGACAGGCTTCCCTGCTACGTTGACATGCATATCCACTCCAAGTACAGTAGAGCGACAAGTGCCGACATGACTCTTGAGAACATTGCCTTCTGCGCTAGGCTGAAAGGCTTGAAAATAGTTGGCACTGGCGACTGTACTCATCCCCGGTGGCTTAAGGAGTTGAAGGAGAAACTTGTAGAAGCATTTTCCGGACTCTACATGCTTAAGAGTGAGAAAGAACCTGAAAAAGCAGTGTTGTTTCTGATTCAAGGCGAAGTTAGCACTATTTATCGGGATGGAAATGCTATTAAGAGAATACATCACGTGCTGCTCTTCCCGGATTTTGAAACTGTGGAACAGGTCTGTGATGCTTTAAAGCATATTGGTGATATCCGTGCTGACGGAAGGCCCTTGCTCGAATGTTCTTCTCCAGAGCTTGTTGAAATCTTAAAGAGTGTTTCAGACGAGATAGAGATTTTCCCAGCCCACGTATGGACTCCACATTTCAGCATTTTCGGCATCCACGGCTATAATAGTGTGAAGGAGTGTTACAAGGACAAGTATAAGGAGATACATGCATTGGAAACAGGCTTATCCTCAGACCCGTTAATGAACTGGAGGGTTTCAAGCAATGACCGTTACACTCTGGTTTCCAATAGTGATTCGCACTCTCATTACCCTTGGAGACTTGGCAGAGAGGCTAACCTCATGCTTCTCGAAGAACTAAGCTATAAGAGCATATTGAATGCGGTCCGTAAAAAAGGCAAGTCTAGGATAATCCTAACTATTGAAACCCACCCAGAATATGGAAAGTATCACTACCCTGGTCACAGGGGATGTTCTTTTTATGCTGAACCGGATAATTATTTCGAGTTAAAGGGAATCTGTCCGATTTGTGGTAAGAGGCTCACTCCAGGGGTTGAAACTCATATCGAGGAGCTTGCTGATCGCCCAAGGGGGGTAAGGCCTAGGGATGCTTCGGATTATGTCCACCTCATACCGCTTTCAGAAATAATAGGATACGTATATTCTATAAGGCCTAGTTCTAAAAAAGCTTGGAACATATATTATGATATGATAAGAAGGTTCGGAAACGAGTATAGTGTACTCCTTGAAACACCGCTTGAGGACCTTGGGAAATATGATAAAAAATTGGCTTATGCAATAAGGATGGTTAGGGAGGATAGGGTTAGAATTAGACCGGGTTACGACGGGGTCTACGGAGAGATCGAGGGCTTTATAAATGATAACGGTATAATCAAGTTCATGAGTTAGAAATCATGATATTGTCTTAAAGCGACAAAAAGTATGGGTATTTAATATAAAAATGTTTTCATCATAATACGCGTCTCATTTCGTCACGAAATTTCTTAATCCAAATTTCTCCATAAAGTTTAAAACTTATATTTAGCAAGAAATATCTATATATTAATGGTTAGGGAGGGGGGATGGGGTTATGATTAAGGAAAACCCTGTTGTTCAAAAAATACTTTGTTTAAGAAAATGGTTTAGCCTAAGAATGCCTTGGATTAAAACACTAGGCAAGAAGACAAGGGGTTTTGAAAGGCATGAAAGGGTTAAAGAGGTTCCGAAACTTTCTAAAACAGCACTTCCAGTCATATATCCATCTAAAGAGAATGAATGGGAGTCTGTAGCAACTTTTAATCCTGCAGCGATAAATATGGGAGGTAAAATTCACCTGCTTTATAGAGCCATAGGAATAGACTCTGTCTCGAGAATCGGATATGCAGTCAGCGAAGACGGTATTAATTTTGAAAGATATCCCAGGCCCGTCTTCGAAATTCCTATAGAATCATTATCTAAATCTAACAATCCTAATATTGAAACAAGCTTTGTTTCAAGCTACTGGAGCTATAGCTTCGGTTGTGAAGACCCTCGTGTAACGGAGATTAAAGATGATTCTAAAGTATACATGTGTTATGTATTTTTCGATGGTAAAAGTAATCCGAGGATAGCGTTAACATCAATACCCGTACACAATTTCGCAAGAAAATGGGAATGGGAGGAGTCAAGAATAATATCTCCCCCGGGCATAACTGTTAAAAGCGCATGTATACTTCCCGAGAAAATTAATGGGAATTACGTCATGTTCTTCAGAATATTCCCATCAATATTCATCGACTTCGTTAAGGATTTGAGAGAACTGGACGGTGAGACAAGATTTCTCCAGCCTCAGTATGAAATCCCGCCGAGAGAGGGTAAATGGGATAGTTTGAAAATAGGCATGGGCGCGCCGCCTATAAAGACAAGGGAAGGCTGGTTAGGAATATATTACGGGGTTGATAGGGATGATCCATATTACAGGTATAGAATTGGTGCAATGCTTCTTAAACACAATGACCCTACTGAAGTTATCTGTAGGTCTGAGGATCCTATTCTCGAACCAGAATCTCCCTATGAGGGTAGGATTGCTTATCCCTGTGGAGCAGTTTTGCATAAGGATACTCTATACGTTTATTATGGTGCTAACGACATGTTTGTCTGCGTTGCGACAGCTTATTTAGACGAGTTCTTAGATAAAGTTTTTTAAATATTGGAATTTATAAATAGTTTTCGAATCTCATGTTAATATTGACAGTATTCTGTTTAACGATGCTGTTGCAACACATACGGAATAGTCTGCAGCACCATAATACAGGTATATAGTATCACCTCTAACCACTGCACCGCAGGGGAAGACAACATTCCTAGTGTGCCCTTCCTTCTCATACACGGTAGATGGTTCTAAGATTGCCCATGAAGTCCTGGCTTTAATGTTTTCAGGGCTTTTCAAATCCAACAAGAATGCTCCAACTCTGTAAACATTATCATGTGAAACACCGTGATAGAAAACAAGCCAGCCCTTAGACGTTTTTATGGGTGGAGCTGCTAAACCAACTTTCTTACCGTCCCACATTCCAGTTCTTGGTCTAAGAAGCTTAAAAGACATTAATTTGCTTGGATCAATATTGTCTAGAGAATCGATATAATCGTAAACAATGTTTATCCCTCCTGCTCTATGTATGAACATGTACTTGCCGTTAATAGGCTCAGGAATTACGCAAGAATTCTTATCGTCTATGTCTGGGGGCGAGATTATTCTCGGCTTAGTCCAGTTCCAATTCCTATTAAGGAAGTCCTTGACGCTTATGGATGTTAAAGCGACTTTGGGTGGATTAACATTATCGTAAGCAGTATAGAACATATATATTCTGTCTCCAATCCTGACTACGCGAGGGTCTTCGCAACCAGAATGGCCGGGTATTAGCTTCATTTCAAAGCCTTCCCTCGGTGAGTATACTGGTTCACTTAGCCTTTCAACTATCCTAAGGCCATCGTCACTGATTGCTAGTCCTATTGAAGAAGTTTTATCTCTTGAAAGCGCCCTGTAAAGAATGTATATTCTTCCGTCTAGCTCTATCGCTGCTGGGTTGAAAGTAGCAAACGCTTCCCAATCATGTTTTTCAATAGGTTTTATTATAGGATTGTGAGAATATCTTTCAAATACATGTTCGGTTCTCGAGCTGATTATCTCAACAATTTCCTTAACTCCAATAGTTGCTAAGCAACATACCGTGTCTGCAGCACCATAGTAAATCCTTATTTCATCCTTCTCCCGTATGGTGGATGTTGGAAACACAACCTTAGGTACGTGACCCCAATACTCATAGTACTCCTCTGCTACGAGAAATGGGTATTCTGTCCTAGATATTACCTTCCTAGGGTCGTCTGGATCTAGCAGTAGTGCTTCTACTCCGAAAACTCTTTCTTCAGGATTAGGTGAAAAATAATTCTGAATATACGAATAGATTAATAACCATCCATTTTCAATCTTAATTGGCGGTGCACCTACCTCAATATGGTCCATGGGCGACCTCCTCGGATCTGGGGTTAAAACATGCTCCTTTAACTCCCTATACCATCTCTCAAACTCGCCATACCACGTGGAATGGTCGTCTCCGAGTTGAGCAATCCCTATGTGAGCAGGAGGCCTATCAGTATTTACCGTCAATACCATGGTTAGCTTACCCTTAATCCTCTCAGGGAAAAGTGCTGCAGCCTTAGCGTTAAACGGTGTCACAAGGTGTTTCTCATCTATCTTTTCTAAATCCCTGCTTATTGCAAGCCCTACTTTTATACTGTCGGCATTAGGGGGTATTGCAGAAATTGCCGTGTAAAAAACATAGTATTTCCCATTTATGTAAGTCACCCGTGGGTCTTCGCATCCAAAGCTTTCCCACTTTTCTTCCGGTGTTATGAACCTTCTCCTCTCAGTAAAGTGTATGCCGTCTTTGCTTTTAGCTATACCTATGGAGCTGAAGCTGGATCCCTGTTTCCTCAACAGGTCTGATGAAGAGACTGCCCTATAAAGCATGTAATACAGTCCATTTTTCTTTATTACGCATGGATTGAAAACTGCAAAAGCCTCCCAAGCATGTTCTCTAATAGGTACTAGGATGGGGTTTTCGCTATGTCTTTTCACATATTTCACCATATTTCCACACCTGAGATCTCAAAGCTATTCTAATATTCTATAATCCTTATTCCCTTATTAAAATTAATATTAAGATTCAAAAGCTTTATGTTTTAATGAAAGAAAATGACAACCTCTATTAAGCCGTTTTTAAATGCTCAGCTTGAGATACTCCAGACTCTTGGGCATGTAATTTATTTTCTTAGGCGAGGGTCTTGTACCATATTCCACAGTTCTTTCTATCGAGTCGAGTAGGATTGGCATAATGTCTTTCCCCCTAATTCTGCCAAGCCCGCCTGAAACAGCTTCCCTCTCTGAGAAAAACTTGGTAGCATCGTTTCTTAAGCCTTTTGAAGCAATTAGTATTGGAACGGGTTCACCAGTATGCATCCCTCTGTCACAGGGTGTAGTATGGTCTCCAGTAATCACTATCGTAACAGTGTTTAAAACGGCATCGTCGATAAGATTTAGGCTTTCATAAAAGCGTCTGATAAACTCGCACTTTGCAATCGGATTCTTACTATGGCTGGCAACATCCGTACCTTTGAAATGAAGGTATACGAAATCGTACGATTTTAAAAGCTCTAAGGCTTTGGAAGTTTTTCCTTGGATATTAGTGTTCAACAGTCCATTAGCGCCTTCAACATCGTAAACATCCATGCCTACGGCCTTAGCAACGCCTCTGTAAAGCAGTCCCGCAGCAACGCAAGCCGCTTTCAAATCCCACTTCTCTTGAAAACTCTTCATCTTCCTCATCGTCCCGGCACTTCTGACTAAAATCGAATTGGCTTGTGGAAGCTTGCTCTCAGCCCTCTTCTTATTCAACTCGTGTTTGCTAAGCTTATCAATAGCCTGTATAGTTATTTCATTAACTATTTTCGCAAGCCTTTCCGCACCCTTCCTATCCTTAGCCTCGTCAATCGGCTGACATAGGAGTATGGGTTTTCCCTCAGCATGCGGATCATTATCAGTAACCTCATGCGACAAGCCTTCTCCGGAGACTATCATAACGAACCTGTGCTCTGACAAGGGCTTGAAAACAACCTTACATCCTTCTGGACACTCTATCTCGCTATTTAAATACTCTACTAATTCCTTGGTTTGCTCGCTGGTTATCCTCCCTGCTCTCCTATCAACCACAATGGGATAGTTGTTTTCAAACCTTACTGTCGCAAGATTGCCTCTAAAAGCTATTTCCCCCTCTTTAAGTTCAACGCCTTCTCCAAGTGCTTCTATGGGTCCTCTTCCAAAATACTCGTTTTCAACATCGTATCCGAACATGATCAGATGGGAGACGTCACTACTCGGAGGTATTCCGGGAGATATAATATCCATAAGCCCTTGGGAACCGTTTTCCTTTAGCTTCTTAACATTGTTTGAATAGGCTTTCTCAAGCGGCGTGAGTCCGTCTAATTCTTTGCAAGCATGGTCCCCCAGGCCGTCGAGCACTATGAACAATATTCTCTCAGGCTTCAATTCTTGCATCCTCCGTCTGAAACAAGTGTTTAAACTTTACTCTAATTACTGCTAGTTATCTCCAATAGTATAAAAGTATGGGTAGGAACCACGTGAACCAGAGTGTGGCTGTGAGGATTGCGTAGGCTGAGAACAGTAGTGGAGCATTAGGGTACCCGTGTGCAATAAGCAGGATGAGTGCTGAGATGATGAAGAGTACTAGAAGAATTTTAAGCATGGTCTTGCCATGCATAGCCGTCAGCCCTACTTTAGAAAAGACTTCAATAATCAGGAAGAGCGGTAACGCGTACACCATTCCTGTTAGAAAGCCTGAGACGAACACTACTCCAAGCAGACCTGTCTGGGGATAAAGTGGGAGACAGGAAGATATTATGATGGCTGCTGGAAGGAGAACCAGCTTAAGGGGCCATAAGGGGGATCCCAATACTGCTCTAGAGAATTCTCTGTAGCGGGGGAGAAGCCATTGTAAAAACTCGTAATCAAGCCCACCCCTGTGAGTAACCCTGTTTCTGAATGTATACAGGTTCTCGACAAGACCATGCAGCCTCGTCGTATCCAGAACATCTCCGAGTATTCCGCGTGGAAAAGTATTGTACTCGGCTTGAGCATATTCCCTTTGACAAACAGCTTTCTCTAGGGGAACAATTAGCAGGATTGCAACAATCACTGTCCAAACCAGTCTTTCATCCATTGGGAAGGAATACTTCTTCCCCACAGTCTTTTTAGCTTTTCTAACAGTCTTTAAAATAAAAACTTAAAAATAGTTTAAACAAATGGGGTTGAGGCTTTGCATAATGCAGAGGCGGTTTCTCTAGACGTTACTGGAACGCTTGTAGACGGGAGGTCTGTTAAATACTTCTGGGATGTGCTTATACCTTCAGCATACGCTAGGAAACACAGAGTACCTTTTGAAAAAGCATTCTCCAATGTTAAACAGATGTATGGAACAATAAGCCCGGATGACGTAAGGTGGTATCTGCCAGAATACTGGATGAAGAAACTTGGTATTGAAGAAAGTATTGAAGAGCTTCTTAGAGAATTGAAACCGTTGATAACTATATTTCCCGATGTCAAGCCGGTGATTGCTGAATTATCTTCTAACCATAGTTTAATAGTCTCGTCAAATCTTCCCATGCTACTCTTGGAAACAGTGTTAGACGATTTCAAAAAATATTTTTTAAAAGTATTCTCATCGGTTTCAACATACTCGTTGCCCCGTAAGACTGCTGAATTCTACGTCAAAGTCTGTTCTGACGCTGGCTTTAAACCTCGAGAAATCCTACACGTGGGTGATAACTTCATATATGATTTCTTAATACCCAGATTTGTAGGAATAAAGAGCCTCATTATAAAACGTTTCAAACTTCCAAGGCGAAAACATGAAGTCAGCAACCTAAAACAGGTTCTCGATAGAATAAAGCTCGGAGACCTTTGAAAATATATAAAGTTTTTAGCTTAAAACCGAATAATAACACTTTTATTCAATCTATTTCGAATGGCGTAGTTATTGGAGGTAATTGAGAAATGAGAAGGGTAAGACCAGTATTCCGGGACTGGATGAAATGCTTAGCGGCGGAATGTCTAAGAGAAACATCGTCCCCGTCTCCAATGTCTTAGGACGGGTAAGATAATCTTAAGCCAACATGTTCTAAGGTTTAAACCTTGGAGAACCGGGGTCCTGGTAAGTATTGTGGAAACAAAAGGCTAGCAGTCCATGTACCCCAGGAAGCCAAAACATTAAAAACAGTACACATAGTTTCTTTAGAAGAGTCTTCGAAGATAAAGGTAAAGATGATGCTCTGCAATATAATAGAGGACCCAGAAGCACATAAATGGCAAATAGGGGTGATTGGCGAAATTACGCTTAGAGAGAAGTATAAGGACAGTATTCTTGCTAAGTTTGCTGAAGCATATAAAATCTCCCCAGATAGTTTGAGATTGGAGCCTAGTGGAGAAGGATATGGGAGACCTGGATTTCCTGATATCTATGTGATTACAAATAAGGAGATAGTTATAGAAGGGAAAACTATTCCTAAAGAAACTAAAATCGCAATTGTGGAGGTTGGGAGTACAACGCTAGCAGATAATGTGGGCCAGTTTAGGGAACAAATAGAAAGGGCAATAGCTGATCTTAAGGATCATATTGGAGAAAACCTGAATGCTTACGCCGGAATTGCGGCTTCACTTGCTTACGACCCTGTACACTTACTCTTAAGTGATGTTTACCCAGAGTTCGTGGGTAATTATAGGAATCCATTCATAGTAATATTTAAGAGGTCTGACATAATGGAAAAGAGTGTAGACGAGTTGGTTGCTATGATTATAAGAGGAGACTAAGAAGTGAGTCAAGCCTTACTAGAAAAGTTGAGAAACTATCTTAATGAGCGGTTCAGGAATGAACTAAATACTGAGCAATTTAAAATAGAAACAAGAGATGTAATGTGTTATGACGAAAATGAAAAAAAATTGGCGCGGGGAAGGTGGGAAATAGGGACTGGAGCATTCATTAGTTGCAGATACATCTATGAATATGAAGATGGAAGGGTGCAAGTAGAATCTCTATGCTTCGATGCTCCTGGGGATGAAGTCGGCGAGGTTTTGGTTAGGCTTCATCAACGCGAGTTCAAGACGAAGAAAGAGGAGGTCTTCGCTAAGATAGATAGAAAAGAGAAAGAGATACTGGACGATTTTATAAATAGGAGGAATATCGAGAAGCACATTAGGAAGCCCTACGGACGTGTTTTCACAAGACTATTATGGGCTGACAAAATAGCTGAAGAAATCGGCAAGAAGTTCGGCGTTGAGGTTAAAGTCTTCATCGACGTGACAAGCCACCACTGGAGAACATATTTCATCTCCTCCTTCGATTCGAAGGGCATGGATGAGGAACGCAAGTTCGAAGAAATAAAGAAGAGGGTTGAGGCAGTCTCGGCTACACGCAAGCTCTACGACGAGGATTTCAAGAAGGGATACAAAGAGTTCCACAGAGAAATGCTGGAAAGATCAAAGGCTGGTCAAAGATAGTTTTAAAACACTCGATTAAGAGTTTTCCTTTGCGGAATCTTATTTTTAGTCATGCTGGGATGAAAAATAAAACTTGCTCCCTAAGTCTCGCTTAAAAGCTTCCTGACTCTAATGTTATAGAAACTGAAATCGGAGTGATGTTTAAAAAGATTGTACGATTATCATAAAATTAGGATGAAGGCATCGGTGAAGGGTTCTTCAATTAAGGAGGGCTAGGAACATGAGCCAACTGTCTGAGAAGTTGAGGGACATACTAAACGAGAAGTATAAAAGTAAAATAAAATGGTTTGAACCCTTTGAGTTAGATACCAACCCTGTTTTTAAAGATGAAAAATGGCGTATAAACACATCTATGTATGGAGGTTTTGGAATTATCGGATTCACTGATGGAAGGATTGGAGTATCAACCCACGTAGTAGATGATTGGGATGATGGAATTTGGTTTATGATATACCCACTTTACGAACCTAAAATTAAAGAAGCGAAAAGTAAGGAAGAAAAAGAGAAAATATGGGCCGCATTCAACAAAGAGAAAGAAGAAATACTTAATGATGTGGTAAACAGGAGGTGGGAAAAGTACCTCGAAAAAGATATCGAAAAAAGCCCTATAATTGGTTCATTATATCGGCATACTGGGCAGATGAAGTGGTTAAGAGGGTAAGCAAGAAGTTTTCCGCGGAAGTGATATACTATATAAACCCCGGATACGACTCCTTTTTCATGTCACTCTTTGACTCAAAAGGTATGACAGAAGAACAGATAATCGATGAAGTATTGAGAAGAGTTGAAGCGGTTTACACGGCCTTTAAACTATACGATGAGCATAAGAGATCGCATGAAAATGAAGAATACAAAGAGTTCAAAAGAGAGTTCTTAGCCAAGGTAAGAAAAGAAACAGGGGAAGTTAAAAAATGAAGGTGGAACAAATAATTAAGGATATCATGGGAGGAAAATGAAATGATGAATAGCGAGTTTTTCGAAAAATTAAGAAACTTTCTCAACGAGAGGTTTAATGATGAGATTAAGCATAAGCAATTTAAGATAGAAACATACCCAATGAAGAGAAAATGGGAAATATATTGTCAGGAGCCTATTAGTTGTAGATACATCTGTGAATATAAGGATGGAAGGGTGCAGATAGGGTCTCTATGTTTTGATGCTCCTGCGCGCGTAAATCATTCCCATTATGTCTTAAAAACCCTGACTAGGCTACCGCCTTAGCCTCCTCAGCGCCCCAGCCCATCTCGCCACTCTTAAGCTTCTGCAAATATTCATGCATTTTAATAATTGTATTTTGATAAACGTTCCCTTCAGCAGCAGAAACGTAGACGAACCATAAGCGGTCAGGATTAACCCCCATCTTACCAAGCCTCTTCTTAAGAGACTCAACCCTCCTCCTAGCCCACTCGTTGCCACTGATGTAGTGGCAGTCTGCGGGGTGACAAGGCGCGACAAGAACCATCCCCGCACCCTTCTCAAATGCTCTTATGATCATTTTCTCGCTGACCCTGCCTGAGCACATGACTCTGATTATCCTCACGCTTGAAGGATACTCGAATCTTGAGACGCCAGCCATGTCGGCGCCCGCGTAGGAACACCAGTTACAATTGAAACTTATAATTTTTTCTTTGGGTTGTTCTTCGAGTGCCGCATCGATTTGTGCAAATATTTGTTCGTCGGTGAAGTGGTGCTGGTTTAGGGCGTTGAAGGGACAGCCTGCTGTGCATGTTCCACAGCCTGCGCACATGGATTGCGTTACCTGGATTACTTTCCTCCCTTCTAATTCTACTGGTTTGAGTGCTTGGTAGGGGCACATCTTGGTGCATGCTAGGCAGCCTTTGCATTTCATCGGGTCTATGTAGCTTGTTATCGGCTCCAGCTCTATGAAGTCTTTTGAGAATAGCACTAGTGCTTTGGATGCTGCCGCGTGTCCTCTGGCTACCGTCATTGGTATATCGGTGGGGCCTGCGCATGATCCTGCTAGGAATATTCCATTTACGACTGTTTCAACCGGTTTTAGCTTGATATGCGCCTCCATGAAGAAGCCGTATTGGTCCCTGGGTACTCTCAGCATTTCACCGAGCTTGTCGGCTCCTTCTGATGGCTGCATGCCTACTGCAAGCACAACCATGTCTACTGGGGTTCTTACTCTTTCTCCGCTTAACGTATCTTCCGCCGTTACGATGAGCATGCCGTTCTCCTCACTGACCGAGTCTGGCCTGCCCCTGATGAACCTGATCCCCATCTCTCTCGCCATTCTGAATATTGTCTCGTACTCTTTTCCACCTGCCCTGATGTCTATGTAGAAGACTGTCGCATCAATGTTTGGGTTGTTCTTCTTCACGAGGACTGCTTGCTTAAGGGTTATCATGCAGCATATTCTCGAGCAGTATATGTTTGTAGCCTCGTCCCTGCACCCTACACATTGTATGAAAGCTATTTTCTTAACGGGCTGATTGTCTGATAGCCTTATTATTCTCCCATGGGTCGGCCCGTTTGGCGTAAGTATTTTCTCGAACTCCATGCTTGTAAGAACGTTTCTTAACCTTCCGTAACCGTACTCTGGTTTTCTCTCCGGATTGAAGAGGTCGAAACCTGTTGCCAATACTATTGCGCCGGCTTTAAAAGCCTCCTCTAAGCCGGGTGACTCTAGGTCTATCGCCTTAACAGGACATGCCTCAACGCACTTCCCACATTTAGTACAGTTCTTAGTGTCGACTGCAGCAATCAACGGGCTTCCAACCAGGCCAGGTATATGGATTACCTTCTCATACCCGTATTCGCAACTGGCGCCTCCCCGGGTTTTCTCAACTAGGTATATTGCCTTCCTCTTGGAGAGGCCGTGCGAAAACTCTTCCTCAACTTCAACGGGACATGCTTCCACACACTTTCCACATCCGATGCATTCATCTGAGACTTTTGAAGGCATTCTCTTAACCGTGACGATGAAGTTTCCGACGTAGCCGTCTACGCTAACTACTTCTGAAAGCGTTAAAACCCTTATCCTTGGATGCGTTAAAACCCTGCTTATCATCTCGTTTATCAAGCAGGCTGTGCAATCCACTTTCGGAAAGGTTTTTCCGAGCATTGCTGTCTTACCGCCTAGTTTCGAAGACCTTTCCACAAGTATGACGTTGTATCCTGCGTTTGCAACGTCGAGAGCCGTCCTCATGCCTGCTAGACCTCCACCTATTACCAACAGGGTTTTCTCAACCGGGACTATTACCGGCTCCAATGGCTCTAGAAGCCTCGCTTTTGCAACAGCCATCTTAACAAGGTCCATTGCCTTACGGGTGGCGCCCTCGGGGTCGTTGGCGTGAACCCAAGAGCAGTGCTCTCTTATGTTGGCCATTTCGAAGAGATAGGGGTTTAAGCCTGCTTCAGATACGCATGCTCTGAAAGTCGGCTCATGCATCTTGGGTGAGCATGCTGCAACCACAACCCTGTTCAAACCGTATTCTTTTATGATCCTCTTTATCTCAGCCTGTCCAGCATCGGAGCACGTGTAGAGATTATGCGAAGCATATACCACGTTTGGAAGCGTCTTAGCGTATTCAGCTACCTTGACTACGTCAACTACGCCGCCTATGTTCTTACCGCAGTGACATACGAATACTCCTATCCTAGGCTCTTCAGACATTATAGCTTAGCCTCCTCAACCAGCTTGCTCAGCCTCCTGTGACTTCCGGCGTCGAGCTCTCTCGCAATAAGCCTTCCTCCCAAGAGGTTTTTCAAAGCATTCGTCCAAACAGCTGAGAAACCCTCGCCGTGAAGTATCCTACGCCTTACTACTGTTATCGCGCGGTTCCTGCAGACGTCCAGATGGGTGCAGGCGTTGCAGAGTATGCAATACTTCTGGTCTACAGTAATTCTGCCGTCGCTTTTAGCCAGTGCTTTAGTAGGACATATTTCTACGCATGCCTCGCACTTCTCCTCGCACTTAGACTCGTCGACGGTTATCGAGCCTTCGAAAAGCGGGTTCACGCTTATAGCGTGCTCTGGGCAAGCATACTCGCACCATGGGCATCTCAGACACTTGCTTTCGTCAACCCTAATATTATGCTTACTGTCTATTGTTAAAGCGCCCCTGGGACAGGTCTTATAGCATTCGAAACAATCTTCCTTGCATTTTGAAGAATCTACTTCAACCTTCGGCAGTGGAAGTGGAAACCCCTTGGAAGAGACTATCGGGTTTTCACGCCTCCCGTTGACAGTGAGGACTATTGCTCCAGGGGGGCATAGTGGCTCGCATGCTCCGCATAGGCTGCAGTCGTCGCTGACGGATAGGGTTAACGAGCCGTCGCTCCTCCTGGCTATTCTCACAGCGTTCTTAGGGCATACTTTCATGCAGACATCGCAGAAGATGCACTTGCTCCTATCGATAGTTAGCCTAATATAATCTGTATAAAAACGTCTCTCAACGACGATTAACGGAAGACCATCATCTATCTTTATCGACAAATCCTCAGGGAAAGAGCTGGTTTTGGTGGTAGAAAAGCTTTAGCCAAATAATTAGGCATACGAAAAGTCTTTATTAATATGCTATTGAGAATACTTCTCAGATTGGGCGAGGTCCAGGTTGAGTTCATAGGGAGGTTCCAAGAGCTGTTCAACAGTAAGAGTATGAGGGTCGATGTAGAATCTGAAACCAGTCTACTAAGCCTCTTAAAGAAGCTTGGTGAGAAAGCTGGTTTTGACGTTGTTTCACACTTCATAGGATCTAAGGGGGAGTTGATGGAAGAGTATTCGCTAATAATTCTAAATGGGAAGGCTGTCAACCTAGGGAAGTTAAGCGAGTACGTTGTCAAACCCGGAGATAAGGTTGTCTTATCGCCCTCTGTAGCAGGAGGAGGATGAGGGTTGAAAGGATACGCTGGGAGGTATTTGACCATCGACCTGACGCGTGGTAAAACTGTAATTGATAGAGTAGACGAGTATATGGCTATAAACTACATCGGTGGCTACGGCTTCGGCGCCAGAGCCCTATACGATATGCTTCCTAATCCCGCTCAAATAGACCCATTATCTCCGGAGAATGTTTTAATCTGGTGGACTGGTCCATTGGCTGGGACAATTTCTACAGCCGGTAACAAGTATTCTGTCTTCGCCAAATCCCCGTTGACAGGGATATTCGGCTTCGGAATTTCCTCAGGGCTCTTCGCCTCAGAGTTAAAGAGCGCAGGCTGGGACGGTATAGTCTTCACGGGAAGGTCTGAGAAACCATCATACTTAATGATTGACGACGACAATATTGAGCTTAGAGACGCTTCCCATCTCTGGGGTAGGACCACATGGGAAACTGAGGAGATGATCAAAGAGGAGCTTGGAGACGAGTCTTTCGTAGTAGCATCAATAGGCCCAGCCGGGGAGAGGATGGTTAAGCTCGCTAACATAACTAACGAGAGGAATAGGCAAGTAGGCAGATGCGGACTGGGCGCTGTAATGGGCTCTAAGAACCTTAAGGCCGTAGCCGTAAGGGGGACTAAAGACGTCGAGGTTGCTGACATCGAGAGCTTACTTAAATTCATCGCAGACCTTAACGAGCGTTGCCAAGGCCCCGCCACAGAGAAGTATAGGATCTACGGAACTCCTGCTAATGTCCTAGTCCACAATAAGCTAGGATGTTTGCCTTCGTACAATTTCCAACGGGGTACGTTCGAATATGCAGAAGAGGTTTCTGGAGAAATGATGTTGAAGACTCATGTTAAGAAGATTATTGCTTGTGCAGGCTGCCCCATAGCATGCGACCATGTAAACCAGGCTAGAGAGGCCTACGCCGGGTCGACTTCAAGCGTCGACTACGAGAGCTTGGCTTTGCTCGGCCCAAACTGTGGGATTAGAAGCCTTGACTTTATCACCAAAGCTGTTGAAATATGTGACACGCTAGGTGTTGACACGATATCTGCCGGGAACGTTGTAGGATGGGCAATGGAGTGTTATGAAAAAGGTATTTTAAGCAGGGATGAGACTGATGGTATCGACCTCAGGTTTGGAAACGGCGAAGCATTACTGGATGCTCTTAGAAGGCTCTGCCTGAGAGAAGGAAGGCTGGGTAGTCTTCTAGCTGAAGGAGTTAGGAGGGCTTCTCAAATAGTTGGCAAGGGCTCTGAGAAATTCGCCATGCACTGTAAAGGGTTAGAGTGGGCTGCTTACGAGCTTAGGTCTCTCCAAACCTCCACTCTAGGTTTCGCAGTCTCCAACAGAGGTGCTGACTACCTTAGGTCAGGCTCATACCAGGTTGATGTCAAAGGTCAGGTTGACAGGCTTAGGCTAGACAGGAGCAGGGGAAAGATAGTCTACGACGGGGAGAACCTTTATGCTATTATAGACTCTCTGATAATATGCAAGTTTACGAGAGGCATATTCAAGTCTGTAGACGAGCTTGCAAAACTCTATACGCTTGTAACTGGCTTGAGCATGACTGGAGAGCAGATAATTAAGGCCGGTGAGAGAATACATAATTTGGCAAGGTGTTTCAACATTAAATGTGGAATATCTAGGAAAGACGATTATCCGCCTCCTAGGGCTTTCGAAGACCCGTTGCCAGATGATGTTGTTAAAGGCGCTGTAATAAAGAGGGAGGAGTACGACGAAGCCCTAGACGGTTACTACGAATGTAGAGGCTGGAATAAAGACGGTATACCTACGAAGAGGAAGCTTTTAGAACTGGGGCTTAACAAAGAGGCTGAGGAAGTTGGAGTCGAGGCTTAGGAAGGTTATTGTCTGCGACCCGGATAAGTGCAACGGATGCAGGATATGCGAGTATGTCTGCTCCTACGTTAGCGAGGGTGTTATGAACATCAAGAAGTCAAGGATAAGAGTTGTTAGAATAGAACCGTTTCTAAACATCGCGGTAACATGCAGGAAGTGCGAAGACCCTGTTTGTGTTAAAGCATGCCCCAGAGACGCTTTAAAACAGAAGCCGAATGGTATAATAGCTATCGACGAGAACAAATGCAATGGGTGCGGCTGGTGCGTTGAAGCATGTCCATTCGGAGTCATAAGGCTGCACTTGGGTAGGAGGAAAGTAATCGTATGCGACTACTGTGAGAAATATGGTTCACCCAAGTGCGTCGAGTATTGTCCTAAGGAAGCGTTGAAATACGTGACGGTCGACCAGGCTGGAAGGGAGCTTAGTAAAAAGGCTGTGAAGATCCTGCTCGAAGAGCGGTAAGTTACTGAACTACTTTGTCATAGTCACATGCTTTTTCTACGTCACAAGTTAACCCTTTCCTGTGCTTCTCGTAAAAACATCAACCACCAATACATTATATATTTCATGGTTCAAGAAAATAGTAGTTTTCACGCTACAACTTTCCATAAGGTTAACCAAAGGCTACCGTTATTCCCGGGTTTACGATATCCTCAGTCTAAGTAAGCTATGCATATTCTCCTTGAGAAAATTCTCCCAAGATGTATATTGATGCATTTAATTAAAGGAAACTATCAGAAATCCAATTACGAATACCGTTGTGATAAAAATTCTCTTTCTGATTTTAGAAATCTTTCTACAAAAAATATTTGGATAATATGCAGACAGAGCATCGAGAAAAAGCTATAATGTTTGCAAGTATTATTAGCCGTGATAATTGTAAACTCAGATTAGGAATGTAACGCACGTGCGATAATTTTAACCCTATAATGATAGTGTTTAATATAACATTGCTGAAATACTTGTATCCAGCAAGAGTATTGATATGCCTCCCTCTCCTTCCTTACTATGGCTTTTCAAACGTCTCATGGCGCAGGATAAAACTGCTATGCTTACTGACAAGGAAGGGAAAATATGTATCTAAAATACACAATGGCTGCGAATGAGTCTTTAACAGGAGTCATACCGCTTGTTGCACCACGATTCTTATCATCACCCGGCCATGAATCCATGTAGAAAAGCGTGAAAACCAACGTCGAATATGCTTGCCACATAGGAATACGAACCATCGCTATTGCTTGTACATTTACCAATATCCTCCAGGATTCTAATAAACTGGGACGCTGCCAAATGCTTACTGTAGAGGAAACTGTTCAGAAATGCGGTCCACTTATTACAACCCCCCAAGAAATTGGTTCGCACCATACGTAGCAGCTAATGCTCGTACGTTTTTTACCGTTTTCACTCAAAACAAGGCCGTTTTTTGAGGGGTTGAAAAGCCTAATTTTAGAAAGAATCCTGTAATTAGTAAAGTGAACAGGATGGAAACCATAGCCCTAAGCCTCAATGTCTTCATCTGCTTAGAATCATACGTAATAAGGGATATTTATGAGATTTTTTCTGGTATAATAATTCACATTGCTTCAAGTTTATTTCCTACCCCTGCCGTTGAAAAATAGGGGTTGGAGATACTAAAGGCAAACGTGGAGAAGGCTATAGAAGCCCTGAGGAAAAAAGTTGGAGATGCTGTTTTAATACATCACGATGAGGCGGATGGCATTTGCTCCGCAGCTCTGACTAAGGCAGCTCTTGAAAAGATGGGCTACATTGTCAAGACTATATGTTTAGATAAGCTTTTTCCGGAGGTTCTTGAAAAAATATTGTCCCGCTATAGGGTTACTGTTTTCACCGACATTGGCTCAGCCCACGTTAAGAGGATAGGAGATCTTATTGATAAGGATAGTCTAGCAGTTATTATTGATCATCACGATACTGAGCTGACAGTCAAAAGTAATGTTTTCAACATCAACCCTGAGCTATATGGATACAGAGGGGAGAGGGATGCTTCAGCCTCCACAGTAGCTTACTTCTTCGCGAAGAGCGTCGACGAGAAGCTTAGTAGGTTCTCATACCTGGCTTTAATAGGCTCTGTTGAAGTACCGGGGTTACCCTTAGGGTTGAACAAGCTTGCTTTAGACGATGCTTTGGAGAAAGGAGTTTTAGAAGAATCTGGTAAAGATTTCAAAGTTACTGTTGAAGGCTTTATGCTGTCGAGGACCAGGGCTTCGCAAATACTTACAATACTTGCTTCAGTAGGGTATTACCGCGGCGGTGTTGAAAAGGCCCTTGAAGCATGTACGAGTGGCTTTACGTCTGAAATGCTGAAGTTTTCAGAAGCCTTAGAGGAGGAGAGGAAGAAGGCTAACAAGGCTCTGTTGGCTCTAATAGCTAGAGAGGGCTTGGGCGAGAGGAATAATATTCAATGGTTTGACTCTCGTGATTTCTTTAAGAACATGGGGAGCAAAGTGCTCGGCAGCTTCACCTCTTACTTAAGCTACCAGAGGCTCGTAGATAGTAGTAAATACTTGTTGGGCTTCATGAAGATGCCTAGGGATATCCCCGGCTACGGTTCTCTCGAGAAAGACTATGTGAAGGTTTCTGCGAGAGCCCCGTCAGAGTTGAAGAGCATGATTGAAAACGGTTCTAGGCCTCCTTTATCAAGAGTTCTACCGGAGGCTTGCAGTAAACACGGTGGTTTTGGAGACGGTCACAGCGTAGCTGCTTCCGGAGTCATACCTGTTGGAATGGAGGAAGCTTTTATTGAAACGTTCGACGCATTAACTGAAACTCCTTGCTAGTTTTTTCAAAACGTTAAAAAACAAAAAGTTTAAGTTTATGTTCAGCATCAATTCTTTTGAAAAAATGGCAGTGAAGAAAAAATCTAAGAAGAGTAAGGGTAAATCTAAGAAGAGTAAGGGTAAGTGCTGAGACTTTTCACCCCCTTATTTTTTTTCCAATTCTTATTCCAAGTAATATCAAGCAATATATAGAAAAACACATCTCTAATGCGAGATAATGTGCATAATTCTTGCAGCAAAACTAGCCAGGTGCACCAGAGGCGTGCTCAACATCCCGGATCCACAAGTACTCTTTCTCTTTATTGCTGAACGCAGCTCCTCTAGGCTTGAGGCGTCCGCCAAAGTGTATGCTCTTCCAACTTCCCGCATCGTGTGCGCGTCGCTACCGCCCACTTCTGCCTTCCCAAGCCTTTTAGCAAGTTCCAAGGCCTTCTCGTTCTGTCCTCGGAGAATATTCCTCGCATTCACTACTTCAACACCATCCAAGAGCTCATAGATTTTTTTACTTGCGCTTCTCTGTACCCTTGGAAATCCGAAGGGGTGGGCCGCTATCAAAACGCCGTCTTGCGACTTTACTACATCATGGATTTCAAAAGGATCACTGGAGTCAACAGGCTCCTGTATGAATAGGGCGATCAAGTCTCCAACGTTAGTCCTTATCTCCACGCCAGGTACTACGAGCATGCTCCCTGCTTCTATCATCCTATGTGCTCCGAAACGATTGTGGTCTGTGATAGCAAAGCCCCTTAAACCCCTTGACTCAGCTACTTTAGGGAGGAGCTTAGGGTCTATCCACGAGTCTCTGGAGAAGAAAGTATGTATGTGGAGGTCGAACCTCTGCATCCTCTTATCCTCTCCCGTTTACTCTCGGAGGCTTATTTTCTCACCGCGCCTAGCGCTTTCCAAAGCTGCTTCAGTAAGCTCTATTACCCTTAGGCCGCACTCGCCCGGTGACTCAGGCTTTTCAAGCCCTAGTATGCTCATTACGAAATTCCTATCAGGATTACTGGGTTCAAAAGGCATTTTTAAGGGCGTCGTTGAAAAAGATCCTTCAGCATCCAGTAGCCTAATCTTACCGTTATCGTAGAAAATCGCCCCCTGCGTGCCGTAGATCGCATGGTATTCTTCGAAACGGGGAGCATCTCCAACTATGCTTACGCTGGCTAGGGCTCCGTTTGAGAACCTGACGGTAAGCGAGGTGTTGATATCCACTCTACACCCCCTGTAGTCGACTTGGGCAAATACTTCCAAGGGTTTTAACCCTGTTGACCAAAGGATGAAATCAACGATATGGCTCCCGCTATCCATAAGCTCTCCGCCGCCGCTCAGCTCGGGGTCTTGCCTCCATGTCCCCTTGGTTAGCCTCATCCACTCTTGGGTCAGTAGGGATGTTGCGAATTGAACTTCTCCAATGCTTCCTGACTCAATCCTCGCTTTTATGAATCTGAACGGAGGTTCGTAATGCCTCTGGTAGGAGACCATTAAAATCCTTTTTTCCTCCGACGCTTTCTCAACAAGCTTCTTAGCGTGTTCAACCCTGGTAGTCATGGGTTTCTCAACCAGCACGTGCATCTCCTTTTTTAAAGCATCCATAGCTTGGTTAAAGTGCAGTGTATGCGGCGTCAACACTAGGACAGCATCGGCCTCAGTAGAGTCGTACATCTCTCTGTAATCACTATATTCCCTTACTGCCCGTAGCATGGGGAAATGGTCTTTAAGCCTCTTTGTGTTCCCGGGATTAACATCGCATAACCCAACTATCTCGGCATTGCCTAGCTTAATCAGGTTGTTGACATGCATGAAAGATATTCCGCCGCATCCAACTATCATTATCCTAACCTTGTTCTGCGAAATCATTTCAAAGCTCTTTGGAGAAGCTCCCTAATACGCTTTACCGTCTGGGGAAAACTTTATCTTAAACCTTTTTTCGAATTCTCTCTCAATAGACTAAGAATGGAAGGATTCAGCTTCGTACCGAGGGAAGTTTTCTTCACAAAGGGCGTTGGTGTTCACAGGGAAAGGCTTGCGTCGTTCGAGATAGCTTTGAGGGATGCTGGCATAGCTCAGTTCAACCTCGTGCCTATTTCTAGCATAATCCCGCCTGGTTGCAAGGTGATAAGTAGGGAAGAGGGCTTGAGCAAGCTTAAACCCGGGCAGGTAATATTCGTTGTCCTGGCTAGGAATGAGACGAATGAGCCCAATAGGCTTATAGCAGCTTCAATAGGCATGGCTAAGCCGCTTGACGATGAGAGCTACGGCTATTTGAGCGAGCACCACTCTTTCGGCCAGACTGAGAAGAAGGCTGGAGATTATGCTGAGGACCTTGCGGCATTCATGCTGGCCTCTACCCTGGGCGTTCCATTCGACATAGACAAGAGCTGGGATGAGCAGAAGGAGATATGGAAGATAAGCGGTAAGAGGGTTAAGACGATGAGCATAACACAGTCTGCAGTAGGCAATAAGGATGGTTTATGGACAACTGTTGTCGCAGCAGCAGTATTCATACCATAGTTGAACCGCAGTCTTTACATTCTTAGTCGAGGGCTGAGGACGGTAGAAGTTGAAAAGGCAATGGGGCAATGCTTCCGAAGAGAATCGTTGCCACGTACCCTGGTAATAGCAATGAGACCAGGGGGATTTTTTGCTTTAAAACATTAGGTTCGGCATAATCTTTCTCCCTAATTCCCCCCGGAAACATTAAGTGAGCGGTTTTAATGTCAAAAATCCTGTTATTAACAATGTCTTTTTTCAAAGCTCTTGAAAAAGTTTTGAAAGCTGTTTTCAAAGAGATTAGCATTAGCATGAGCAGCTCAGTATTCCATAGGATTGTGAAGCCGAAGTCTGGGAATAGGGTTTGGAGAAAATATCCTCCCACCAGAGGCTTTCTAGTAGAGATATGGACGAGGCTTAAACCGATCATAATTACCGCGTCCCCTGCTTCATAAAGGTTTAGAAAATACAATGTGAAAAATACCGTAAGCGTGACTACGAGCCTCGTAATGACCTCCACCATGTTCAGAGAAACAGCTAGCTCAACGCCTAGGGATAATCCGCCTAGTATGATTATTGGGAGCCATGAGGAAGCATCTAGCTCCTTCTGCTTAAAATCCTGCACAGCAGCTTTAATTAAGAGTAATAAGGGAATGAAGTTCCTAATATGGTTGAAGAATTCATAGAGCATTCTAATATCACTAGTGTTTAAAGGCTTAAAGCCGCCACTGGGAAACTTTATCTACAGCCTGCTTGCAGAGAAGCCGGTTTGAACAAGAAGGGGCTGTACCTAGTTGAAAACCCCTACTGCTTCTCAGGAGCGAGACATAGGTACGAAGACTCGTGGTTCTCAGTTATTGGAGTACCGTTTGACAACACGACTTCCTTCAGACCCGGCTCAAGATTCGGGCCGGCGAGCATAAGGCTCTTCTCAGCCGAGGCAGAGATGCTTAGCCTAGACGACTACATAGACGTGGAGAAAATACCAATCTCAGACCTGGGGGATGTTGCAGTAACCTTCAGCGTTGAAGAGGTTTTGAAAAGGGTTGAGACCGTTTGCAGAGAGGTCCATGAGGACTCTAAGATCCCCGTGCTACTGGGCGGGGAGCACACTATAACACTGGGAGCCGCCCGGGCCCTAAGGCCTGAGCTCCTGCTATGTTTCGACGCTCACTTCGACTATAGGGATGAGTATCCTCAGGGCGTAAAGATTAGCCACGCGACCGTTATGAGAAGGATAAGCGAAGAGGTTTGCAAGGTTGTCCACGTAGGGGTTAGAGCAACATGTAGAGAAGAAGTCGAGTACGCGCATGACAGGGATTTCATTACGTCGAAGAAGATACTTCAAAGCTTCTCGGAATCTTCCAGCATGCTTAGACGTATTGTGGAGGAAGCTGGAAGCCTCTACATCAGCATCGACCTAGATGTTCTCGACCCTGCTTACGCGCCTGGTGTGGGGAACCCTGAAGCATGCGGCATCTCCACCAGTATCCTTCTAGACCTCTTAGAACACTCCGTGACTGACAGGCTCGTAGGCATGGACCTGGTTGAGCTGAACCCTATCCTAGACTGCGGAGGGTCTTCAGCAGCGGCTGCAGTAAGAATACTTTTTCAAGCCATTGCTAAATCAGCTAGGAAGAGATGCCTAGTCTAAACCTGCTTTCTCTGAAGGTACCATCGCTCCGCCCCCTCTCTAACCTTCTTCTCAGCCTCGTCGATGGTTGAAGGCGGTGGCATTAGCATGGGTTCCCCGGGCTCCCAGTTCGCAGGAGCCAAGAGGCCTGATTTAACACTAGTTTGAAAAGCCTTTAAAACTCTGACAAGCTCCTTAACGTTCCTCCCAACCTCAGGAGGATAATGGGCCTCGAACCTTAAAACACCAGCCGGGTCTATGATGAAAACGCTTCTGGAAACATTGCCATTAGCATCTAAAGCACCGTAGGAGCCCAGTATCTTATTGTCCGGGTCGGCTACCACTGGAACAAGTATTTTCAAGCCATACTTCTCCTCGACATCCCTAATCCAAGCAATATGGCTCTGCAGGCTCCCGGAGCATATGGAGTAGACTTCAGCACCCATCTTCTTAAACTCATCCATACGCTGGGATAAAGATATGATCTCGGTTGTGCAAACAGGGTTGAAGCCAGAGGGGTGTGTTAACAACACGACCCATTTCTCCTTTAATGCGGATAGCTTAACCCTGCCTTTTGTCGTAGGGGCTTCGAAATCGGGGGCAGACTCGCCTAGCTTAGTCATCCCAGCTGTTTAAAAACCTAGGAGTTTTAAATACTTTTACTGGCCCTCTACAGAAAGCCCTCGTATGTCTTCCTATACGTCTCTCCGGAGGCGAGCTTCTTAACGTCCCTCTTGTACTTAGCCCTGTCGCCAACGGTCCCTGGCTTAAGCCTGTTCCACTCCTCAAGGCTCACCGAAAACTCTTTCTGAACATTATCCCTGTAAAGCTCCGGCAGAACGTTGAAGGTACAGAAGGGAACAACATTCGGCTCAGGAGTCACATAGTGAACACCGCAATGCATGACCCTCTCAACATCATAATTGTAAGGATCCATGAAGTGCATCATACCAAGGTAGAGGAACTTGTAATGGAATACGCTTAACGCACCATAGCTCCTCCTAAGGATAATGTTGGCTATTATTTTCCCGAGGTTGAGGTCTTTAGGCTGCTTCTTCTTTTCTATGAAGCTTCCCAACTTGCGGAGTAGCTCTAACATTACGAGATACCTGCTCCTGCCCTTCTCCATCTCGACGGTCTTCTCCTTTAAGTATTCGGAGAAGCCTTCTACATCGACGAAGCTGGTTATCGGCACGAAATGGACATCATCCCTAGACTTGTCGAGGTAAACGTACGTTGCCATCCCACAGGCAGGGTGAATAGGCATGTGCCACCTCTCCTTCCCCTTAGTCAGCTTCTCCAAGAACATTGTTAAGACGAGGGTGAATGGAACAGGGTACCAAGCATCCCTGCCTATTTCCCCATTGGTTTGCTCTTCTAAAAGCCTGATCACGTCGGGTATTGTTATCCTATGCTTATCCCTCTCGCTCCTAGGCATTTGGCCTACGAGGGATACTGGTTGGAAGTTAACCCCTCTAACAATATCGCTATTGTATGCTGCAAACCTGACTATCTTACCCAGCTCGTGAGTATTCCAGCCGTTTATGACCGTCGGCACTAGGACTACGCTAGTCATACCGGCCTTCCTGAACGCTTCGAAAATGTAAGGTACTTCCCAATGGTTCTTCACGTTTATCTTCGGGTCTAGGCCATCGAAGCTGAGGTAGACAGTGTTGACGCCAGCCTCCCTCAGCCTCCTAGCCAGGTCTACACCACCGTCCAATGCGAAGAAGATTCCATGAGTGTTTAATTGAATATGCGTAAAGCCTTCTTCCTTTGTTATTCTAACTATGTCAACAATGTCGTCTCTCATCAATGGCTCGCCACCAGTAAGCTGAATCGCCTTAGCACCGTATGGATACTGCTTCCTCAAATGCTTCATCATCATCCTATACTGCTCTAACGTTGGCTCATACACGTAACCAGATTTCTCGGCGAAGAAAAAGCAATACCAACAACTGAAGTTACACCTGTTCGTCACGACAACGTTGGCAAGTGCTGTTTGAGTAGTGTGTGTAGAGCATATGCCGCATGAAAACGGACAAGGATTCTCAAGCTGCTTGTAAGCATATTTCACCTTCGTAGGAGGGGCTTCAAACCTCATAGCCTTCTTGTACATTTCAGCATCTCCCCAGTATAGGTCTTCGACTTCACCGTGTTCAGGACAAGCCTTTCTTATCCATATCTTACTTTCCTTCTCATATACGACTGCTGGTAGAAGCCTGTAGCACTCTGGGCAGACTGACAGAGTGTTCCTTACGAGAGCCTCTCCACTTCTCAACTCCGGCTTTGGACCGCCTATTGCTATCTTCCTCCCAGCAACCTCTACAGTTTTCTCATCGAGCTTCTGCTGACCCACATCCATTAGCATTTAACAGTTGTAAAAGAACGTTATAAAGTTTCTCCGAAGCACCTCAGACTTATTAAAAAACCGTTTCTCAAGTTTAGATAAGTATCGTCTATGCTTCTCTCATAAAGTTTTAGCAAGAGCTTCCTTTCTGCTAACTCCATGAAATATAGAGAAGCTTTATGCGAAACCAATTACAGAAAACGCTATCAAGTCTTCTCGTAACCTTTGCTTCCTCACGTAGCGAGATAAAAAATACGGCTTTAACATCGATCTTCAAAACTACTTTCCTCGATAAGGAATAATCTGAAAATCATGGTATATCTTGGGTTCGATAAGTTGGTTAACAGAATTCTCTAAATCTTTATTTCGCCTTCTCTAAAATCTACCTCCGATTACTTTACCAGAATTACCAACACTAACAATTTAAGATGTCTTTCCCAGCTAGGCTTAAACTCTAGCCTCATGTCTTATCCAGCTTAATTAAATCTCCTATTCCGGAGGATTCCGGATAGCGTCAGGCAAATTAAATTCCTCTAGAATAATGTTTGGAAGACTATTCCTGTTCTCGAGTGTTACAACGTAGGTTTTAACACCTGTCTTAGACAATATGCTTCTGCAAAAAGAATCCTGAGAAGCCTTATAGTGTATTGTTGCAACGACTTTCTTAGACGAAGAGAATGTTTTAGAAACAATCGTTTTAAAAGAATTGGAGTAAAGCTCCATCGGCCCTATTTCATCTATGATGATGACTTCATCATCCGCCAAAGCGTTTTCAACAGCTTTAACACCAACCCTCTCGATCTCGGCGACGTTGACAATGTATTTACCGACTCTCGGCCCAGGCCCCTGGGTGATGCTAGCCATAATCCCTTTTAAACCAGTTTTCAAATCCTCCACGATGAACCCTGTCCTAACACCCTTCTCCCTGACCTCGTAGGTTATCATACCGCCGGCTGAAACCCCCTTGTCCCTGAGACCTTTGAAAACTTTGGAGATAAGAGTCGTCTTACCTATTCCAGGCCTGCCGGTGATAAGAATCTTCAAAGCAGCTAAACCTCCAGCAGCATACCCCTGGCTCCAGGGTTTACGACGAGCGTGTTACCAATCTTCTCGGATAATCCTGCTCTCTCGTGAACATGGCCGCATAGGCAAATTATCGGAGCCTCCTCTTCTATGAACTTCCTGAGCTCCAGTGAGCCAACATGCTCGCCGGAGAAGGTTGAGTCTAGAGTAGTGTTGAATGGAGGACTGTGCGAAAGGAGTATAAGGTTCTTAGAGCCCTTAAACTCTGAAAGTATCTGTTTGAAACCGTCCTCACCTATTTCGAAGGGGGTTTTGAAAGGCGTATAGAGGCTCCCGCCGATTCCGGCGAAGGTAAAGCCTTTGAAGAAAACCTTTCTACCATGCATGAAAATCAGCCCTTTTTCCATAGCCTTCTCCTCCAAGAGCTTAGGAGGCTCGTTGTTTCCAGGTATTATCATCACATGCTCGTTCAACCTCTTCACATTCTCTAAAGCAGCTTCCAGTCCCCTATTGAAAACAGTAATGTCTCCAAGGCAGACTGCAAGGTCCGCGTTCCTAGAATCCTTCAAAGCGTCTTCAAGCAGGTTAAGCCTCAGATGAATATCGGAGCATGCGAACAGCCTCAATGCTAGGGCTTTTTAATTCAAATGTGTTTTTTATGTTTTTAACCTGATAGGGTTTTCTATCAGGGGAGCCTCACGGTTATCTTATAGTCGATATTTCTCGATGAGTGGAAGCCCAGGCTAATGGTCGTGCCACTGGTTAAAACACCTCCGTCGTAAGAGGCTCCGTATGGTATTTTCAGTTCAACTTTAACTTTAACTCCCGTTTTCAGGGGTATTGGAACCTCGTCTCCAGACTCTCCCTGTTCAGAAACCCAGTGTAAGTCTACGCCTTCCATAACGCTTAACGGGACATCGTTTATTGTTAAGCCAGCTATTTTAGAAGGAGTATCTCCTAGATTCTTCAATCCTACTCTTATTACGAACAAATCTTCTTCACTATAGCATTCATATAACTCTGCCCTTATGTTTTCACGGTTCGTGAAAGAACCGGTCAAGCCACTGGCCCACAGCATTAGCGGCATTACGATGGCTACTCCTATCGCTATTAAAATAACTGCTGTAATAACTGGGCTAATGCCTCTTCTACTTTTCAAAAGGCTTATCGCCAAACCCAATCCTTAGGAAAGGAGAATGCTTTTAAATTTTTTTAACATAAGCAAAGCAATAAATTAATTAGACTATTTTAAAACTTCGTTCTAAAAGCTCTTAATCAGCAGTCTGACTATTACAAGTGTTAATAGCAATAGGATATCTCCATACAGGAGGCGTATGACGAGGCCGAGCAGTATGAAGACTTGAAGGGGGATGAGGAAGTTTGTGAAAACATATTCCTCATCCCTAAGCCTGCTGCCAGAGTCTTCTCCAAGAGTCTTCGTGAAGACAATTCTTTTAACACCGCTTCTACTATATTTTTCAGCCAACGCGTATCTGAAGGAGTTGGAACGGTAGTATGAAAAACTTATCTTCGTTAATAGGAATAGTGCAGCTATCCTCCTATGCAATCCCTCCTTCTCTAACCCTTTGAAGAGTTCAACACCCCTCAGCCTCATCGAGAAGTTCCATAATAAGTTGAACACAGGGAATACAAGGGTGAGGATTATAGCATTGTCGAAAGCGGAAAGGGGTACTGTAAGTCTTCCAATGCTCAGTTCTGTTAGAATCTCCGTTAGACAAGTGGGGTACATGATGCTTAAGCATATTAGCGATTTAGCGTCAGCGCCTCCAAAAGCCCCTGCGTAGTATAGGAGGGTGAATAATGCTGACTGGAGTCCTGCGAACACTAGCCAGCTCATTGGTTCAACTATGCCGGTTAACACGCCTGCTAGGTTTATGAGTAAGGCTGCAATTATGAAGGCGATCCAAACGCGGTCGTCTATCTCTCTTTTCTTAACGTCTTGAAAAGAGCTTATGGAAAGAAGGAATATGGATACTACGCCTCTAGCAGAGTACAGCGTAATATGGTTGAGCAATTCACCTTAGCTTTGAAATGACTTCAGACCTCTTAACATGGAACTCCGTAACGACTCTAGCGACGTCTCTGAAATGAGTAATGTTATTAGCCATCATCCACCTTATAACGCTCTCCCTGACCTGAAGCTCCCTAACATACCAGTCAGGCGGCATCCCGGACTTACGGCAGATATTCGGAAGATGGACTGACCTGCTGAAATCGATTTCGAAAGAGTCTTCTACGGGGTTCCATGAGGCTATGTTTATCCTGTTTCCCTCGGGGTCTAGCTCCCAGACCTGCCTGACCCTCCTGCCGAAGGGTACTCCAGCCTTCTTGGGTAGGACAACCCTCTCGACGAGGCATGCAACGTTCATCAACGGAATATATGATTCAGCAATGTTCATCGGCGGACTCGTCATCCTCTTTATAGCGTACTCGATGTTCTCAGCATGCACGGTGCTCAAGCCACCGTGTCCAGTAGCCATAGCCTGGAACATGACGAATGCTTCAGCACCTCTGATCTCTCCGACAATTAAGTAGTCAGGCCTATATCTGAGAGAGGTCTTGACAAGGTCGAACATTGTTATCTCACCTATCTTAGATGTTCCGAGGCCGTAGCTCTCCCTTGTGACAAACTGCACCCAATTGTCGTGAGGGATGTTTAGCTCAGCGGTTTCTTCAACAGTCACTATCTTGAGACCGGGCTTAAACAGGTTGGTTAAAGCGTTGAGGAAGGAAGTCTTGCCAGCTCCCGTACCGCCTATGATTATGATCGTAAGCCTATTGTCGAGAGTAAACCAGAAGTATGCTGCGAGAGCAGGGTTAATAGTGCCCATGTTGATAAGGTCGACTATGCTGAAAGGCTCCTCCCTAAACTTCCTTATGGTGAAGGTTGATCCGAACGTCGAGACCTCGTCACCATAGGTCGCGGCGAGCCTGTGTTTACCTGGGAGCATCGCGTCCACGATTGGGAACGCTGCGCTAATATGCTTGCCCGCGAAGTGTGCAAGCTTAATTATGAAATCGTTGAAATAGTTCTTATCCATTATCCTCAGATTCGAAGGCAGGCTCTCATGCTTCTTATGCCAGACGTAAATAGGCTTGTTAATGCCGTCGCAAGAAATATCCTCTATATTCTTGTCCTCGATAATCGGGTTAATGGGGCCGTAGCCTATTAGGTCTCTCCTAATATAGTACTCGACCTTCTTTATAGACTCTTCGTTCAAAGAGCCTAGGACACCCTTATACTTCTTCATAAGCCTCTTAGCCTCCTCTACAACATGCTGCCTCGCGTCGACAGACATGTCCTTAGGAGGAGCAAGCTCCCTGCTCAGAATCTCCTTAATCCTGTTGAAAGCATTCTTCTCATTCTTGTTGAGAGTAACCTCATCTATGAAATACCCTTTCTGACCCCCCTTGCCGGGAATGGGTGCTATGACGATCCTCACGTAAGGCTCTTCAATCCAGTAAGTATCAACTGGAGTAGTGTTCGGGGGAACTGGGTCGAAAACGTATTCTAAAACCTCTTCCTCTTCCTTCTTCTTTTTCTTCTCCTCCTTCTTAGGTGGCGGGAGAGGTGGAGCAGGCTTGGCCTCAACCTTAGCCTCTACGATGGTGGAGGCAGCTTTCTTATTCTCCTCGGCCTTCGCAGTACTCATCCCTAGCGTAGGATGGTTGGCAGGGTGCTTTTTATCTCTATCGGAGGCCGGGAGGCTCTTAACGCTCGTTTGTTAAAAGACGTTTTTACAATATTTAATATTTGCTCTTGGAAAAGCATTGGAGTCATACGACGTTCTAAGGAGAACTATGGGTTTAAAAAAAGGGGGAAACAGGTGCTTAAGGTAGCTGAGTACTCTTGTAATACTCTCTACCTGTTGAAGTATGTATCTTTACTTGAACACTGCCACCGCTGATGAGCCTCTGGTTCTGATACTCCGTACCCTCTTCATATATCGTTATCGTGGCGTCTAACTCGTCTCCAACGTTTACAGGAATAGGGTTATCTGGACTAAGAGACTGATCATCTACATCCACAGTTATTTGAGGACTCCACATATCATACGGCACATCGTTTATGAAAACATTATCTATCTTCGTAGGTGTTTGCCCAACGTTCTTCAACCGCATTGTTAGTATCCATCCTCCTTCAGTTCTAGGAGTAGCGTATAGGCTTGTGACTTCAATCCTCTCATAGCTCATGAAGGACCCTGCGAGCCCAGTTACCCAGAGCATTACTGCGATGGCCAGCGTTATGCCTACTGCAACAATTATGACCGTAGTTATCACCGGGCTGATTCCTCTCCTGTCTCTGAGAAGTTTCAAACCGTATTCACCTCTCTACGTGTTTTAACAATCGTTAAATTAGTATTTAAACATTTTTAATGAATCTCCAATACTTACTGCAAACTATATACTGTGATACTTTACTTTTCTCGACATAGTGTCGTTCTAAGAAAAATTTTGTTTTTATACTCTTCTTCAAGCTTTCCAAGCTCTAAAAGGCTTATTCGCACGATAATCGCCTCATAGCAGTTAATACAAGGTTATTGAAAAAAAATCCCTAGAAATAATTCGTTTTTGATACATGAATGTAAAGGATGTTTGAAAAAGAATATATTCCCCTCTTGCCGAATATTATTTAAGCTTTGTCGCTCACGGGCTTCGCCACCATGATGTTCGGCTCCCTGGGTGATAGCATAGCAAAGCTCTGCGGAGACTTAGAGGCTTCCGGTATAAGAATCTACCCAAGGGCCTACGGCTCCCTAGTGCTTTTCGCAACCTTCATAACGGCTATCGTGTCAGTAGTTTTGTCAAGCGTCTTCGTAGTAAGCTATACGCTGCTCTCGATCAACCTGGGCTTCGGCGAGATTTACGTCATACCCCTGCTCCTGATGAGCCTCCCCGTTATCGTATTCCTAATCGGAATATCTTGGCCTAAGATAAAGATCTCGGGAATCAAGTCATCATTGTCGGCGGAAGTGCCCTACGCCGCAGCCTATACTGCAGTAATGTCTACAGGCGGCATCTCCCCCTACGTCAGCATAATGAGGCTTTCACGCGTCCCCTTGCTGCCGACTTTCTCAAAGACCGCGAAGCTTCTTGACCTGATGGTTAGGGGACTGGGTTACGACCCTGTAACTGCTTTAGAGGAGTGCGGTAAGAAGCTTCCTTCGAAAGAGTTTAGAGAGCTTTTGCTCGGCTATGCCTCCACTCTTAAGACTGGCGGCGACGTGGTTCACTACTTGCTGCGAAGGACTGAGCTGCTCTTCCAAGAGAGGCTTGAGACGCTGAAAATGATAGGTGGCAGGCTTGGGCAGATGATGGAGGTCTACATAGTTGTCGCAATACTCCTACTGCTCGGAATATACACTATCTACGCTGTCCAGCTGGCTCTGAGCCAAGTGGTTGCTTCCTCAGGAGGGCTCTTCGAAAACCCGATGGTGTTTGCACTCTTCAGCTACGTCTTCCTCCCCTTTTTCTCAGTAGTATTCTTATGGCTCATAGATGCTCTCCAGCCGAAGTACCCTATGGAGGATAACTCGCCATACGCTGTGTTCGCAGCCACAGCCACACCCATGCTCCTAATACTTCTACCGGGTTTCTTCCTATCATCCCTAAGATTCACAACCATGCCGGGTCCAGACTTCTCTCTCCTCGCAGTGATCCCACCGTTCAACATTCTAAACGCATTCATAGACGGAATTAGGAAACACTTCAACCTTGAAGCTGGTTACGATGCTTCAATAGGCCTAATCCTGGCCTTGATTTTCGCCACGATTCCGGCAGTAATCTACAGAACCTACATTAACATTAGGGAGAGGGGTATGGATACTGGTTTCGCAAACTTTCTCAGAGACCTTGTGGAGATAAGGAAGTCTGGCCTAAGCCCTGAGAAGTGCATAATCAACCTCTCGGAGAGGAACTACGGGAACCTTTCCAGGCATATTAAGACTATGGCTACGCAGATCTCTTGGGGAGTAGGCCACGCCCAGATATACAAGACTTTCTCCAAAAGGGTTAGGTCGTGGCTGACTAAGATAAGCATGTTCCTCCTCTTGGACGCTATCGAAGTAGGGGGAGGGACTCCTGAGACTCTTGAAACACTCGCGCAGTTTAACGAGTCCATAATACTGATGGAGAAGGAGAAGAGGTCTGAGCTGAGACCCCTTCTTCTCATCCCATACATAGGGACCGGTGTGCTAGTAATCGTTGTAGTCGCCTTGTTAACGTTCTTCAGGGCTGCGCTTCAAATGGCTGGGAAGCTGATGAACCTGCCCGACATGATCAAAATGATGCTGCCCCCTATCGTTGTACACGTTTACTTAATGGGTCTTGTAGGCGGCAAAATAGCCTACGGAGAGACTTCCTCAGGCTTCTTGCACGCTGTGTTGCTCCTCATATTCATGCTGGTAATCATAATACTTGCTCCAATATACTCGTTTGGCGTAATACCCACGGGTGGGGCGACGATTGGGTAATGCTGGGCTGGCTAGGAAAGGAGTATCCGAGGTTGCTGTTACAGTAATAATGTTCTCAACGATACTCGGCACACTTGTTGCAGCATTGTTCTTCGCCCAGCTGAATCTCTCGGCGCAATCCACAGCAGTAGAGTTTGAAAACGGTAAGGCAGGCATGGTGAGCCTGGCCCAGACGATAAACGGACTAAGCCTTGCAGAGGGCTCAGCGGCCTACGTGAGAGTTTCATCAGTCAGCCAGGGAGTATTCCTAACGGAAGGCGACGAGTTTCTTAAGATAGTGGTTGACGATGGCCAGAGGTCTGTTGAATGGGATATGGGGAGGATAAATCTCATCAAGCTTAAGGGGGCTATAGGAGCAAGCTCGTCATCGTTCATGGTTCTTGAAGGAGATAGGAGCATAAGGGAAAAGGAAGAGTTGCTGGAGGGCCTCATAATCAATCCGGAGAGGCCCGGGCCTCTGGGTGTTGTCTACCAGGAGTGGAACTATGGGCCTTGGGTAATCGTAGATTTCGGGAGAGTAAGGGTTGTGCCCTCCGGTGCAGTGCCCCATACTGAAGACGGGTTGGACTGGTATAATATCAGCACTGTGCAAATAGCTTATTTCAAAATATTACGGGGAAGCTCAAGCGGAAGTGAAACGCTGGATATTTGCGTGAGAATTAAAAGCATTAAGACGTATACCCCTGAGTTCTTCTCTTCCAATTTTGTTTGTATAACTGTTTACAGGGGTCCGGAAAGCAACCCGTTGCTCTACAGTAAATCCTACACCGTACGCAGTGATGCTAGAAACCTGCGAGGGATGCTTGTATACTTGACGGTTGTAGAGGTAGAGGTCTCAGTGAGGTGACCTGAATGCCTTCCTCAACCTTTGAAACAGCTGTTTTGACGACAGCGTTGTACGGGGTTATGCTGATCGCTCTAAACATGTTCTCAGTAGTCTCACAATGGGTGTTCATAGATTCTATTAAGGTGAGGCTCGGCGAAGTTGCTAACCAGGTTGCGTATGAGGTTGCAAGCATATACTCGATGTGCAGACAGTCGAGGAGCGATCTGTCTTTTTTCAAACCGATTGAAATACCGTATGCAATATCTGAGAATCCTTATGCTGTTGAGCTTAGGAAGATTGGGAATGTTTGGTATGTGGTTGTTTACCTCCAGACCAATAGAGCTATAAACGCCTCCTCACCCATATGGGAGGAGCCTGGTATCGATGTACTAATAGGCCCCCCAGAGGACCTGAGTTCCTTCACCATCCGTAGAACGCACGGTTCTTACACTATCAAATGCGTTAATATCCTACTTTCTGGAACCGCTAAGCCAGTAGTATGGGCCAGCAGGTCCAACGGTGAAACAAGAGTAGGATTAGGATATATCGAGGAAATCAGGGGTTGATTAAGGATGCATGTAACGATTGACAATATTTTCGCCTTCCTCATCCTCATCCTAATAATAGTGACCTTCATGGGATACATAATTCCGTCAGCATATCTTTCCTTCACAACTGTTAGAGAGCATCAGCTCGAGGAGATTGCTCAATCAATAATGGACAAGATACTTCTAAGCCCGGGAGTCCCCGAGAATTGGGGGAATGTACAAGTTGTGGGCTCAGAGAACAGTCTTAGAGCCTTCGGCCTCCAGAAGGCTTATGGAGAACCCTACGAGCTTGACGTGGATAAGGTTCTCAGAATAGTCTCGGT
The DNA here is from genome assembly GCA_017601345.1 of Candidatus Brockarchaeota archaeon. Taxonomy (GTDB): domain Archaea; phylum Thermoproteota; class EX4484-205; order EX4484-205; family JAAOZP01; genus JAAOZP01. The sequence continues at coordinate 5,790 of JAFNIT010000002.1, read as the reverse complement.
CAACACGTCGACGACTAGGACGCTTCCAAGCTACGTCCGGATAAGCCCCGACGTGATGGCGAGGCTCCTCGGCTTGGGTATAGACTATGGCTTCAGCATAAGGATAACTCCTGCACTGAACATAAGCGTAAAGACCGTAGGGTACTACACTTTCAAAAACGGACGTGGCGTAGGCCATGGTCAATTAACCGTCCCCTGCCGCTTAGAGGTTACCGTTGCTACGCCAGACGGCAGGCCGGCTTTAGGTGCTAACGTCACAGGATTATTCATCTTTATGAGCGTCAGAGGAGGAGCGGGGAAAGACTTTTGCTACGTTAACTCCTCCTACCTGCCTCCGCAAAAAACTGATTGGCGGGGGGAAACCATGCTGGACTTCACTCCCCTCCTAAGCAGCATTGACAACGAGTTGATGAATAAGGTTTTGAGGAAAAGCTGCTCCTCCATAGTTATTTACGCTGACTACTACGGTATTAAGGCCGTTAACTCCTCTCTACTAGCTACGGATGCTGATAATATTCTCGGGGGGACTGTCGTCGACAACTACCTGGTTCTGGAGCATGAGGCTGGGGAAGAGTTGGAATTCTTAGCCCCTCCTGCAGCAATACATCTTAGTAAAGAGGTCGCGCTTGCTAACCCGCCCTACTATGTTTACTTGAGCGATTTCGAAGACGTGACGCGCGGGGAGTCTGGACAGATATTAAACAACGGCCGCTTCAATATACGGGTATATGAGCTTGCGAACGTTGTCGACGACGATGTCAGCCTGATACTAATGCCCATCAAGTATAGGGGGAGCTTCTTATTGGCCTGCTTCTTTAGAGCTCCCTCCAACGTTATATGCCAGAGGGGTGCTGTCTCCGGCAATATTAAGACGAGCGTCCTGGAGAGGGTGGTTAGAATAGGCTCTTTCCACTACATTGTTGAAGTCAGGGTTTGGAGGTGGGCTGAGGGTTGAACAATAGGGGGCAGATGAGGACTGTAGAAGCTCTGCTGGCCAGTGGAATAATAGCGGTAGCTATGACTGTGATGATAAACGTCGTCAAGCCTCCTGACCCCTACGTTACTAAGTCTAGGAGCGATTTCACAAGGTATTGCTACGATTTCCTCATGACCCTTGCAGACGAGGAGGTTTTCGACAGGGTGATGTTCACTCCCGGAGGTATGCGTCGGGATTGGGAGGGGTTGATGAAGAACATGCTTAATGCTATGTTGCCTCCTAGCATCCTTTACAACATGACTGTGTACAACATGACTCAGACCGAAGTCGGCATGGAGCCCGCCTTCTTGGGAACGGTTTCAAACGCTTCCCCGGAGGACTTCAGGATTGCTCGCGAGGCTACTGGTGCAGACATAACGTACACCACGAGAAGCAGGTGGGTGTTGAAGATCCACCTTGAGCTAGCTAGGAGGTGAGTGTGTTGTCGAATGCCTCAAGCTGGATGAGGGGGCAACTCATACTTGTTATGAGCATCATACTCGTGATTGTCATACTTTCAGCTGCGACAATAATCTATTTAACCTCGATCCATCACCTCTTCTTCAACTACAATCCGAGCAGGGAGGTTGTGTTAAGCATAGACGCCGACTTTGAAAGAGCCTTAACCAGGATTCTCGCGAACGCTACCATGCAGTACAACAAGACGAGGACGGTGGACCTCGATATAGACGAGATGAAGGAGGCTAGGACGCTGGCTAATAAGACGTTCTCATACTGGTTCTTGGCGACTCAGGCTGCTTACGCTGGCAGGGGTCTAAACATAGAGACGGAGTGGATAGACGATACGATACAGGAGGAGAAAGATATTGCGATAAGGATTGGTTGGATTAGTAGCCAAGGAAAATCAGGCTATATTAATCCTGTTCAACACTACCCTGCTAGGGCTCTTGAGAAGAAGCTGGTTAAACTATTCTGGTATAAGCCTAACAGTATCTCCGCAATAGGCTCTAAAATTAGCATTGACTCCGTCGCCAAGGGGATAGTAGGCTGGGAGTCTACTCGCATCATCCTGCTCAACCTAACAATAACCTCGATATGGGGGGATGAGAAATACGGTCTCGTCTACGTGAACGTAGTGGTTCTGAGAGAAGATGAAGAGCCCGTTAACAATCTCAAGAAGGATGGTTTTGAACTCTACTGGTTTGATCCAACAATTCCACAAGGGGAATTCTGGTGGAAAAGGGCTGAGAGCAGTGATATGGTTGAAGTAAGGTATAACGGTGGAGGGAACTACACGCTCATCTTTAAGCCTAGCTTCCATGACCCGAATAGGCAAGGCTCATTCTGGAAATGGGGAGACGCCCCCGGTTACTTCCAATTCATAATAGTCAGGGTTAAAGACAGTAGGGACATAATCGTCGAAGCATACAGCTACTCCGGAGTAGAATACTTGATACGGGAGAATGCTGTAGAACCGTATTACCCGGATGAGCCTGCTAAGATCAAGGAGACCTACGTGTTCGAGCTTCTTCCAAACGGCACACTATACTGGTTTAACACTGCTCTCCCCGTAAGAACGGAAACGGAGAAACCTGTTCCGCCAATACCAATCCCCCCGGTTAAACAGCTTAGAGTATATGCTACGGTCAACCGCCGAATCAACCCCAACGACTTTGTTGAAGTGCCCTACCAGGTCGAGGTCTGGGACAGCAGGTATCTCTGGCCTAGTAGTACGAACTTCCTAGGCTGGAGAAAAAGGTTCGCGAGCGGTGCTAAGCTGGTGTTTGAAGTTAACTACCCGCCTGGGTGCCGGGAGCAGGCGGTGAGAGTAGTCTGGCTTGAGGACTGCGATGCTGAGGTGCCGAATTACAGGATTGAGATGAAGGTATCCGGGGGTCTTGCAAGAGTTGATACTGGAAGCTACATACTCTGGATCGTCGTCGACAGGGAGGAGGCGTCGAGCCATTTCCCGCACGTCGACTGGTCGATAAGTCTCAGGGACAGGTTTAACAACTCTCATGTCGAATACATACTGACTGCGTACGACTCTTATCTTTCTGACGCTTACTATATTCCTATTAAATTCCCCGAGGACGAGTGGAGTATAGTGCCAGAACCAGACCCCGAAACCGGTGTTGTAAGGGCTCCTGCAAGGATTGTAGCCTTCAGAAAGTCTGATAGAGTGGTTTACACGTCTCCCCACCCGAAGCAGGGCCAGGAAGTACGTGACGAGTTATACTACGAGGACATGATCTTCATACCCTACAACGTTCCATACTTCCTCTACTCTATTAACGCACGCTGGAAGAAGAGGTTCGATATAGAATACAGCTACCTGGTTTTCGCAGGCATGATAGGAGGTTTTCCCGACGATCGTTATTCTTCACAAACAATTCGGAGGTTTAAATGGGGGTCTTTGCTTGAGAACGAGGCCACTGGACGTGTAGTCAACGGGACTTTTAACAATATGAACGGTTACATCCCGCACAGAGGTTATGCTATCGGACGGCAGTACGGGTCAGGAGCATACTCTTACTGGATAGCGTTGTACAACGAGAGCTGGGGTACAAGCCTCTTCGCCTCAAAACAGCTCTTGGATTTGCTGGATACTTACGGGAAAGCGTATAAGAAGGACGGTAGCGAGGTTGACCAGCTTTTCGTATGGTCGAGAGGGCTGGGTGCAAGCAGGTTCATGGAGTACGATGCTATAAGGCTTGAAGCCCAGGGCAGTCGCTATCAAAAAACGACAATAGACCCCTCTAAGACGCCGAAGGTAGAGTTTAAGTTCGCCGGCTTCCTCATCGGAGGAGGCATAGCAGACGATAGCTCTAAGTATGATGATGACGGCACGTGGTATGATGGGGGAAGAGACTACGCTAGGCCTTTCCGCGTATTATATGATCCAGTAAGCGGCGATATATCGGATATTAGGCTTTATCAAAGAAGTGCTTTCATCTATGACGACTTCTCTGAAGACCCGTTCTCCACCGGGAGTTTCACAACGCCTAATCCAGCCTCATGGACTCCTGATCCGGATAACGGATGGTTACGCAGCACTGCTCCAGACGGCTCATTCTGCGTAGCATACTCTACCACGAGAATACCTGCTGGCACACGTGTCGTCCACGTTCTTGCTAAAATACGGTATACCACTTCATATATTAACCAGTATGCTGGCTTAACGATGCTCGACGAGTCGGCGAGCAACTTCTACTTATTGGGATTTCAACGATATAGGCGGAGTAACAACTATAACTTGAGACGGTTAGGGATATGGAGGTCAGGGCAGTGGAGCGGGTCAACAAGCTCGTCTTCATTGACTCTCCCTGATAATACTTGGTTATTCTTCCTAGGGAGGAGAACACTCACTGGACAGTATAGTGGCAGGATGGTAATAGAAGCATACGATTCCCAAGGTGTTCTAATAGGGACTCTAACACACAACGACCAGCAGATTAATGTGAACCGGGTTGGCCTCGGCTTATACGACGAGACTTCCGACGGAAATAGATTGAGCGCTGACTTCGACTTCTTCATAGCGTGTGCTGATGCTGAACCAGGAACTGTTACTGTGAGAAACCTGAGGTCAGGGTATAGAGTTATTATTAGAGATAAGTATGGCAATATTGTTGCTCAAGCAACGGCAACATCAGGCTCCGTTGCCCTTAACGTGATTACTAATCCTGTGATTAAAGGTGGAAGCATAGAGATAAGGAATAGTGGAGGTACGTTGCTTTTCACGAAGACTTTCGACTTGATCCTCGGCGGAGACGTTTATAGCGTTGTTACAAGCAATCCTTCTGTGAACCCAGTGAAGGAATGCAATATGTACTATAGGATGTTTACTTGCAGAACCTTGGAAAACGGTGGAGTCGACGATATGCCGAGTATACGCGACATTAATCCTGCTTATTAGAAACTTATTTACCAAAGTAACAGTATTGAGCGCTTGTGTTCTCCTCTTAGAGATTCTCAATGCGGGAAGTTACTGTCATAATTCTCCTCAGCAGTTTTTCTAGAATGGTTCTGGAGGCGTTAAGAAATCAGGATGGAAGCGAATTACCTCAACGCTTCTATTCCTATAGATAGTGGAGTACGGTAATGAAAAACAGCTTTAAAATTGTTTTTCTATGAGAGTATTGAAAGTATTTCAGAAAGTCCGGTTTAGCAGCTTCTAATTCGGACCTTGGTCTCATGCCTCTGAATGCTGCCATTGTGTATACTCCTGCAAGCTTTCCTGCTTCGACATCTTCAGGCCTGTCTCCAATCATAGCAGCTTCAAAAGGTCTTATGTTTAAAATCCCAATCGCTTTTAAAACGGGCTCTGGCGATGGCTTAGGATTCTCAACGTCGCCGGATGAGATTGCTACGTCAAAAAATTCTTCTATCTTAAAACTGTTTAAGTAATGCGGGAGTTCTTCCTTACTAGTATTTGAAACAACGCCGAACAAATAGCCTCTGTTTTTCAACTTGTTGAGGACTTTCAACGAGTCTGGATATAGCTTACCATGTTTAGGCATATAGTTGTAAACCCACATATCGTTTTCTCTCGCCGGGTCTAGGGAGTTACGATCTGTTTTCGCCTGGTTTCAGATTGCGAAAACTCCTTTTATTACTTCCTTCTTCTACGGGTGGCTGAATAACAGGAGTTTTAACGAAAAATTTTTACTTCATTCTCCTCAGCGCGTGTCTGTATATTGGATCAGCGATCTTATAGAGCGCATTCTCCTTCTCAACCAGTCCGGTTTTAACAAGCTTAGAGAGTAGGTTTGAGACATTTCTATCATAGGCTACTCCGTACTCCGCTTTCAATATGTTCTTAACCTCGGACCATTGCAGTGGGCTCGTGGAGA
>JAFNIT010000020.1 GCA_017601345.1 Candidatus Brockarchaeota archaeon | reverse complement strand
TCGTCAGGATTCAGCATAACTGTTTTCAGAGTAGACCTTATCAAATCGTTTTTCTCAGTCGAAGAAAGACTATTGCTAACGAGACTAAGCGCTTTATCTAAGATACGGTCAATCCTATAGAACGGGTTGCAGGCGGAATAGGGATCTTGAAAAACCCCCTGTACCCGCTTGTAGTACTCACGCTTATCATAAGAGAATATGCTTTCACCATCCAGAAGAATATCGCCGGATGTCGGTTGAATCAGCCTCAGTATTATCCTTGCAACAGTCGTCTTACCACTACCGCTCTCGCCAACCAGCCCTACTATCTCACCCCTCCTTATGCGAAAACTAACGTTTTTCGCACCCACTATAATCTTCTTCCTTATCAGGCCGGAAGTGTATATTTTAGTCAGGCCCTGGCATTCTAGTGCCTCCATTACTTACCACCTCTACTGTAAAGCCAGCAGGAAACCTCTCTTTTACCCTTTTCGGAAAATATCACCGGAGGCTCCTCAGACTTGCATGTCTCCATAGCATATGGGCACCTAGGATGGAATCTACAGCCCGGTGGCGGATTTCTCAAATCAGGATGTTCCCCAGGAATACTCTTTATGTAACGTCCTCTTCTCCTTCTCCCAGGCTCGTAGGAAACTATTGAAGAAATTAGCCCTTGCGTATAAGGGTGAAGCGGGGAACTTATTATATCCTCCATGCTCCCGGTTTCAACAATCTTTCCAGCGTACATGACTACACACCTGTCACAGATCTGTCTCAGAGTAGAGATGTCATGGGATATGAATAGTATGCTTTTAATAATACCTTCTTCCTTAAGATCCATGAGCGCTCTTATCATGCGTTTCTGCGATACCACGTCCAGTGCTGAAGTAGGCTCATCCACTATAAGGAGCTTAGGATTCCACAGGGTTGAGATCCCTATTACTACTCTTTGCTTCATGCCGCCGCTCAGCTCAAAAGGATAGCGATCCAGAACCCATGGTTCCAGTCCTAGTTTCTTAAAATGTTCTGCCGCCATCCTAATAATCTCCTCCTCTCTAGGCTTCTCCCCAGTACGTTCATACATAACATCTAATAAAAACTTCCTTATCTTCTTCACCGGATTTAGGGATTCCATGGATGCTTGAGGTACGTATGACATCCGCTTACACTTAACTTCTTTCCTCAGAATTTCAGGATCAATCTTGTATATTTCAAAGCCGTCGACAACAATTTTACCGCCCTCATAGTAGAGGTTCCGCGGTGGGGAGCCAGAGACAAGTTCCGCAAGCGTTGATTTCCCACATCCGGATTCTCCTGCAAGGCCAACTACTTCCCCGCTTTCTAGCGAGAGCGTAACACCGTCTACACCATGAACTATGCCGAAAGCACCCCTGTAATAGCCTTTCAAGTTTTCAACTTCAAGTAAGGCTCCTGTCATTTTTCATTACACCTTACGTAATCTGGGATTAAACACTTCATCCATGCCGGCATGCATTATGAAGATTGCTGATAATAGCAGGGTCAGCACGACTCCGGGTGGGATATACCACCACCAGATGTCTCGCCAAGACCTTACCGGATTAGTCATACAATTGTAGAGCATGCTTCCCAGCGTAATATGGAACTGCGGTATCGGACCTACGCCAAGGAGGCTGATCCCAGTTTCAGCCAGCATAGCTCCACCTACAAGCAGTACGAAGACCATTGTAACGTAAGCCATCATATTTGGCAGCACTTCTTTCAGCACTATGTCTCTACTCCGCATTCCGGACAATTTTGCAAGATTTACAAACTCCCTCTCCCTTAAGCTAAGCACTTGAGACCTTATTGTCCTCGCTGCCCAAGGCCATGAGGTTAAGGCTATTAGTGTGGCGACTAGCAGTACTGACCTCCCCTCCCTTCCAACGGCTGCTGAGAGAATTAATAGTGCAGGGTATACTGGGAAAACCATAACAACATTGGTTATAAAATTGGCAATGTCATCAGCTAAACCTCCTTTATATGGACCCAGAGCTCCCACCAAGACGGCGATAAGAGTTCCTAAGCCTCCGCCAACGATTCCAACGAACAACGAGTTACGAATTCCAGTGCACAACTGTGCAAACAAATCCTGTCCCCATGGATCAGTCGTACCAAGCAAGTGTCCACGGGTCAATGGGGGCAACCCTCTCTCTTCATAGTTGTATTTTAACGGATCGGGAGTTAGGAATGGCCCCACTATTCCAATTAAGGATATTGCCAACACGATTGAGAATCCAACTTTGAACTTGCTATTGCGAATTAGAAGTGCCCATATTCCTGTAGCTTGTTTTAGGAACTGTTTGGATATTTTCTTCATTATGCTCCACCTCCTATTCGGATTCTTGGATCCACAAGCCCGTATAATACATCTATTATAAAGTTACCGATGATCACTACTACCATTACTACCAGAAACGAACCAAATATCACAGAATAGTCTGGTCCGCTAATTACTGATTGATACATCAATCTTCCTACTCCCGGCCATCCGAAAACCGTTTCGATTACCGTCGTCTCCCCGATTAAGGCATTCAAATAAAGATTTAAGCCGGTGAATTGCGGAAGTATTGCATTTCTCTGAGCGTATGATTGCACTTTGCTTCTCCTGAAGCCCAGTGCCTCAGCATATCTTATATAGCCAGAGTCCAGTTCATGAATGACCATTGACCTCATTCCAGTGGCCCATCCTCCCAAGTAGACTATGAATAGTGAAATGAATGGCAGACAGAAATAGCGAAGCTTGTCCAAGAAGGCTCTGAGGCTCCAAGTACTAATATCCCACCAGAGCATAGGCAGTATTTCAGGACTACCATAGCCGTAAGGGGGAAATATTGGAAGCCTTATTGCTAAAAGATATATGAGAACCATTCCAAACCAGAAGCTCGGCAGTCTGTTCGAAAAGACGGAGAAGAAATATACGAATTCGCTTAACTTACCTCCTACGTATGCAGCCTTAGCACCAATCCAGTTCCCCACTAGAAAGCTTATGATAAGCACAGGGATAACCAGCTCAAGAGTATAAGGTATTCTGCTTCCAACAATTTCGGAAACCTGGACTCCCGGATAAAGAGTTACTGATACGCCCAGATCCCCTCTTAGAAGATTATTCCAAAACAATATATATTGCTCTAACAGAGGCTTATCAAAACCATAGTATTGCATCAGGCTTTCTCTTATTTTTCGTATGTCTACTCCGGGAACGTACATTCCTGGGGGTATTAAACGGTCGATGGGATTGCCGGGAATAAATCGAGGTATGAAAAATACGAGAGTCACGGCGACGAACATTACAATAGCGTAGAAGATAATTTTCTTAATAAGGAATATTACGAAGGGGTGTGCAAATGGATTTTTCAATATTGACACCGGGCTGAGTAAGAAGAATTTTGGCTATATAAACTTTATGATTAGCTGATTTTTTTCAGAAATTTATTTGTAAAACGAACAGTGTCTCTTTAAGTACAGATAGGCATATTCACGTCATATTATAAGGACATTCATAGCTGTAGACCCTTAGCAATAATTGTAGAGAAACCATGAGTCCTAGTTTAACCGACTTACAGGTTTTCCACGAATTTTCTTGCAGGAAATTCGTGTATATTGCCTTGAGGATCTATAGTCACGATGTTCTTATCCAGCCGGATCGCTGCTATCAGGAGTGCTGAGCTTAATATTCCGTCATCAGAATCCAGGCAAACAGCATCAACAGACCTAATGCCTTCACAAAGCTTATCGGCAAGTATGCTTATATCTCCAAAGTCGAGCCTTCTAACTTCAATAGTCGGGGGCCATATTCCCTCAGACCTAAGTCTCCTGCGAAGTCCCTTTAACTTGTCTCCCAACTCCTTCCTTGAATACGCTATCAGAAGCTGGGGCCGATATTTTTTAATAATGTTAAAAGCATTTTCCACGGATTCTCCGATAGCCATAGCTAAACTAAACTTTAAGGCAGACCATTCCAAGACCAATTTCCTAACATGCGTCACAACTTCATGAACATTTGTCTCAATCAAGGATGCGTATACAGATTTTGGCGACGTATACACATACACTACATAATCCTCAATATCTTTTCTTACTTCAATTGTAGTATGGGCGTTGAACGGCCTGTTCCCTCCCCTACCATAATTGAAGCTTATAAGATATGATATGTTACCATTCTCATCAATTTTCTCCTCACGTTTAATCTCGGATATTACAAGTTCTATTACAGTACTGCTCTGGGGAAGTCTTTCACATAGATAGTTAATGAACATTTCAACTTTTTCCAAGGGGATTCTAAGAGGAACTCGCACTTTCCAAGTTTCTCCATAGACTGCTTTTTCCTCAATCTTCCATTTTCTTAAAAGAGATGGCGTTGTTATTTTTGCAGCCTTTAGAGCAGGAGGCACTGAGGCAAATATGGCGGTCAATGACGCGATTGTTATTAGGGAAAGCATGTCGATAGGAGAAGTCTTTACATTAACGGGGAGAACGATATTCAGAATATCCAGTAATCTGAACATGATCATGCTCAATATGTAACCGATTCCGCCTCCTATGAAGCCTAAGACACCTGCTTCAACAATGAAAAGACTGGAGATGTGAGTGGGGTTCAAACCGACTGATGAGAACACGAATATTTCGTTTCTTCGTTCGTAAATCAGAGTGTAGAACATTATTGCGATGTTCAATACCGTTATTATTATTGGAAAGACTATTAGAGTGCCAAAGATTTCTACGTAGCCTCCTCTAAAGTAGTATGTCAAGCTTTCGGAACTGGGCAGGGTTGCTACAAAGTAGCCTCCAAAAGACGCTAAGCGTTTAGAGACTTCTCTTGCTTGCACATTATTGTTAAACAGACAGTATACTGCAGAAATACTCCCACCAAGTTTTTGAGAGGTTTGCACGTTCGCAATCAGAAGGTTGTTTCCTGGAACTGGTTGAGCCCCCGATTGCGAGCCGGGGGAAATGTAGAAAGGCGGAAACTCGCTGCCATCAGGTTCCTTTATTTCCCTAATCAAATCACCATCAAATATGCCTACTACTGCTAGTCTTAATCCTTTGAAATATATTACATTACCAACTTCTATTTCCAGGCTTTTTGCTAAATGCTTGCTTACGAGCACAGTGTTGCTACTGTTGAAAAGCCTATCCATCGCATTCTCCGGGTATGTAATATTTTTAATAAAATGAAAAGAGGGGTCGCCCACCGATATGCTCCTAATACCGTATATAGGTACTCCATCTACGTAGTCTATGGCACCATATGCTATTGGGCTCACCACCTTGTAATCTAGTGACAATATCTCTTTCTGTGACCCTATGAAAATTAAATCCTCAAAAGTAAGAAACTCTGATGGTCTACTTACAATAGACATAGGTGGTTTATCCGATGGACATGTTTTCGCAACCGTAAGCGTATTTGTCACAAGAGATGCTCTCATTGAAGTTAATGTGGACATTGCAATAGCCATCGTTATTATGGAAATTAGTGTTAACAGGGTTCTAAGCCTTCTCCTCTTTAGATTTCCGATAGAGTATGATATTGCAATTGTTAATGCAGGTATTAACGAAACGCCTTTCTCACTCTTTACTTCCCCAAGGAAATAGGGCACTAGGAAAACCGCGAGTATTATGAACATCGCCAAATATACTCCGATCATGAGTTCTTGGATGGGGGTCTTTGAAAAACCTGGAAAAGTATGGTAGGATATGGTCATAAGTATTAAGAAACTGATTATTGTAAACGTTGCGTATTGCTCTTTTTTCTCAATAAATATTGCGCCAATTGCTAAGGATAAAGCTACGACTATTGTGAAAACGAGAATCGCATTAGCATAGGCTTCTCTCAAAATCCTTTGAATACTTCTAGTTACTTCTTCTCCGGTTACAACAGCTTCTTGTTGATAAGACAATATCTTAAGAGGGTTTGAAGAATTCAGGGCTTCCGCTCCTAAGGTGATTATCTGATTTAGCCTATAGACTTCTAAGCCTATGTAAAATCCTAGGCTTCTTGCTTCTTCCACCATCTTCATGGCCAATTCCATGGTCCTGTTAACAAAAGGCTGGTTCGATCTAGCTTGGATAAGGGCTGGCTGATCCAGATTGGTTTCACTATTTCTAGACAGTTTAACCGGCTGTTCAACACTACCTATCTCAATCACATTTCTCTTACCCTCTATAAACGTGGAAACCAATAGATGTAACGGGGTATCAGCTGGAACCACAACAATATTTCCAGTAATGTTTAAAAGATTAAGAAGCGATAGGTTTTCTGAAGAATATTCGAGTATTAATTGTTCCTGAGTTTTACTAAGCATAAGGATTCTTATCTCTTGAAGAGGTATTTTCAACGTAGAAAGAGAAGGGACGGCTGCTAGAACTCTTGCAACGGCACCGGGACATAGTGTAATCGTAATGTTTCTCTTCTCTCCTAAGGATAGTCTTCCTACGGAAATTTTTTGAGGAACGTACATTTCTCTCTTGTTTAAGGACGGGCCCACTATTGTTATTTCAGCATTAGACGGTACTCCTACGATTATTTCATCTAACGCTTTAATGAAAAAATAACTCTCGTTTACAAATATTAGGAAAAACTGAGGTTCCCTAGGTTTCGGATTTAACGATATTCTTAATAGGGAGGCAGGTTTAACGATGAACTGCTTAGAATTATTATCTATCATCCTCCCGTCAATAAAATCTAACCTTGTTGAAACCTCAAGCACATGCTCAGTATCCGTGTAATAAGGTGCTTCAAAAACATATTTTTCGGCAAGAATAGCACCAGAGGATAGAGACGGTAATTTTAATTCTACTTTTCTTTCATATAAAATCTTATTGGAGGTTAAATCCCTTATAGTCCAGCTCAGAACAACACTCAAAGGATCTTCAAAAGCATCGTTTACGACCCAAAGACTAACCCTGACCGTAGCCCCGGGATTAAAACATAAAGATGTAAGATTACTATAGTAGTCGCCATCTATAAATATTATAACATGCACAGGATTGAACGCGTTCTTTATCTCATTATACGCATTCTTTATGACCCCGTAGTAATCTATTATCGAGCCGCTAGCCTGAGGAAAGTAGTCTGTGAGCGGGAAGATGCTCACTCCTATTGAAAAATTATTCTTAAACATCCTAGCTCTATCTATCGAGTGCCTTAGAACAACCGATTGGTATTTTTGACTAATATCAATTAGGCTAAATAAGTCATCAGGCCTCGTTAAACTAGTTGGAATAGCTCTGTTGAAACCCTTATCTTTAAAAGCTTGAATAACTTGCCAAAAGTACGATATTGACGCATTACTCCAGAAAGGCGAGTTTAAACTGGGGAGTCCAATTGGACTAATTATATTCGGGAAGGTGCTTCTATACGAGATGTAGTCTGTCCAACTGCCAGTGCCCCAGCCGTAGTCAAGATACTCATCATAATCTCCAGAATAGGGCAGAACTATAATGTTCCTATTCAGGTCTTTAGCCAGAATGCTCAATTCATAATCTAAGTAAAGGTTGACCCCGTGGCCATAATACGGCGATTTCTCGTTAAGCCAACTGGGTAAAGTATGGGGGCAGATAATTACTATCGAAGGATAATTGTATGTTAACAATATCATTTCAACAAGCTGCTTCTTAACAGAATCGGCGTATTTTTTAAGGCGGTCTAGAGCAGGGTAAGACCCTATTAGTGGAAAATCCAATTGGACAAATAAGCCTTCTACAGACGTCGATTCATAAAACTCCTCGGGCTCGACGTGTGCAAAAGACCTTAAGAAGTTGATATTCGCATTCTTTAGAAGTCTTACAGTTTCAGAAATCTTCTGCGTTTCTAATAGCGAGTCGATTCTGGAAAAATATGCCCCTCCTCTTAGAAAAATGCTAGCGCCGTTAATTTTAATATACGACTTTTCCCTTGAAAAACCTCCTTCTAAAAGCCTTATTCCAAAAATAGTTTTAATAGAACCGGCATACTGATTATTTTGATATAGGCTAATATTGGCAAGATAAACAGCAGGGTCTCCAACATCCCATGGAAACCAGTAGGCAGGATTGGGTATCGAGGCCTCTAGCGTCCTCCAACCCGTTTCCTTCGGAGAAAGCCTTATGTTAAAAGATTGTTCTATTTCCGGCATACTGCTTGAGTTCAGCCTGTTTATCCTCAGCTTAACGTTTAGATTCTCTTCAAAATCACTTTTGCTCTGAACCAGAATTCTAAACTTGACTAAAGCAGGATTCGAATACTTTTCAACATCGACTAGAATAAGGTTCACGATAGGGCCTGCAGTTCCAACAAGCGTAATATCCTTCCACACTCCGATGAAAGCGTCACGAATATTTGGAGATACTTCTGAGAAAGAGTATGCCCCTACTGGATATATTCTGGATTCGAAGGAATCTTGAATAGGGGACTCTATATACATTGTTAAAACATTGTTTCCCTCCCTATTGATAGCGTCATCTACATCGAAGAAAAAAGGGGAGAAGTAACTGACGTGCTCTCCCAAATATATCCCATTGAGCCACACTTTCACAATACCCCAAACTCCGGAAAAAACAAGCCTCAACTTTTGACTCTTCATTGCAACAGGTACTTTAAACGATGTTCTAACCCATATAGAATTGTTTAACCGCGTTGCTTTAAGCAGGAAAGGCACGTTAATTTTACTCCATGAACTATCATTGTAAAAAGCGCTATAATAAATATTAATGTTTCCATTTTTAAAGGAGTCAACCCTATATCTGAATTCTCCAGCAAGCCTTTCTCTGGAAAGATAGAAGTAATCAAAAGGCGAAAAGTGCTGAGCAACTTCGTTCAAAAAGTTTTCATAAGGCTCTTTAGAAAAGGTTCTTAAAACAGGCATGATCAAGGCAGCCGATAAAATCAATATTGAAATTACGGTTAGTGAAAGTTCGATTCCTTTTCTCAACATCATTCTTTAATCCGATTAGGAAATGTGCGCATATAAGTTTTGTTGAACTTTAAACGGTCAAAACAACATTTATAAAAATAGCCATCTTCCTTAGAAAAGAAAAATGGTTGAAAAATTACCTAGAAGGATTGGAAAAGTAGTGAGGGATAATTCTCATTACTTCTCTTTTATAATTCTACTTATTTACACATTTTTATCTATAAAAACCATATTCCTTGAAGGCATAATTCCTGGTGGCGATAATCCCGTACATTATGTTCATTCTTATCTTACAGCAGTATATATGCTTCCAAAACTAGATATCTTAGATTGGGATCCGTTTAATCAATTCGGCTGGGTTTTCAACCAGTATTACAACCCCGGCATGAATATTTTCATTTCTTCTATATATTACTTGTTCCTAGGATTTTCAGATTTTCAGTTAGCATATAAAATCGCTTTTTACCTTACTTATTTTCTGATGGCTCCTGCAGTCTTCATGTTTGTCTACGCTTTGACAAATGACAAGATTGCCGCTATAATCGCTTCTTTCCTCTCCATCACTACATTTGTAGAAGAGAAAGAATGGCTTGATGCAGGATTAAAGCAGATGTATTACATAGGCATGGTGCCAGAGAGGCTTGGTTTAATTTTTGCATTCTTCAGCATAGCTTTGCTGATTTACAATTTTAAGTCAAGGTCTTTAAGAGAAGCACTGTTCTTAACAGGAGTTTGCTCTTTGTTCTTTTCAATGACAGTATTAACTCATGTAATGATGGGAGTTTTCGCAGCATGTGCAGCAATTCTCATCTGGTTTTTCACTTCAATTGAGCTAGTGTTAAGTGCTTTCAAAGAGTCTGGAAAACGAAGTCTCAAACCCATCTTAAAAAAGGAGGGGTTCCACTTCTTAAAACTTGTTTCAGTAGGCATGCTTTCGCTAGGGATGGCTCTTTTCTGGATAATCCCGTTGTTTCAGACTTTAGATAAGTATCACAGTTTCCCAGCGATTACATGGGCATGGGGACCATCTGTTCTTCAAGAGATCTTTACTAGCATGCCTTGGTACTTATTAATATTCTACAGTATTGGCGCGTTCTCGCCAATTCTAGTAGAGGAAAAACCTTCCTTCTCATCCTTAGCCTCATGCAGCACTATACTTATATTACAATTCGTCAGCCTGGTTAATCTTTATGATGGCAATATTGGGCTGAGACTCATCCTTGCCTTTATTACGTCGCTAGTGCTTTTCCTCTCGTCTAAAAACTGTTCCATATCCTTTTTACTGGCTTCAATATCTATTTTCAGCTTTCTTGCAACAGGCCCAGAAACCTATCTTGTATATTTCGGTCCAGTTAAACTAGACCTTCTCAGTATAATTCCCTTTGCTAGAAACTTCGGCTATTCCAAGTTCAGCGCTCCAAGTAGAATGCTGATACTTTGCCTATCAGCAATTGGCTTCTCAAGCCTCTCTAGGAAACTGTATTCATTATCCAGTAGAATGAAAAAGTTTTCAACGATTCCAATGGTGTTAGCAGGATTATTAGCTTTCCTAATAGTAAACGCTTCCATAACTGCTCAAGCGCAGACTACTGACCTCTACTACCCTTGGTCTAGAGAAAAAGTGTTTAAGCTGACCTCAGACCACGCAGGCTTCAGTAAGATAAATGCACTTATCAGCTGGGTTAAGAATAACGTACCAGAAAATACTTACATACTGCTTCAAGACACGTTGGATTTTGATAAGAAGGGGATCCTAGAGAACTCCCACTATGTCTATACGGCATCCCTCATGCTTAAGCCTGTTGTAGGGGGGTGTTTCGGAACCAATTATATAACTACTCCGTACGCTAATTCTGAAGGCGACTACCTTTTGGGTTTTAAGAAAGACGAATTGTTAAAGGATAGAAGCATCATTCCAAGGCTTATGGATGAGCTTGGAATAGGGTATATTGCACTACACGACCCCTTATTGATTAACGCTTTAAACTCTTCCAGCGATTTTATACTTGAATACTACGATGGATTATATGCAGTTTTCAGGAAAAACCCGCTTTCAAAAATAGTTTCTATCGAAGGCGAGGGTACAGTAGAATCTGTTAATTTCACAATAAGCAGGATCGAAGTAATCGTATCCGGTGTCTCTGGCAACGAATCCAGCCTGGTAATCAGACAAGTAAACTTTCCAGGTTTCACAGCGATTGTTAATAATGAAACTATTCAATTAGACACGTACTACCCCAACATACCTAGTGTGATAGTTAATTGGCAGGATTATGTTCCAACAGTATACAATTTGAGAATCCCATTCATTAAAATTAGGCTTCCACCAGGCTCTAATAAAGTGATACTGGTCTTTAAAATCCAAACCGTAGGAAGTACTGTCTCTCAGGTTGCTTGGCTAATATTCTTACTAATAATAGTTCTAAGCACAGTTATGGAAATTGTACAACGGTTTAAGAAGAAATGGAATTAAAATATTACTTAATAGAGCTTAGAGTTCAAGAATCATATAAAAACCTGTTAATACTTTTAGCACCATTCTTCAGTAAGAGGCTTCTAGATCTTAATTATTATCCAAACCTCCTGCTGGGTTTTACAGCACTCTTCTTAAACTCCAGCGCCTGTTACATATTTAACGATATTAAAGATGCAGGCTTTGATGCCTTCCATCCTCGAAAGAAGAATCGGCCTATTGCAAGCGGCAAGATAAGGAAGTCTTCAGCATTATTATTCTCCGTAATGCTTTTAGCATTTTCATTACTAATCTCCTACCGGATAGGGGCCAGTTTCTTGTTACTCTGCCTACTGTTATTTTTGAACTCGGCCGCATATTCCTTTCTCTTGAGAAACATAGTCTGGCTTGACCTTATCAGCATATCTTTAAACTATGTTTTAAGAACTTTAGCAGGATGCTACTTGGTTGATGTAATTCTCTCACCTTGGTTATTAATGGGAGTTTTCTATATTTCTATGCTTCTTGCGTTAATTAAGAGAAGAGAGGAAACAATTATTCTAGACAGACCTGAGCTTCATCGAAAAACTCTTAAATACTACTCTATAAGCATCATAGATCAAGCTATCACAATATTCTCGACACTCATATTAATATCCTACTCACTATACACTTTCCATTCTCCTTACTCCAATAACCTTTTACCGTTTACAATACCGCTCGTAACTCTAATAGTTCTAGAATTTATACTACTCTCAAAGACGAGTGAAGGAAAGGGAATCTTAAGGATAGCATTGTCTAATAGTATTATTGTAGTAAGTTTACTCGTATGGTTTATTTTAGTGACCTACCTAATATACTTCTGTTAATGTTGAAAAGATAGAGGTAAAACATGTTACTTGCTTCTGCAGTAAAGTCATTTTGGAGGTAAATGTTTATTCTCACTTAGCATCTAACTAAAACCGAGCTTTACAACTGGTCTCTATAAGCCATTCCAGTAGGATGGAACAATTTCATATTGTTCAACTACTGCAGACACAATTTCTTCAGCGAACGAGTCTATGGCTGCAGGTCCATTGGCCGTGATAATATTTCCATCTCTTATTACACTTTTACGAGTATCCACTATAGCTCCATGAGTTTTCAAGTCATCTATCATCCTCTGATCAGGCCAACAGGTAACACTAATCCCATTAACTAGATCGGCTGCTGCAAGAACCCAAGGACCGTGACATATTGCTGCAATAATCCTCCCTTGATGAAACCCCTCAGTAAGTATTTTGAAAACCGTGTGATTATTTTCATGATGGATAATATTATACGGACAGTCGCCTCCAGGAATGAAAATAACATGATAAGTGAGAAACGTTTAATTCGTTAAACGTTATGTCGGGAATACAGCTGCCACCGTGACCTTCAATCTTCTCGATCGTAAAGCTTGCTGTGTTTACCTCTGCTCCTTCCCTCTTAAGATAGTTGACAACCCCCATATATTCCGTATAATCGAAACCCTTTGCGACTATAGCTAATACCCTAATTCCTTTTAACCTATTTCCACTCGGTTTTCTAATCCACATGTAGAAATATAAACTAACAGCCAGTCCTAAAACAATAATAAAAGCAAATATTAAAACATTTTTTCCTCTCATGTTTAATTCCGTTTCAGAAAACTGATTTGAACTTTTCGACAAGCTATTTAATCCCGTTAAATATAATGTAACCAAATGTTTTTAAATGCAAACCAATCTTATCATATGCTAATTTGTCTGAAGGAGGGAGAGTCGGCTTAAGAAAAAGTGTTTACGAAGCAGTCCTGCTTTTTGGCATCGTTAGTCTTATGGGCGATGTAATATACGAAGGTGCAAGAGGTTTAATACCGGGCTATCTTCAGTCTTTAGGAGCCTCAGCTTTAATAGTTGGGCTAGTCGGGGGATTGGGAGAGTTTCTAGGTTATTTTTTGAGGATTTTAAGCGGGCATCTTGCAGATAAGACTGGGTGGTACTGGGTCTTCACATTCATCGGCTACGGACTTATAATAGTAGTGCCGTTATTATCCTTAAGCAGCATTTGGACCGTAGCAATTGTCCTCGTCATTCTTGAAAGGATTGGGAAAGGAATAAGAACGCCGGCAAGAGACACTTTACTCTCAATAATTGGCAAAGGGTCTGCAACAGGAAGAGTTTTCGGCTTACACGAGTTCTTTGACCAAATTGGAGCTATAGTAGGCCCATTCATGGTATCGCTAGCCATGTTTTACACATTAAACAATTATCAACTATCTTTTAGCCTAATGTTTGCCCCCTATGTTGTTCTCATGCTCGTATTATTCCATACTTTCGTCAAAATCGGTAAGACAATAAACATAGAGAGGGCTCCTCGTAAAAATATGAAGAAAACCATAGATCCAGGGTTTAAATTTTATATAGTTGCAGTCTTCTTTAATACTCTTGGGTTAATACCTGTTGCTTTAATACAGTATAAAGCATCGGTGCTGCTTAGTCCTCAAGCTCAGCAATGGATTGTACCGCTTCTCTATTTAACGGTTCAAGCAGTTGATGCACCCATTGCAATATTGGCAGGATACCTTTATGATAAGCATGGTTTGAAAATACTCGTATTACCATTCTTATTGTCAGTAGTCCCCTCGATTTTAACACCGTTTTCTCCTGATTTACTCCTTCTCGTAATTGCTTCAATATTTTTCGGAGTGGTTCTTGGAATGCAGGAGTCTGTTTACCGTGCTGCCGTATCCGACCTTGTAAGTGTTGAGAAAAGAGGAACAGCATACGGAGTATTCAACACGGCTTATGGATTGGGGCTATTTCTCGGGGGGCTAATCTACGGATTCTTCACAGATGTTGGCATAGCGATCATACTTATAGGAGCCTATTCGATAATAATGCAAGTAGTTTCCGTAATTTTCTTAAGCAGGATAATTAAAAAGAAATAGCTGGTTAGGATTTCTCCTTAATTCCTTGCATTACTGTCTCTACGAGAGAAGCCTCGTCTAATTGGAATAGCTTGTATAACTCTTCAAACGGTCCAGAGGGTGAGTAATTGGTTATTCCTATTCTCTTGAACTTTACTTTCAAACCTCTTTCAGCTATGAAAATAGCCAATGAGCATCCTAAGCCAGTGTTTAAATTATGGTCTTCATAGCTTACTACAAAGCCTGTTCTTACGGCTTTCTCGATTACTTCTGCATCCAGATCTATTGGGCAGGAAACGTTAACAACCATTACTTCATACCCTTTCTCTTTAAGCATCTCGTGAGCTTTGACTGCTTTGTAAGCTAAGCTACCCATGGTTATTATGGCTGCATCTTTCCCCTCTCTTAAGACGTCAGCCTTACCGTATTTGAAAACATAATTTTCTCCGAAAAACGGCTTCCCATTCAAATTTTTTATTACTGGGTTAACGGCCCTTCCCACTGCTATTGCATAGTTACCAAAATTCTGAGATATGTATCTCATTGCCCTATCTGTCTGATTCGGGTCTGCAGGGACAATAATCTTAAAACCGTAAAGATTCCTGAGAACACCTACGTAATCTATACAGTGATGCGTCTTACCGTCTTCTCCTACGTTAAGGCCGCAGTGGGTTACGACAAGCTTTAGATTGGTGTGATTTATGTCGTTAAGCCTCTGCTGATTAAAGACCTCGTCTACCCCGAATACGCCAAAGTCAAACAGGAAGGTCAAGACATCATTGGTAGAGAGAGCTCCAGCGATTGTGACAGTAGAATGTTCCTGGACGCCTGCTTCGAAAAAGTTATTTGGAAATTTCTTCCAAAAATCTAAGGTTCTTACCGATTCGGCCAGGTCGCAATCGAAGACGGCTATGGGAGAATATCCTTCTCCTTGACTTGCTTCAGCAATATCAACTAACGCGTTCCCCGCAGCAGTCCTATTATCCACTTTTGCATCAATCCCATAGGTCCTGGGCGTACCGGGGTTTATCCTCAGTTTAGGTTTAGGAAGCTCGTTAATATTCATGGGCTTTAATTCACTTCTTCTAGCCCTATATTTTTCAAGATCATCAACCATGTTCAGCTCCTCCATTGCCTTTTTATACTCATCGAGTTTTAGAGGTGCACCATGGTACTTCTCCTTACCCTCCATGAAAGAAACCCCTTTGCCCATTATTGTCTTTGCTATTATTGAAGTGGGTTCGTCATCTTCTACGGCTTCTTTCAAAGCATTGCTTAAAGCGTTGAAATCATGTCCATCTGTTTCTATAACTCTCCATCCGTCAGCCAAATAGTTTCCTCTGATATTGACTGGCATGACTTCAGAAGCCTTTCCGCTTATTTGACGATCATTGTAATCTATTATAACAGTGATGTTCGAAAGATTATATTTTCTTGCAAATCTCCTCGATTCCGAAACCTGCCCCTTAGCTTGCTCAGCATCGCTCATCGCTACGAAAACATGAAAATCCCTTTTTAGAAGCTTAGCTGCAAGTGCGAAGCCTACTCCAGCGGAAAGCCCTTGTCCTAGGTTTCCAGTGCTCCATTCAACGCCTGGAACATGTCTTTCTACATGTCCTTCGAAAATGCTGTAATGATGCCTGAAGGAAGCAATAACATCTTCGATGCTGAAGAAACCTCGCAAGGCTAGAGCTGAGTAAACAGCTGGTGAAGTGTGTCCGTGGCTTATTACGATTCTGTCCCTATCTTCCCAGTAGGGGTTGGAAGGATCTATTTTAGCAAAAAATAGAAGAGTAAGGTAAATATCTATGCTTGACATGGAGCCCCCAGGATGACCGCTTCCAGCAAGCGTAGTCATCTTAAGAATAGCTCCTCTCGCTATCTTAGCTAATTCAGGGAGCTTCTTAAGATCCTCTTCATCTAAACCTCTTGACCTTTTCGCCTTTGACAATTTAATATTGGTTGAAACAATTAATTATAAAAGTTTTCTCACATCCGATTAGTGTGATGGTTTACAATAGAAGATTTATTAAAAAGAGTTTTGAGTGAAAAAACATGAAGGAAAACAAAGAGGAGTTAACGAGAGTAACTCAAGTCGGCATAATAGTGAAAAACATAGAAGAAAGTATTAAAGCATGGGAAAAGCTTCTAGGAATGAAAGCTTCTCAAATAGTGAAGACAGAACCATTAGAGAAAACGAAAATGAAGTATAGAGGTAAATTCTCTGAAGGAAGGGCTAAATTAGCATTCTTCCAGCTTGAAAACATAACAATAGAATTAATAGAACCAATTGGCGGTCCTAGCACTTGGAAAGACTTCTTAGAAAAACATGGTGAAGGAATACATCACATCGCTTTTAACATTAAAAGTATGGAAGCAATGAAAGAAAGACTTAAAGAAATAAACGTACTTGTAGAACAGGAAGGGAAATTTACAGGAGGTGCTTATGCCTATACGAGTCCTAATAATCCTTTGGGCATAATCATAGAATTGTTAACTCATCAGTAATTGATCAAAGATTGTGAAAAGGAATCGAGCAATTCATATCCGACATTCTCGCTATCCTAGCTGACAGAAGCCTTTTCAGAATTCCTCTATTTAAACTTCTTGATTTTTTTCACTGTTTGACTTAATTGGTTGATCCGATGTTTTAATTATGGGAGAAGGGAAAACTTATTAGAAGAATATGCTCAGAGAGAATTTCAAAAACGGGGATATGAATATGAAGATTTCTATTATAGGTGCGGGCAGCGTTAGGTTCACGCAACAGCTGATAGGGGATATTGCTCAAACGGAAGAGCTTTCCAAAGAAGACACGTATGTTTACTTAATGGATATCAACAGGAGGAGGCTAGATAATTCTTACATTCTTGCGAAAAAGTATGTCGAAGAGCTTAACTCGCCTGTGAACATAGTAAAGGTGGAAGACATGAATGAAGCAATAGATCATGCAGACTTCGTTATAAATACTGCTTATCCCTATGATTCCAGGTATCATGAAGACGGTTTCCAGAAGTGGGAGACTGTGACTGAGATAGGAGAAAAACATGGCTATTATAGAGGCATAGACAGCCAGGAGCTAAATATGGTCTCTACCTACACTTACATCCTTGCTTCATATTTCGATGTGAAACTAGCCCTTGACATCGCAAGTAAGATTAAGGAGATGGCGCCAAACGCCTACTTGATGCAGACTGCAAACCCTGTATTCGAAATCACGCAGGCAGTGACTAGATGGATGAACGTAAAGATTGTAGGATTCTGCCATGGAGTAGCGGGAGTATACGAAGTCTTCAGAAGATTAGGGCTTGACACTGAGGAAGTGGACTGGCAAGTTGCAGGAGTGAACCACGGGATCTGGTTAAACAGGTTCAGATATAAAGGAGGGGATGCTTATCCTCTTCTTGACAAGTGGATAGAGGAGAATGCGGATAAATGGGAATCGAAAAACCCATGGGATATTCAGATGTCGCCTGCTGCAATAGATATGTACAAGTTCTATGGGATGCTTCCGATAGGAGACACCGTCAGAAATGGGACATGGAAGTATCACTACAATCTTGAAACGAAGAAAAAGTGGTTTGGAAAGTTTGGAGGAATAGACAACGAGATCGAAAGACCGAGGTTCCACGAACAGTTGAGGAGGATAAGAGAGAGGTTGATAAAATTGGCCGAAGAAGTTCAGAAAAATCCAAGAATAATGCTCACGGAAAGGGCCCCGGACATCTTTAAAAAAGGAAGGCTGAGCGGAGAACAGCATATCCCATTCATAAACGCAATAGTAAACAATAAGAAGACTAGGCTGTTTTTAAACGTGGAGAACAAAGGAGCAATCAAAGATTTTCCAGACGATATTGTGATGGAACTTCCCGTGTGGGTAGACAAGGATGGGCTTCACAGGGAGAATATAGAGCCCGATTTAACGGAGAGAATTAAGAAGTTTTACCTATGGCCAAGGATTCTGAAGATGGAGTGGAATTTAGAAGCATTCATCTCTAGAGATAGGAGGGTTCTTGAAGAAATCCTTATCAGGGATCCGAGAACCAAATCCTATGAACAGGTTGTAGGAGTTCTGAGTGAAATTTTGAGTTTACCATTCAACGAAGAGATAAGGAAGCATTATAGAATATGATGCCGTTTAATAGATCTGAATATTTTACTTAAAGTGTAAAAACACAGAATAGAGGGCTCATTGGACATACTTATACACGTTTTAATCATTTCGTTAAGATTGTAGTATTAGACTAGTAAAGCTTAAAATTTCTAATTGTTAAAAGACTTTAGATGAAAGCAAGATTATGGCTGATAGACCTTAATTCAGATTTTCTTCTTGGAAAAGAAGTCGTACACCTATGGTGTGTATCTGAAAATGGCGAAAGAATATTGCTCGTAGACGATTCGGTGGAAAACTTCTTTTTTGCAACCGTTGGAAATGGCTCGCCTGAAGAAGCAATTAAAGCATCTTTTCCCGAGCTGAAGAAGTACGGTGTTTTAAGAATGGAAATATGCGATAAAAGAATTCTCGGCAAGCCGATTAAAGCAGTAAAAATAGTTGTAGATAAATCGGAGAATATTGAAAGAGTCAGTGGAAGACTGGATAAACTTAAAACATTCCAAAAAATTTACGAGGACGATATTAGATTATCAACCAGGTATCTTATTGAAAAGAGAATCACTCCTTCTTCCTGGCTTGAAGTAGAAGCTGAAGAATCTCCTAACTTACCTAATATTCCAAATTTCAAAACCTTCAAAGTAAAGAGTATAGAACCGCTAGAACTTGGCAGCATTCCGAACTTGAGGATAATGGCAATTCATGTCTTGAAAGTTGGTGAGAAAGGTTCTCCAAAGCCAGAATACGACCCTGTTGTTGCAATATCAATTTTTACAAGTGAAGGTGAATTTAAACAGTTTACGTGTGATGGTAGAAGCGATAAGAAATTAATAGATGATTTTGTAAACTATATTAAATCTTATGATCCCGATATTATCCTTGGTTACGGCATAACTGAAGATTGGAACTATTTGATAGAGCGAAGTAAAAGAGTAGATTCCATGTTGGAAGTGGGGAGGAATTATGCTAAACCGCATACTAGTGTATTTGGGCATGTTTCGATAACTGGGAGAATATGCATAGATCTTTTCCATGATGCTAGAGATAATCCTCAACTTACAGAGTATACTTTAGATGAATATGCTTGGTCATTAGGGCTAAAAATCGGTCCTCAGATTCCAGAACATAAATACTACGAATACTTATCCGACTCATCTAAGAAAAACATGCTTTTCAAACAGTCTGAAGAATATGCTAGGCTTATTTACACAATCTGGAACATAATGGGCGACTTCATTATCCAACTTTCACAGCTCACGGGCCTTCCCATGGACCATGTTCTAACCGCTTCTGCAGGTCACAGAGCAGAATCATACTTAATGAGGGAAGCATATTCTATCGGCGAGCTGATCCCACCTAGGATCGAGAAACCCTATGTCTCTTATGCAGGAGGCCTCGTATTACAGCCTCAGAAAGGGGTTTACGAAAACGTTAGCATACTAGACTTTTCATCCATGTATCCTAACATAATGTTAAAGTATAATATTTCTCCAGACACGTATATTCCGAGTGGAGAACAATGTGAAGATTGCTTCGTATCTCCTGAATCTGGTCACAGGTTTAGAAAGGATTACAGGGGAGTTTATACAAGAATGTTGCAAAGCCTTCTAGAGGCTAGGAAAGCGGTTAGGGAGAAGCTTAAATCTACAAAAGAGGGGAGCCTAGATTATCGTATTTTGAACGCTAGACAGAAAGTTCTAAAGATTCTTGCAAACACTCTTTACGGTTACGCTGGGTGGACAGGTGCACGCTGGTATCTCAGGGAAGTTGCGGAATCAGTAGCTGAGTGGGGAAGGTACACTATAAGAGCAACTATGGAAAAGGCTAGGCAACTGGGCTTGAGAATAATCTACGGTGACACTGATAGTATCTTCGTGATTGATGGAGAGAAGCTTGGAGAGCTGATGAAGTGGATCGAGGAAGAACTCGCTATGGAAGCAAGAATCGACAAATTTTACAAGAGAATTCTATTCACAGAAGCTAAGAAAAGATACGGAGGCCTACTGGAAGACGGTACATTAGAGGTTGTGGGCCTAGAGGTTGTTAGAGGCGATTGGGCGGAGATTGCTAAAGAGACTCAGCTGGGAGTTCTAAAAATAATGCTTGAAACAATGGATGTTAATAAGGCTATATCATACGTTAGAAACGTTATAACCGATACTAGAAACGGGAAAGTGGATTTGGAGAAGCTAGTTATATGGAAGAGGATGACCAAGCCTCCTGAGGCATATGAAGTCAGAGCACCACACGTCCTGGCTGCGCTTGAACTCTTGAAGAGGGGATGGAGAATAGACGTTGGAGACAAGGTTGGATACGTTATCACTAAAGGGACTTCCAGAATAGGTGAGAGAGCTAAACCCTATCAGCTCGTTGAAAGCAAAGATATCGATTATGAATACTATGTTAGGAACCAGCTAGTCCCTGCAGCATTGAGAATATTAGAGGTATTTGGCGTAGATGAACAAGCTTTGTTGAAAGAGTCTAGAAAGGGTTTGATGTCATTCGGAACAGGGTAAGCAATATTTTGGATAAAAAGATTTTTATTTAATAGGTAATTTTTACCTATAAAGTAAAAAGCTTAATAAATTATTAAACACACCTATTTCATGGTTAAAACCATACCTAATTGGCTGGCATCCAAATACTTCATTCTATTTTCATCCTTTGGCTTTTTGCCATTTACAACGGAAGAGGCCAAACTTGTTTTAGGCTCGGATAAAGCCTCTTTATTCCTACACAGGATGTATTCTTACGGTTGGGTAGACAGAGTTGAGAGAAGCACCTACAGGATTGTGCATCCTCTCATAGCGTTAATGGAATCTTCAGGATTTGTTTGGAGAGACAAGGTTAAGGATAGAAGGAGACTGTCTGTTTTAGAGATTGCCGTTGTTAAAATTTTCGAAGTATTAGGTTCGAAGCTTGAATCCATAGTTTTATTCGGCTCACTGTCTACGGGAAGGGTTAAGCCCGAAAGCGATATCGACTTATTGGTTGTAGCAAGAGACCTTCCCAGCAAGTATAGTGATAGAACAAGCATTATTCGTGAAATAGTTTCATCTAAAACTTTGGATGAAATTATAATCCATAACTGGGAGAAAAACGGTGTATACTCGGAGCTTGACATATTATTGATAGATGTTAAAGAAGCTGAAGTAACACATCCTTTATACTTAGATCTTACTAGGGATTGTGTAATAATTTACGAGAGGAACAATTTGATGACTAAGAAGATTGAAGAAGTCAGAGAGAAGCTTGAGGAGATAGGTGCTAAAAGATTTGAAGAGCCGAGTGGAAGCTGGTATTGGATTCTAAGCCCAAAAGTTTCCGGGGATGTAGAATTATGAAGCTAGCGAAGCTAGCTGAAGATTATTTTAAGAGAGCAATGATTAGGATTAAAAGCGCTGAGCTAGCATATTCTGAAGAATCTTACCCGGATGCGGTTAGGTATAGCCAAGAATGTGTCGAACTTTCTCTTAAGGCGGCTCTAAGAGCTGTGGGCGTAGAATATCCGAAGGAGCACGATATGAGTAGAATTCTGAGAGCAGTTAGAGAAAGGTTTCCAGAATGGTTTAAGAGAGAAGTTGAAAAACTTGGCGAGGTTTCCAGAGACCTGGCAGACAAACGAGCTCCAAGTCTTTATGGTATTGAGACCTTGGGTAAAGGTCCTAGCGATATCTTTGATAAGAGTGATGTCGAGAAAGCATTGTCTGATGCTAAGTATGTCCTAGATATTGTGGGTAAGCTTCTCTTAGAGCTTCAAACAATACCTGAAAAAGATGTTTGAAGAAAACCATATTGTTATTGAAGAGGCTACAGAAAAGGATTTGGAAGCAATCATTGATATTGAGAAGTCTTCATTTCCTGGATATCCTTATTCTATAGAGATTTTCAGGACGCTTTTAAAGGATTATGGGAGATACTTTCTAGTGTCGAGAAGTAGAGGCGTGGTCGTAGGTTATATTTGTGGCAGAATTTTCAGGGAGAAGTTTGGAGAAATAGTATCAATAGCAGTAATACCGGATTTTAGAAGGAAAGGAATTGGAAGGAAGCTTATGCTTGAATTAGAGTCTAGATTTAAAAAAGACGGGATCAAGTTTACTCGTTTAGAAGTAAGCGTTAGAAATACTATTGCAATAAAATTTTACGGATCATTAGGGTATGAAATCATGAAGTTAACAAAAAACTATTATCCCGATGGGAGTGATGCACTGACTTTAATTAAGTTTTTAGAAGAAGATAATGCGCATTACTTAAAATGAAAAAATGGGTTATTAGGAAGGGATTATCCACAGAAGCCAAGGCTATAATAGGAGGCTGTTACGCCACCCGAGTGAAACTCTTGCCCCAGCAGTCGTGACCAACCTACGCGAAAGCTCTAATGTTTAAGATATTAAGATCGGGTTGTAAAGAACAGATGCTTTTCCCCCTGCTCGGACATAACAGAGTTTTGTATATTGTCCGTGAGGTTGACATTGTAGATGACACTTCATCCAATTCCAGTAAGTGAGTATGCGTATATTAGTATTCTTACAAGCTTAAGGCTCATTCTTTATGGCTTTTCCTTCCAACAATCGTATTTCCTTAGCTCTTGGAATGAAATATTTCAGTAATCTTCTCTTCTGTATCTTCATAATTAAGGATAACTCTAGTTCCATTTTATGAACTCTTTGACACTCGTTTTAGGTAAATATATTCGCTGCAGTAAATAAATGATAAATTTTTAAAGAGTTGCACCACAACCTTTACTTATGAAAGAACAATATTTAAAGAGGAAACTCGAGTCCATAGAAGTTAGGAGGGGGAAAAGCATTTCGGATCTTCTTTCCGAAATGGCGAAAACAGGATTCCAAGGCAGGAAACTGGGCGAGGCTTTTCAAGTATGGGAGGAAATGCTAAGAGACGAGAACGTTACAATCTTTTTAGGTTTTGCAGGCTCTATGA
>JAFNIT010000019.1 GCA_017601345.1 Candidatus Brockarchaeota archaeon | reverse complement strand
AACTATTCTCCAATTTATTTTTCTTTTCAAAAGAAGTCATTCGCCTTCCTATGGAGGAAACGAAAGGGAGCATAGAAGTACTCAATAGAGTATTCGACAGCATGCTTCTTAAGAGCAGTATTTTCAGGAATAGAGACGCTTTGAGGCATGATTATGTTCCTAATCACCTTCCTCACAGGGAGGATGAAATAAAATACGTTGGTGAGGTGATTGCTCCTGTTCTTTCTCATAACAAGGTTTCTAACCTGTTTATTTACGGGAAGCCTGGGACTGGGAAAACCGCAGTCGTAAGGTTTGTTTTCAACGTGTTGTCAAAAAAGGCTAATGAGCTTAGGGCTAATGTAAGATGCGTCCTTGTCAACTCGAGGCTGGAGGGTTCGGAATACAGGATTTTAGCCTCTATTTCCAGGCAGATCGGACTATCAGTGCCCTTTACTGGCTTAGCTACTGCTGAGGTTTTCCGTAGGATAATCAACCATATTAAAGCTAACAATCTGTATCTTCTCATCGCTCTTGACGAGATTGACGTTGTGGTAAAGAAGGAGGGTGAAAACCTGCTTTATGAGCTCTCGAGAATCAACGAGAATTTCTCTTCTCACAGGGTTTCCTTCATAGGAATTTCGAACGAGATTACTTTTAAACAGATCCTCGACCCCAGGATATTAAGTACTTTAAGCGAGGAAGAACTCGTTTTCAAACCGTATACTTCGGACGAGCTTTTCGACATCCTTATGGAGAGGGCTAGGGAAGCTTTCCACAACGGAGTTTGTGATCATTCTGTAATCAGGTATATTGCCGCACTTTCAGCCTCGGAGCATGGGGATGCTAGGAGAGCCCTAGACCTTCTCAGGGTTTCTGCAGAAACTGCTGAGAGAGGAGGCAAGAGGGAGATAACTGTGGAATGCGTCCAGGAAGCTCTTAGGAAGATCGAGAGAGACCAGGTTAACGAGGTTATTAGAACCCTCCCGATTCAAAGCAAGGTTCTTCTCATTTCTATACTTAGGAATCTTAAGAATCCGAGTGCCCAGCATACTAGTGGAGAGATATACAGCGAATACCGGAGCCTGGTTACAAACCTCGGCCTCGAATCACTGACTGATAGGCGGCTCTCATCTCTTCTTAACGAGCTGGAGTCTGCAGGCATAATATCTTCGAAGATAGTTAGCATGGGCAGGTACGGTAGAACTAAGAGATACAGTCTTTCAGTGCCTCAGAACCATGTTCTTGAAACCCTAAGGGAGGATCCTCTACTAAACGGTCTTTTATGATAAGTGTAGCTTCTCTTCATTTTTTAAGAATTTAAACCTACTGGAGTTACATTAGGTATTTATTTTTAAATTCTAAGAGATAAATCAGTCCTTGTAACCGTGTTTTCAGTAACGTTTGTAGTCATATGAGAAAAGGCTACGTATCTTGCTCGTGTTTGATTACCGGCTTTTATAACGATGTTAACAGAAAAACATAAAAACAATACATCCGTATTTTCTTCTACAAATTATCGCCACGGTGCCAGAGTGGAAAGGCTCTCTCCAAAGATGGGTCGGGCTCGAGATCTCAACAGATGAGAGACCCGATGCCCCTTTTCGGGGCACGCAGGTTCGAATCCTGCCCGTGGCGCTTTTTTCTAGATGATTTTTCCCTATGCTTATTCTTGCCTGGTTTTTATTACTGTAGATCATAAACAACGCTTATTTGAAAGGACATAGTGTTTCTTTCCGATGAAGACTAGGATTGCGGTTACAATAGGCAATTCCTCAAGGTCTAGGAACGTCATTAGGGAAATGGCGCTTCTGGGAGCAAGCATATTCAGGGTAAACTTTAGCCACGGCTCGCCGGAGGAATGGGTGGAGACTGCCAGACTGGTTAGGAGTGTGGAGGCTGAGCTCGGCAAGTATTTCATACTCCTGGGAGACCTACGTGGTCCCAGTGTCAGAATCGGGGATTTAAAGGATCCTGTTGAAGTAAAGGCTTATGAAACTGTTAAGATTATTCAGGCTGCTGAGTCGGAGGGCGGGCCAAGCAGGCTTGTTCCTCTAGCTAGTGACGCGGCTTTCAATGCTATTAAAAAGGGTCATGTTATCCTGATGGATGATGGTAGGATTGCGTTTAGGGTTGAATCTGCATCTGGCTCTGAAATACTGATGAGGGCTTTAACTGATGCAACTATTACTTCTAGGAAGGCTATTGTGATTCAGGGACAGGACCTAGATCTACCATCGATTACAGAGGAAGAGGTTCGTGCCGTCAAGATCGCTGTCGAGAACGATTTTGACTTCATAGGTTTGAGCTATGTTAAATGCGTTGAAGACATTGCTGCACTTCGCGGCGTATTAATCTCGCTTGGTGCGAAGGAGATGGGGATAATAGCTAAAATAGAAACTCCCGTTGGAGTTGAGAAAGTAGATGAGATAATCGATGCTGCAGACGGAGTCATGGTTGCTAGAGGAGATCTTGGGATGCATTTTTCACTAGAGGATGTTCCTTCTCTTCAACCCCAACGGGAGTTGGGGTACATGGCAGCTTGATGTACTCATGCTTACTGGAGAAACCGCCATAGGGAAATATCCTGTTGAAACGGTCTCTTGGCTCTCGAGGATAATAGAGCGATACGAGTCTGAAATAAAACCATTCAGGAGAACGATTACTGAAAAAAGCAGTATAGGAGATCGTTTTGCATTCGGAATAGTCTCGCTAGCAGAGTCACTTGGCGCCATGATAGGTGTTTTCACGAAATCCGGAAAAACGGCTGAAAGGATCGCTAGCTTCAAACCTGATTGTAGGATAATCTCCGCCTCACCTAATGGGAAGACTCTCAGAAAGCTGATGCTTACACGCGGCCTGGAGGTTCTCGAGGTGTCAGCGTCCGAATATGAGGCGGGTATAAGTGAGTTAGAGATGAGGCTCTCTGAGTTTAAGGGATCTCCTGAGAACGCTATCGTTGTCTTAACATATGGTTTCCGTGAGGAACCTGTGCACATTGTGAGAATACGTCAGTTAAGGAGAAGCTCCGGATGAGTGACGAATATTTCTACAACGTGTTTCCAGAGTATAGGTATCGCCGACGCGATTGAAGATTATTCTTTTAATTACCACATGGTTATTGGCGTCATTTCTGACATTAATCTTATTCTTCTATGTTAATCTGCGATCCGAATACTTAAACCTTGAAGAGAATTATCTAAATCTTTATTCTGAAGCATCGAGCTTAAGATTAGCTAGAGATGACCTCTGCTCCGCATCAGTCAATTAGAAGAAGAGTTCTCCTTCCTTAGTGAGTCGTATGACAATCTTCTCCTCCAATACCGGGTTTCTGAAGCGCTTAGGATTAACCATCTCCTCAAGCAATATTATGATGAATTAAGGTCCTTCAAGAATATTCTTTCCAAGAAGAGGCATGGTCCTGCCTACTCTGAGCAGGTCCGATTCATGTCTGAGCTTGCGAAGCATAGCCTTGGCAGAATATATTGGCCAGCATCAGAAGAGCGTTTCTATGAGCTCTCGGGAGAACACAGCTATGATACGGCAAGTCGTAAGATGGACGAGGTCTTCGGGCTTATAGGCATTGAGGGCACGGATGCTCCTGTTAGGAAAGTCGAGAAGATCCTGCGTTTCATAAGCGATAATATCCATTACGAGAAGGATTACAATGATATATTTCTTGCTCCTCTTGAAACACTTGCATTCAAATCCGGTGACTGCGATGATTCGCAATCTTGGCTGCTGCGTTTTTTGAAAAAGCGGGAATAGATTCAGCAATAGGATCATTCGCAAATGGAACGAGTGAACATGCGATGGTACTGTTGCGACTGGATTATCTCCATCCATATGGCTTCCAATATTATGATGATTTGACGAATCAATATGACCCAGATTGGTTTAATCAGTGAAAACTTCTAGTGACAGCGGAAGTTTAAAAACCCCGCTTCTTCCAAAACCCTGTTCACATACTTGTAGTATTCCTTTCTCTTAAGTTTGGATGCTGCTGCCTCGTCTACGATGACTATGATGTCAGGATGCATTTGCAGTATTGAGGCAGTGACTTGAGAAGTTACAGGCCCCTCCACCGTTGCTGCAATAGCATCAGCCTTGTTCTCTCCGTTAGCTAAAAGCAGTATTCTCCGGGCCTCCATGATGGTACCGCATCCCATGGTTATCGCAAGCCTAGGCACTTCTTCCTCGCTTTTGAAAAATCGAGCATTATCCTTTATGGTTTCTTCCGCGAGAGCTACGAGCATCGTCCTGCCTGCGAGGGAGGAGCCTGGCTCGTTAAACGCTATGTGACCGTCCCTCCCTATTCCTAAGAGCTGTAGGTCTATCCCTCCCACCTTTTTAATTTCCTCCTCATACTTTTCACAGAAGGCTTTAACGTCTTTAGCAAGCCCGTCGGGAGTATGAATGTTCTTCGGGTTTATATTCACATGCTTGAAGAAGTTTTCAAACATGAAGTAGTGGTAGCTTTGAGGATGGTCTGGTGCAAGCCCATAGTACTCGTCGAGGTTGAAGGTAATGACACTGGAGAAATCCAACCCTTCTTCTCGATGCATTCTAATAAGCTCCTTGTAGGTTCCTAAAGGAGTGCTTCCAGCAGCTAGGCCGAGTACGGAATTAGGCTTCCTTCTCACCTGTTCGGCGATTATCCTTGCAGCCTTTATGCTCATTTCATCATAGTCTTTGGTGATTATCACCCTCATGCTGTCTTTTTTTGGGGGTTAAATAGGGGATTTAAAGCTATTATTCTTCAAACAATTAACGATTTTTAAAATGTTTAGAGTAAGCTCTTTAAATAAACTTGCTTAAAGATAATAAGGGAATTTGAGAATAGTAGTTACAGGCATCAGTGGTAGTGGCAGAGAAGAGTATTTAAGAAAATTCATGGATTTATCGAGGGAAAGAGGAATCGAGATTAGGCTTTTCTCCGTAGGGAGCATGATGTTCGAAACAGCTAGGAAACTCAACATGGAGATTAAAGAGGATAAGATACTCGACCTGTCTCCGTCTTCCCTCAACTTCCTGAGGGCGACGGTCTTCGAGCAGATAATAAGAGAATCGGAGAATCATGAGAACATAGTGATAAGTACGCACGCCTGCTTCAGGTGGAAGAAACACGTCTTCCAAGCTTTCGACTTTCATTATCTTAACGAGCTGTCCCCCGACATGTTCATTACAGTATCGGATTCCGTGCTTTCGATAAAAAATAGGCTTGAGCTCTCCCTTCAGTGGAGAGGGCGTTTAAAACTTAAGGATATCCTTGTATGGAGGGATGAGGAAATACTCTTAACGAAATCAATAGCCAATTACAGGGGGAAACCGTTTTACATAATCCCCTCCTCTTCTCCCGGTGAAACACTATTCAATCTGGCTTTTAACCCTGGTTCCAAAAAAGCCTATCTTAGCTATCCTATAACGCATCTCGAGAATAGAGAGGCGGGTATTGCAAGCAAGGATGTTTTCAAAGAGAAGCTAAGAGAACTGGGGCTCACTGTCTTCGACCCTGGGGAAATAGAGGATGCAATGCTAATCGAGAAGCTTAAAGAGGCAAAGGCCTCAGGCAGGGACAAGCTAATAGTGGGGAGCAATGGGTGCGAAATCGGCGTAAGGGAGATGGAAGAAGTTGTTGAAGACTTGCTTGACCAGATTGTTGCAAGGGATTACCAGCTTATCGACCAGAGCGATTTCCTCGTGGTATACTATTTCTCACCAATAATGTCTCCGGGGGTCCTTTCTGAAATGAACTATGGTTTCAGCAATAATAAGAAGGTGTTTGTAGTATTCCAGGGCCCGGAAAGCCCTTTTTTCAACTACTACTCTACAAAAATCTTCAGGACGGAAGAGGAATTGATAAGCTTCTTGAAAGAAGAGGGCATAGTATCATGAATAAAGAGATAACTTGCTGACAAAATTTATTAGATTCGTAATACCAAATATTCTCTACTTCGGAGAATCGCGGAGGTCGCCAAGCCTGGTTAAAGGCGCGAGGCTCAGGACCTCGTCCCGCAGGGGTTCGTGGGTTCAAATCCCACCCTCCGCACTCATGTTTTTACATTTTTTGATAATTCTCTATGCAACAGGAAATTCTGAATGGAAAATGTTTTGACACTGTATTAAGCACTGATGTCTTAATCATTTTTACTAAAGCTTGTATAAATCCTTTCATTTTGGGGATAATTAAGTGAGTGTTGAAAAGTTTCCTAATCTTCATCCTGCTGTCATTACTAGTTTTATCTTGGAGTTTAAGATGGTAAGTTACATAGAAAATCCCATAGGCTTGAGCATAAACGTAGTCTCCCTATGTTTGTTCTTAGCCCCCTTCTTAGTTTTATCCATGAGTTCTCAAAAGAATAAAAAGACGAGGGAAATCGCAACAGTTATCGTTTTGTTCGTAACAGCGCTATGCATTTACTTTTGGCTCTCATCAGTAACTAGGCCTCCACCACTGCCTCCTGAGGAAGCACCTTACTGTAATCCAAATCTCACGCCTGAGGAAAGAGCTACTGACCTCCTCTCTCGCATGACTCTTGAGGAGAAAATCGGCCAGATGACTCTTGTAGACCGTCAATCAGTAAACAGCATTTCAGACATTTCAACATATTATTTGGGTGGATTACTTAGCGGCGGTGGCTCCTGTCCCGATCCGAATGTTCCGCAGAACTGGGCTAGGATGTACAACGAGTTTCAGAGACAGGCTGTTGAACATACACGCCTCGGAATCCCCATTATATACGGTATCGACGCTGTGCATGGTCATAATAACGTGTATGGGGCAGTAATATTACCGCATAACATTGGGATGGGCGCTACATGGAATCCCGAGCTGGTCGAGGAATGTGCTCATATTACTGCGATAGAGGTAAGGGCAACTGGTATACGTTGGACTTTTTCACCTGTTACTGATGTTACTAGGGATGATCGCTGGGGTAGAACCTATGAGTCTTTCGGTGAAGACCCCTACTTGGTTAAAACAATGGTGATGAGCGCGGTTAAGGGATACCAGGGGGCGGGGCTTTCTGAAAGCGATTCTGTTCTTGCCACAGCTAAACACTATGTGGGTTCCGGTGGCACTGTGGGCGGGAAGGACCAGGGCGATTGTCGGGCTCCTCTAAGAATTATTCGAGAGCAGCATTTAGAGCCCTTTGTGGGTGTGGTTAATGCTGGAGTAGGGTCAATAATGGCTTCTTATTGCAGTATTAACGGTCAGAAAATACACGGTAGCAAATTCTTCCTTACGGATGTTTTAAGAGGGGGGCTCGGATTCCAAGGCCTTTTGGTCTCAGACTGGGAGGCAATAGGCCAAGTAGACCCTTCTTACAGGGAGGCAGTTAAGAAAAGCATAGAGGCAGGTATAGATATGGCGATGGTTCCTCAGAGCTGGAGACAGTTTCAAGAAACGCTTAAAGACCTGGTCAATAGCGGTGAGATCCCTATTAGCAGAATAGATGAAGCCGTATACAGAATTCTCGTAACAAAATTTCGTCTAGGTCTTTTTGAAGAACCATATGTCGACGAAAACTTGGCTTCAGTAGTTGGTAATGCTGCCCATAGAGAAATCGCTAAACAAGCAGTTTGTGAAAGCATAGTATTATTGAAGAACAATGGAATTCTCCCCTTATCTAAAAACGTAAGTACGATCTATGTTGCCGGCCCTAATGCGGACGATATCGGGAACCAATGTGGAGGCTGGACGATAACATGGCAGGGAAGTAGTGGAAGCATCACGCGGGGTACGAACGCGCGAAGAACAACTTAGAATAATCGACAGGGTCGTAGCCTCAGGGACTCCCACGATCGTCATAATAGTGGCTGGCAGGCCCCTGACAGGAATAGAATCCAGGCTTCCTCAATGGGATGCTTTTCTCATGGCTTGGCTGCCAGGGACGGAGGGGCAGGGTGTAGCAGATGTCCTATTTGGAGACTATAACCCAAGTGGGAAACTTCCATGCTCTTGGCCTAGGTCTACTGTGCAGGAACCAATAAATTATGATAGGCCTTCCGGAGAGGATTGCCATCCTCTTTTCGAACTCGGGCATGGTCTTAGCTATACTACGTTTGAATACAGTAATCTGACCGTCAATCCAATAGAAGCTAGTTTAGAAGGCACCATAATTCTACAGGTGGATGTGAAGAACACGGGAGCTTATAGTGGCAGTGAAATTGTCCAAGTATACATTAGTGCTGTTGAAAACAGCCTGCCTGCGCCCGTTAGAAAATTGTACAGGTTTAATAAGATAATGCTTGAAACAGGCGAGAAGAAGACAGTCAGCTTTACAATACCCGTCTCTGAACTAGGCCTCTACACGGATGGTCCTGAGAAAATAGTTGAAAAGGGTATTTTCCTCGTGATGGTGGGTGGACTAACTGCCAGCTTCACAGTAAGGTGACTCAAATATTACTGGCTTATTACGAATAATTGTCTTTAATGGATCGTATTAAAATATCCTTAAATAAAACGTCTTCTATTCGTATTCTAGATTGGGCAGGGAGGAGTTTCTCGAAAAACTTAAGAAATATTTGACAGATAACTTTGGGCTCAGAGATATCATAACGGAGATGCCTCGTGAACAAGGTTTTTTCAATGAACAGATAGTTTGGAGCATAAATGCTGAAACTGATTACGAACCCTTTGAAGCATATGAAACAAGAGATGGCATAATAGTCGCCGGATACGGGCCTGCTGTGCACGTTGGCGATATGCTTTTAGACTATCTCCTTGATAAAGAGAAGTATGCTGACATCCTTGATTATAAGGAGCTTGCTAAAAAAAGAGACGAACTCCTTATTTCCCTTGAGGACAGAAATAATTGGAGTAAATACAGGGATGAGCTGAGCGGTATCGTCGAGGTCCTTGAAAAAGGAGACGAGATAGCTAAAAAGATGAGCACTCAGACTGGGATTGAAATCAAGCAGGCTCTTCCCACTCCACCGGTGAAAAATACTTTCTTCTACGCGAGCTTCGATGGAAAGAATTTAGATGATGATGCCAAAATAGAGAAAATAGGAAGGGCATGGGTTGCCCTTAACAACGCATTCACCGAAATTTCGAAACAGGAGAGTGAAATATTAGAGAAGTGGAAGATGCAAATTCAAGAAAAACGGAGAAAGGGGATTCTTCCGGAAGATGAGGCTTTTGCTAAAGCTGTTTCAGAACTTATGAGAAGCTGGACTTCTATATGGTGTTCCTACGAGATTCCGTCAGGATTCCCAGGCTTCGAAGGTGGAAGTGCCAAGTGGATAGTACGCACCCGCGGGGAACCGTATATCATGGTCTTTGAAATAGAAGACAGTAAGGTTACGGTTGCATATGAGGCATTCCGCGTACATTCTTCGATAAACATAGACCATAAGCGTGGTGACGATACTGACAAGATTGTTGTAGAGCTTAGTAAGAAGGAGAACTGGCCTAAGTATAAGGATACCGACCTTAAGGATGTGATAGAGAGATATGAGTTAGGTGAGGAAGTTGCTAAGAGGGCAAGGGAGATAACCGGATTTGAGGTTAAGTTCCTCATCCCTCGTAAACACTGTCACGAGGCCGTGCTCTACGCAGATTTCGATTCTAAAGGCATGAGCGTTGAGAAGAAGATAGAGATGATAAAAAACCTCGTGGATTTACTTAGAATAGCCTATGAAGAGTTTAAGAGGAGCGATGAGGAGATAAAGGCGAAATACGGCCTTAAGAAATAGGCTTACGTTGAGACAGAAAGTATTGCTTAAATATTCGTGTTACATTAGTGGCAATGTCTCCAATTGATGCATGGGAAACAGGATATTGTCATTAAGATTGGAACAAGCGTCTTAACCAATTCGAGGGGCTGGGTCAGTCCAGGCAGAGTCAAAGAGATAGCTCGCCAAGTTTCTGAAAATAGGAGCAAGATAAGGTCAGTCATTATAGTCACCTCAGGGGCAATTGCAACAGGATTGTCAGAGCTTAGGATAAATGCTACACCTAGCTCCCTAAAGCTTACGATGAAACAGGTCTGTGCAGCAGTAGGCCAGCCGAGCCTAATGGCAATGTATACCAAATACTTCAACAGATACGGCGTAAAAGTTGCGCAAATACTCTTAACAGAGGAGGATCTTGCAAACCAATATCGTTATAAAAACTTCTGGAGGACGCTCTCGGCGCTAATAGAGCATGATGTAATACCTATTATCAACGAGAACGATGCAATATCGGTTAAGGAGCTAATTCCCGTGAACCCTTATGTCCCCAATTCTGTAAGATTCGGGGATAACGATAGGCTTTCTGCAATAATAGCTTCGAAAATAAAGGCCGATCTCCTTATAATGCTCACGGACGTGGATGGGTTTATGATTCCCACTAAAAACGGCGTCAAGCTGGTGAGAGAACTGAGGGGGGTGAACAAGAAGATCCTCTCCTACGCCGGCTCTCCCAGCAGCCTGGGAAGGGGAGGAATGCTTTCTAAGCTCCAAGCTGCTGCAATAGCTTCAAGAGCCGGCGTCACAACGGTTATAGCCAATGGCCTAAAAAAGAATATTATAACGAAGATACTTAGCGGTGAGAACGTTGGTACTGT
Organism: Candidatus Brockarchaeota archaeon; assembly: GCA_017601345.1. Taxonomy (GTDB): domain Archaea; phylum Thermoproteota; class EX4484-205; order EX4484-205; family JAAOZP01; genus JAAOZP01. Next base: position 13,959 of record JAFNIT010000019.1, on the reverse strand, counting down.
AATTAAGCCAGTACGCAAAAGGTTTAAGTCTTAAGGGTTTCATAAGTTTCCAAAAGTTGAGCATAGAGGATGAGGTTGTCGAAAAGGCTAGAAAGGCTAAAGAAGCATCTCTAAAACTGGGCATCGTTCAGACTCCAGTTAAAAACGCTGCTTTAGAGAGAATTGCTGAAAAAATACGGGAGCATTCTAGCGAAATACTTGAAGAAAACAAGAAGGATGTGGAGGCGGCTAAAAACAGCGGAGCCTCCTCCGCCTTCATAGACCGGCTTCTCTTAAACGAGAAGAGGATTAGAGAAATGGTTGATGGACTACATCAAGTCGCATCCCTGCCGGATCCAATTGGCGAAATCGTTGAAGGCTGGAGGACCAGGCATGGTTTAGAAATAAGAAAGATCAGAGTGCCTTTGGGCGTCATTGGAGTAGTATACGAGGCGAGGCCGAATGTGACTGTAGAGATAACGGGGCTTGCTCTAAAAGCCGGTAATGCTGTTGTCTTAAGAGGAGGATCGGAAGCATTAAACTCTAACAAGATTCTCGTGAAGCTGATGCGTGAAGCAGTTGAGGGATTAATCCCTCCCGATGCAATACAGCTTATAGAGAATCCCAGTAGAGAACTGGTTAAAACGTTACTGAGACAAGATAAGTATATAGACGTGGTAATACCGCGTGGCAGCGCTCAGTTCATCAGGTTTGTCAGAGAGAATTCGCTCATACCGGTTATTGAAACCGGAGCCGGCAACTGTCACATCTTCGTTAATTGGGATGCTGATTTCGAGATGGCGAACAGGATAATAGTTAACGCCAAGGTTCAGAGACCAGCGGTATGCAACGCAGTCAGGAAAGTCCTAATACACAGTAAGATAGCTGAGGAATATCTCCCACAACTTGTGAAAGTCTTAAGAGAATACAACGTTGCTATAAAAGGGTGCGAAAAAAGCAGAAAAATAGTGCCCTCTCTACTGGAGGCTACTGAAGAGGACTGGTATGAGGAGTACATGGACCTGACACTCGCATTTAAGATAGTAGATAGCGTGGAAGAGGCAATAGACCACATAAATAAGTACGGCTCTAAGCATTCTGATGCAATAATAACGAGCAATCTGAAAGATGCTGAACTATTTACAAGCTTAGTTGATTCATCCACAGTATACGTGAACGCCTCCACAAGATTCACAGATGGAGGTCAATTCGGATTCGGTGCAGAAGTCGGAATAAGCACGCAGAAACTTCATGCAAGAGGACCAATGGGCCTGAAGGAAATAACCACTACAAAATACATAGTTTACGGCTCTGGACAAATAAGGGAAATATAAGCACTAATATGAGTAAGCTCGCTTTTTTACAATACGAACAATGCTACGGAGAAAAGAATATAAGATTCAAACATACGTTTTTAATAACTGGGGCCGATAGTCTAATGGTTAGGATGCCGCTCTTACGAGGCGGCGATCGCGGTTCGAATCCGCGTCGGCCCATTATTTTATTTTAGAAGTTTTTGGTAATTTAGCTACTCGTCAATTTCACTTGGTAAAATACAAAATGCTGACTGTAGTTTATAATTCCATCTTAATCAAATACTCAATTCAGTAACTCTCTCCGAGTTCCGGTTCGCTATCACTTATTAAGCAAGGGTGTTAAGCATAGCTCCAGATTCGAAGACCTAACTCTTTTAGAAAGCGTGGCGAGGGCCGGATTTGAACCGACGACACCCCGGTCTTCAGCCGGGCGCTCTCCCAGGCTGAGCTACTTTGCGCTTACTTGTCTCGCCTCCTCGCCACAGATTAAATTTTAGGACATTCATATTTTAACTTTTCTTCGAGAATAGGATATTTTTAATAATACAGTCTGACTCTAGCAAGCTTTAAGATTGAGGATTGACACGCGTTTAAGCTTTCTACCTAACTACCTGTCCTTTTGAGTTAAACTTGAGGAAACGAGTATGCTATTCGTATGGATATAGTGAATGTTATATTAACCCTGATTATCATTTCCATTTAAGCTTAAGTAACTTTACTAAGCTAATGATTTCTCTAATTTTATTTACTTACCATGTCATTGTTTTCTTTTGACTAATGTAAAAATTTTCCTATGATTGAGTACTGTTTAAAATGATTGCCTCTGAAAATGGATTTAAATCCTAAAAATTTATCTACGTTCAAGTGACAGGGAAAAACATGGCTTCGAGAAAAATAACCACCATAGTCTTACTCCTAATGATTTTCATAGCAGTTTCTTCATCATCGCAAACTCTGAGTGGTTCTGGGAAGAGTTCAATAATAATAGACGGTTCTATAAAGTACCAGGAGATTGAAGGTTTTGGTGGATCTGGTGCTTATTATGAATCACTGATAAAAAACTTGAGGGAACCTCAAAGAACAGAGGTTATTAACCTGCTTTTCTCCGATCTTGGGATAAGTATTTACAGGCTCAGGGTTTGGACACGGATAGAACCTACTAATGATGACAATGATCCGAATAATTTCAACTGGAAGGCATTTAGGTTTTCAACTAGTGACAGTCAGATATGGAATGCGCAAAGAGCCAAGGAAAAGGGGGTAACCAAGTTCATAGCCTCGGTTTGGAGTCCTCCTGGATGGATGAAGACCACGGGTAGGGAGCCGGGTGGTGGCTATCTCTTACCTCAATACTATGAGGAGTTCGCGGAGTTCTTAGCAGCCTACATAATCGGATACAGGGATAGGTATGGTATAGATATAGGTTGGATAAGCCTCCAGAACGAGCCTGACTTTGTCACCGACCAGTGGGAGACTTGCGCCTATACTCCAGAGCAGATGAGAGACTTGATTAAGGTCGTAGGGACTAAGTTCAGGGCTGAGGAACTTGCTACAAAGATAATAGTTCCGGAGACAGCTGGTTGTTCAAAGGCTTATAGCTACCTCTCAGTTATCATGGCCGATCCTGAAGCCGCTAGATATGTGGATGTCTTCGCCCACCACCTTTACGATATTGACTTCTTCAACCCGGATAGCAAGATCTCTGACATGAAGGCCTTGTCCAAACTCGCTACCAAATACAATAAGCCAATATGGCAAACTGAGTATAGTTATCTTGGGGTTGAGGAAGCTGGTACTTTCAAGGAAGCCATTACGGTGGCCCACCATATTCATAACGTCTTAACTATTGAAAACGCTTCCGCCTATCTTCACTGGGCACTTTTCTGGTATAGGCCGACTAGTTTGATATCTATAGACTCTAGTAGAAATACTTATACGGTTAACCCAGTGTATTATGCTTTCAAACAGTTTTCTAAGTTCATAGCCCCCGGATCTAGGAGGATATATGCCTACTCGGAAAATTCAAAGGTATTAGTTTCAGCCTATTTGTATGAAGCTAATAAAAGCGTCACAATCGTGATTATAAACAGGAATGAAAACATCGTTGACTTGGAGGTAAACCTGAATAATATTCCATGTAATGCTTTTAAGCTATACCGTACTTCTAGCTATGAGAACTGTACCTATATAGGAGATATGAAAATATCTGGAAGTTCTCTGAACATAAGGGTTCCCGCGCAAAGCATAACCACACTATTTGGCTATTATGACAAGGCTCCTTCGATAATAACTTGTATTTCTTCGAAGGACTCGATAAAGCTTGGCGAAGCCCTCCAGATATCGGGAAGAATATCTCCCGGAGTATCAACTATGGTTACGATTCATCACTCAGTAAATGGAGAAACATGGAATACTGTAGTCATCCAGAGTAGCCAAGACGGTTCATACTCTTACACTTGGATTGGTGAAACAGTCGGAATTCACTACTTCAAGGCTTCTTGGCCTGGTAACGATTATTATAAGGGAGCATCAAGCAGCATAATCATGGTAAACGTGACAGAGACTTCTTTGGCTCTCTTACTTCAGGCACTTAAAACAAGAGTAACGAAATACGATAATATAGAAGTGAGGGGGTCCATAATCAAGACGGGGAACCTAGCATCTATAAAAATGACTGTAATCTACTTAAAGCCAGATGGAAATGAGATTAGAAAAGAGTGCTTAACCGATAGCGATGGGAGGTTTTTTGACAGCGTTACTGCTGACGCTGTCGGAGTATGGATGATTAGAGTCATGTGGCTAGAAGACGATTCTCATGAGGAAATTGCCAGTGAGACTATTACTGTTACCGTGGTAAAAGCCTCCTCCGCAATTTACCTGCAGGTCCCTAAGATCAACGTAACAAGGGGAGAGAAAATAGAGGTATCCGGGTTCCTATCTAAGAATGGAAGCTTGGCTTCCATACCGATAACGATAATATACACAAACCCCGGTGGAGCTGAAATAGTTAGGAACGTTTCGACTGACCATGAGGGAAGGTTTTACGATAGTCTCGTAGCGGACCTCGTTGGAGAATGGAAAGTAAGAGCATCATGGCTAGGAGATGATTCTTATGAGGGTTCGACAAGCAATACAATTACTTTAATAGTCAAAGAACCGCCATTCCCCATGATGTTTATTACGACGCTAATAATTGTAGTTATAACAATCATGGCTTTAACAGTATTGTCAAAGAGAAAATCAAAACCGTCTAAGACCCGATCTTCGTCTCCTCAACAGCCTTAATAATTTTATTATAAATTCGTCGTTATTTTACATAGGATGTCTGTTTAATTCTTTCTGCTTTTTGAAAGTAGATTACTTAAAAGCGTTGCGAAGCATTCTCCAATGACCCATAATAGTTCCGGTTGCCGAAAAACTAACTACACTATAAAGTCCTTTTTACATGTTTCGACAGCTTAAGATATAAATCGTGCCATGCTTACTTTTTGGCGATGTTAGAGGATGAAGGCTGATTTCAACGAGGAGGAGTATCGCCTAGAGTTCTTGATAAAAGGCGGGTTTATGAGAAAGAAATGCATCAAATGCGGCAGGTTTTTCTGGACGCTCGACCCTTCCCGGGACAGTTGTGGCGAATCTCCTTGTTCACCATACACTTTCATAGGTAGGAGAGTCGGTAGAAGCCTTGAGGAGCTGAGCCAGGTTAGAAGCTCATTTCTGAGGTTTTTTAAAGATAGGGATCACGAGGTTATCTCTCCATATCCTGTGGTGTGCAGGTGGAGGAACGACCTCTATCTTACTGATGCGAGTATTGTTGATTTTCAGCCTTATGTCACTGAAGGTATTATCCCTCCGCCGGCTAATCCCTTGGTGATCTCTCAGCCTTGCATAAGGCTTGTAGACGTGGATATGGTGGGGAGGACGATCGGCAGGCACCTCACCATTTTCGAAATGGGTGGTCACCATGCTTTTAACAGTGAGAGTAATGAAGTCTACTGGAAGGAGGATACTGTCAGGTACGGTTTCGAATTCTTTACACGGGAGGTGGGTCTTAGGGGCGAAGACTTGTCTTTCATTGAGAGTTCTTGGAGCGGTGGGGGTAATGCTGGGCCTTGCTTCGAGGTTATTGCCCATGGCTTGGAGATTGCGACACTCGTCTTCATGAAGTATAAGGTTCACCCCGACGGTTCTCTTACTGAGCTTCCGATACGTACTGTCGACACCGGTTACGGTATGGAAAGGATAACATGGCTTCTTGCAGGCGCTCCGACTGGTTTCCACGCTTTCTATGGGGGGCTCCTGAAAAAAGCCTCTCATGTCATTGACATGGAAATTCCTTTAGAACTTCTCAAGGAGTACGCGATTACAGTTTCCACTTCCAAAAACAAATTCTTAAAGCAAGAGGAGAAAATTATGCTCGTAAGGAGGCTCGGCTTTCCAGATGGGTTTTCCCACAAGCTTGAGACGATGGAGAACGTCTTTAAGGCACTAGACCATTTGAAGAGCCTGGTGTTCATTCTTTCAGAGGGTGTTGTGCCCTCTAATACCGGCGTAGGTTATCTGGCTAGGCTACTTCTAAGGAAAACCGCTAGGATTATGGACAGGTTGGGATTGGAGAAGATCCTACTCGAATTAGCTTCTTGGGAGCTGGAGTACTGGGGTAGGGAATTTCCAAACCTGCTCGACCTTAAAGAAAGCATTCTAAGCCTCATTGAGATAGAACTTAAGAAGTACAGGAGGAGCATTCAGGAGGGTATTAAGCGAGTCGAGGCGATTCTTAGGGAGACTAAATCCGTAAGCGTTGATAAGCTTGTCGAGCTCTATGATTCTCACGGTGTTACACCGGAACAGGTTGTTGATATATTATCTAAAAAGGGTGTTGAAATCGGTATTCCAGATGATTTCTATAGTATGATTGCCTCTAGGCATAAACAGCCTAAGGAGCCGGAGGAAGAGACAATTATCTTAGGCTTTGATGAAAAAGCATTCCCAGAGACATTTAAAAAGTATTACGAGAATCCTGACTTACTGGAGGCTGAGGCAAGAGTACTTGGTGTTTTCGACGGCAAAATTGTCCTAGATAGGACGATATTCTACCCGGAGGGTGGAGGCCAGCCCGCAGACACTGGAAGGATTGTTTTCAACGGGAAGGAGGCTTTCGTGAAAGATGTTAAGGCGGTGAGCAATCGGATAATACACTTCATTGAAGGCCCTGTCCCTCCTGTAGGTAGTATTGTAAAGATGATTGTTGATGCTGATAGGCGTCTCCAACTTAGAAGGGCGCATACGGCAACTCATATTATAAATGCTGCAGCCAGAATCGTGCTTGGAAACCATGTTTGGCAGGCAGGTGCACAGAAGGGCGTCATAGAGTCTAGGCTGGATATTACTCATCCCCTTCCACTTACTGAAGAGGAAATCGGGAAGATAGAGCGTAAAGCTAATGAAATCGTTCTAGCTAACATCGATGTTGAAATAAGGGTTTTACCTAGAACGGTTGCAGAGAGGGAGTATGGTTTCAGAATATACCAAGGCGGCGCTGTACCAGGAAAGGAGCTCAGGATCGTTAAAATAAAAGGCTTCGATGCTGAAGCATGCGGAGGCCTCCATGTTAATAAGACTGGTGACATAGGGCTTGTGAAGATAGTTAAAGTCGAGAGAATACAAGACGGTGTGGAGAGAATAATATTCCGGACAGGGTTGTCTTCACTAGATTACGTAAGGTCTCTTGAAAACCAGCTTTCCCGCTTAGAGAGGATACTGGAAGTGCCGAGTAATAAGGTTCCGGAGGAGGTGGAGAGGATTAAGACTGAACTGAAAAACCTCAGCAAAAAAATCGAGAAGATTATCGAGGGCCAACTAGATTCCCTTGCCGACCAGTTGATTTCTAAGGCTTCTGAGGAGGCTGGGGTTAAAGTTGTGTTTCACAGCTCAGATGAGTTAGACATAAGCAAATTGATAACTCTTGGAGAGAAGGCATCTAAAAAAGAACCTAATGCTATAATACTGTTAGCAACGAGTATTCCCACAACCCAGTTTGTTATCTTTGCTGGAGAGGCTGTTTTAGAAAGGGGGATTGATTGCTCCTTGCTGGCACAGCAAATCGTGAAGAATCTTGGAGTTGGTGGGGGAGCCGGCGGTAGGAGAAACTTTGCTAAGGGGGGATTAGCAACCAGGATTGATGCTAAGGTCTTCGAGCTACAGGCTTTAAAAACCATAAGAAGAACTCTCCAAATTTATTAAAACCAGCTTTTCACAAACATGCTTGTAGTAGACGAAGCACTCTACATATCTAGAAAGTATGGAGTAGCCTATGAAACTACACTGGAATTCTTGAAAAGCATAGTATTGCCGTACACTGAGTTGTTGTCAGTTGAGGAGGAAGATTTGAAACCTGCAGAAAGGTACTTGCTAAACTATGGTTTAAAGCCATCCGATGCCATACATTTGGCAACGATAGAGAAAGCGGGAATAAGCAATATAGTTTCCGAAGATCAAGAGTTCGACAAGGTTAAGGAAGTTAAAAGAATTTGGATTCCTCCTGATGCTCTTTCCTTGAAACCTTAATTGGGTTTTAGAACTACTAGAAAAAACATTTTTCATCCACCACCTTATTCGCATACTACTTTTCTAGAAAAGTAGCAATTAGATAGGAGTGATGGTTCCAATATTGGACACGAGGGTAAGGTTAATAGCTTGAAGCAGCTCCTTCCTAAATCTTTAAGTATCTTCCAAAGCTTTAAGAAACAAAACCTTGGAGAAGCTTCAATACTCTTTCTCAGAAGTTGAGAAGAAGTGGCAGAGGAAGTATGAAGAAGAAAGGGTTTTCGAGGCTGAGCCAGATCCTTCTAGACCAAAGTTCTTCGTGACCTTTCCTTTTCCCTATATGTCAGGTCCGGTCCATTTAGGGACTGCATATACTTTAACTCGCTTGGATGTAATTGCAAGGTATAAGCGTAAGAGAGGGTTCAACGTACTTTTCCCCTTCGCATTTCACTGGACCGGGACGACGATAGCGGGTATTTCAGATAGGATAAGAAGAGGAGACCAAAAGACTATTGAAATACTTGAGAAGATGGATGGTGTACCTAGGGAGGAGATAGAGCGTTTTAAAGACCCCGTCTACTTGGCTAGGTACTATACTGAGAAGAATCGTGCCGTCCTTAAGGATTACGGCTTAGCAATAGACTGGCGTAGGGAGTTTCACACAACAAGTCTAAACCCTGGCTTCAGCACCTTTGTCAGATGGCAGTATTTGAAGCTTCTGAAAAACGGATATATTATAAGGGGGGTGCACCCTGTCGTCTGGTGCCCCAGGGATAAGAGCCCAACTGGCGATCATGATAGGCTTAGTGGCGAGGGAGTTTTCCCGGAGAAGTTCTATCTTGTGAAGTTCAGGCTTAATGATTCCTACTTGGTGGCGGCAACTTTTAGGCCTGAAACAGTTTTCGGGGTTACGAATGTTTGGGTCAATCCTGAAGCCAATTATGCTGAAGCATACGTAGACGGTGAGAAATGGATCGTGAGCTTAGAAACTTTGCAAAAACTTGCAGATCAGTTAAAAAGCATTAACAAGACGAGGGAGTTTAAGGGTAGGGAACTTATTGGTAAGAAGGTTATAACAGTCTTTACGGGCGTGAGCGTCCCCGTTCTCCCCGCCTCATTCGTCGACCCCTCTATTGGTACGGGCGTTGTATACAGCGTCCCAGCCCACGCACCTTATGACTATATGGCGCTTGAAGACTTGAAGCATGACGAGGCTCTTCTCAGAGAATACGGCTTAGACCCGGAGGAAGTACGGTCTATAGAACCGATATCTATGATAACGACTGAAAAATATGGTTCAAATCCTTCAGAGAAAATAGTTAGGGAACTCGGCATAAGGAATCAATCCGATCCCAAGCTCGAGGAAGCCACAAGCCTGGTTTACAAAGAAGAGTTCCATAAGGGGATGACGCTGAATAACTGTGGCAGGTTTTCCAATCTTCCTGTCCAGAGAGCCAAGGAACTTGTAATCGAAGAAATGAAGAGAAATGGTGCTGGGGATGAAATGCTCGAGCTGCCTTCTCCAGTAGTATGCAGATGTGGAACAAGATGTCACGTCAAGATACTTAGTGACCAATACCTTTTAGCATATTCGTCGCCAGAGTGGAAGGCTAAGGCTCTTAAAGCCCTTGAGATGATGAAAATATACCCCAAGGAGGCTAGGGAGAACTTCATATACTTCATAAACTGGTACGTGGATTGGGCCTTTACAAGAACTTCTGGTTTAGGTACTCCAGTACCGTGGCTACCTGACCAGATGATAGAGACCCTAAGCGACTCCACGGTGTACATGGCTTACTACATTATTTCGAAATACGTTAACAACGGTGTATTGAAGCCCGAAAATCTTACGGAAGAATTCTACGACTACGTCATGCTCGATAAGGGAGTACCGGAGGAAGTGGGGAAGAAAACAGGTGTCTCTTTAGAGCTTTTAAGGAAACTCAGGTACGAATTCGACTATTGGTATCCTGTAGACCTAAGGATTTCAGGAAAGGACCTTATCGCGAATCATCTGACGTTCTATATCTTCCACCACGTGGCCATCTTCCCAGAGGAGAAATGGCCTAGGCAAATAGCGGTCAACGGCTTCTTAAGGATAGAAGGGCAGCCGATGCATAAATCAAAGGGGATATTCATTTCCCTGAAGGATGCGATTGAGAAATATGGCTCAGACGCGACGAGGATAACCCTGCTATTGGCGGCAGAGGGTCTTGAAGACCCGAATTGGGAGAGTGAGAAGGCCAGTAGGAACATGGAACTTATAGAGAGCATATACAGGCAGGTTATATCGCTTCTCGGAAAAGAGTATGTTAGCGAAAATGGTCATATGGAAGAATGGCTAAGGAACTCTATTAAGAAGCGCGTTAAGAAGATTACTGAAGCACTGGAAAATATGGAGATAAGGGAGGCTGCTAGCGAGGCCCTCTATGGTCTGAGAAACGATCTGAGATGGTATCTGAGAAGAACCTCTAAGCCGGATTATAAGACGCTTAGAGAAGCCGTTGAAACGTGGCTTAACCTGCTCTACCCCTTCACACCGCATTTGGCTGAGGAATTATGGAGCATACTGGGTAAGGATACGATTTTAGCAAACCATCCGTGGCCTCAAGTAGTCGAGGCGGATGAAAAACCGCTTTTGCTTGAAAAATATTTGGAAAACCTGATAGAGGATACGTATCAAATAATAAAAGCCATGGGCAACGTTTCTGCTACCAGACTGAAGATAATAACCGCTGCTAAATGGAAGAACGAGGCCTTCAAGAAATTACTTGAGGTAACTGAGATAGAGCCCAGCAGGATCAGGGAGATAATGCTCCTTCATGCTGCTGGAGTATCCAGAGAAGAACTTGGAAGATTCATAGGACAGGTTTTGAAGACACTGCCCAGCATTACCGGGGAGTACAAGATGGTTTTGAAACAAGTTTTGGATATCGGGGAGCGTAAAATACTGGAAGAAGCACACTCTTTCTTGGAGAAAGAGTTCAAATGCAGAGTCGAAATACTCAGTGAGGACGAAATCTCAACGGAATTGGTGAAAGTAGCTGGGAAAAAGCCGCCGGCCCAACCGGGGAGACCAATACTATTGATAGAATAGTGGAGCAGAAAGGCCTAATTGCTCACAATAGTCTTTTTAAAGCAGTGGACTGAAAATTTTTTAATATCAGATTAGTCAACTAATCCGGGCCCGTCGCCTAACCTGGATATGGCGGCAGAAAAATAACATTGTCGACCCCTCTAAGCTGTAATAATCTGGGTTCAAATCCCAGCGGGCCCGTTTTCACATGGCTAAAAAAAGGCTTTTTACAAATTTACAGGTATGTAAAAAAATTACAAGTTTATGTAAAAACGTTGATTAACAGCATTTTTTAAGACATTTCTATAGGTTTTTCCCAATATTATGGGCAACTTTGCCCTAACACTAGATAGTAAGTTTTTTTACATGAAAATGTTAATTAGATAAAGAAACCTTCATCCCTACGGGGGAAATGAAGAGACCGAGAGTAGAGCAGATTAAAAGGAAGATGAACCTGATATCTTTACTTAATGTAGTTAAGAACAGTTATACATATCATGAGTTGTCGCAGATTACTGGTTTGCCTATTACTGTTTTAGCCAGGTATGCTAAAGGACACGTACTTCCCTCCGAGGAGAGGGTTAACGAGTTGTATCAAATTCTAGTTGATAAGATCCCGCTGGAGGAGCTTATATTGAATAGGCTTGTTTTAGACGAGTCGGGCTACTTTGATTCTTCACATGTCATATGGGATGTAGACCTTCTTAGGCTTGTCAGCCAGAAAGTAGCACTATTGTTCGCGGGTAAAAAGGTGGATAAGGTTATGACTGCGGCCGTAGATGGCATCCCACTGGCATCTTTCGTGGCTGAAGAGCTTGGTGCCGATATCGTGATAGCGAAGAGGTATAAGGAGGTTGGCGTAAGGGACTTCCTCGAAGTTACCTATGTAATAGGAAGTTCTGCAGTAGTCAGCTCGCTGTACATACCTAAGAATTCCCTAAAAAGGGACGACTCAGTTCTAATCGTTGACGACGCTATTAGGACCGGGGAAACCGACGTGGCACTGATAAAGCTGGCTGAGAAGGCTAAGGCTAATATAGCTGGATTGTTCATCCTTATAGCGACTGGTAGGGATTGGAAGGAAAAGCTTCAGAAAGAAACGGACGCGCCGATATACGTGCTTGCAGAGATAAGTCCAAAGAGCCTTTTGGAAGTCAACCAGAAAAAATTCCTGATGTAGGAGGGTGATTTCATCGGGCTCCAGACCTATTCTCAAAGCTAGGTTATTAACTCTCGTGGACAGGAGTATTGAAGACGCTTTATCTATTTTTGAAGCACTTTCTCGGAGGGAAAGACTAGAATCTCCGATCATAATTTTACATGAGAATAAGGGTAAAAGAGTCAGTCTGGGCTGCTTCCAGATTGCTGACGAGGATCTTGCACTAGGCTATTTACGTAAGAAAGGCCTAGACTACTTCTTCAGACTTCACGGTGGAGACATAATTCTTCACGACGAGAACCAGATTGGAATCGGATTAATAGTGCCTAATGATGAGAAGTACATGGAGACATATGCTTCTCTAATGAGCCTGCTTATGGAAAAGAATGGTGTTAAGAACTTTCAAATCACAAACGATTACATAATATGCTTTAACAAGGTTCTTGGAGAAGTAACTTATTTGGAGAAGGAAAGCCTTCTTGGTTGGTTTGTAATATTCTACCTTAAGAGGAGCTATGAGGAGATAGCAGGCTTAAAATCAATAAAAGGACAATTAATTAAAGAGAGAGTGAACAAGCTTAGGGAGAGCTGTATAGGGCTCGACCAAGTTTTTAAAAAACAGGTTTCAGCAAAACAGTTTTTTGAAATGATTAAGGAAGTTCTGACAGAAGAATTAAATTTTGAACTAAGTGCCCTTAGGCTCGGGCTCTCAGATAAGAAAGTCATGTGGAAGAATAGAGAAATGCTTAAGAAAAACAGCATATCGGAAAGAGTTAGGCTTAAATATTTACAGCTTAAGCACTCTGCAACTCCAAAGGAAACTTTCTTCTTTTCAAAGAGATTAATGAACGGTTTTCTGAGGATGTGGATAAAGGTTAAGGATAATAGCTTGGATAAGATAAGTCTCTCGGGAAGCTTCCTATTCGAGCCGCCGGAGAAATTACAAGACTTTGAGAAGATGCTGGAGGGGAAACCGCTCGAAGAATCTGTTTTAACGGAGAAAGTTGCAGAATTCTTTATTAACGAAAAGATTAAAGCATCGTTCACTCCCTTCGACATCGTCGAACTATTGTGTAAAGCCTCCGGTGGTCAATGAGTATGAATGAGAAGAAAGAACTATTTCCAATTCAAGCAAGGAAAAATCGCGACGAAATATGTGTTACGGACAAAGATGCTGTAGAATGGCTCGATTCCAAGGGCTATGGCTTTAGATTCAAGGATGACTTATTGGTTTTAAGGCCTTTTGAAGCTTTATACCTCATGGGCCAGAATAAGCTTATCCTCTACCAGAAGTCTAAGCAACTCGATTTCAACCAGTATCTTCATATTCTGGAGAAGGAGGATCCCAACATCTGGCTTCGATACTTAATATACAAGGATTTGAGGGATAAAGGCTATGTTGTTAAAGACGGCTACGGATTTGGAATAGACTTTAAAGTATATGATGTAGGTGAATACGGTTCTAAGCCTGCGAAGTACCTTGTATACGGAGTTGTCGAAGGCGTGCCTCTGCCTGTTATGAAGCTTTACAACATACTGAAACACGCATACTCCTTAAGGAAGACATTGATAATTGCAGCCATGGATAGGAGGAATGAAATAGTTTATTACATACTATCCTCCCTCCTACTCGGCAAAGAGACCGAGGGGGAACAGGCTTGAAAGAAGATTTACTCACGCTAAGGGGTATGCGAAATCTTTTACCCAGAGAGAAGGCGAAGCTGAATAGGATCGAGAGCGAGATAAGAAGACTCTTTAAAATATACGGTTTCCAGGAGGTTGAAACACCGACCATCGAGCCCCTGGAGCTGTTCGAACTCAAGTCTGGAGAGGAGATAAGACATAGGATGTACAGATTCACAGACCTTGGAGGCAGGAATGTT
>JAFNIT010000018.1 GCA_017601345.1 Candidatus Brockarchaeota archaeon | reverse complement strand
TAGGCCGAATACGCTTCCGACGGGTACTTTAAGGTTAACGTTGTCTAATGCTCTAACCTTTGCTTCGCCGCCGAATACTTTCACAAGGTTTTCGCATTCTATAGCAAAACTCATTTTTATCTCACCTTCTCCCGTATAATCTACGTATCCAATAGAGGAGTATTAAAAGTATCACTATCATAGCTATCCCGATTACAATTATCTCGATCCTCTGTCTTATGAGGATGCGGAGATCTCTTTCCGGTAATGAATACTGATCTGACTTTACTTTGAAAGATATGAAGTAGTCTCCTGCGCTGATATCCGCATCGGTTTTTATTCTCAAGGTGAATAAAGCTCTTTCCTGTGGCTTTAGGAACGGAATTAATTCAGGCGTATACTCAACTCTAAACTTTTCAGGTATTGATGTTAAAATAGGCTTGACGCTGGTTAAAACACTATAACCATTATTCTTGATCTCGATTACGAAGCTTGATTCAGAACCCGCTGTTGTCTCCATATAGAAGCTTCTAGTCTCGTAGCTCATGCTGTAGAAACCGAGTATTCCAAGTGTTAAGCCTAGCCTGCTCGAAGATTCTGCGGTATGAGCTTCCAGTAAGAATGGTATTGTCCTAGGCTCCTCTAGCGGTGGGACATCGATAACCAAGTTCAGTTTTTTCCTCTCGTTTGATTTTAAGTATACTTTTGAAAGGATGTTCCCATTGGGGTCGCTGAGCTTCCAGGAGTAGCCTACTGGGAGCTGCGTAACGTTGATGCTCAGGATCCCGTCTGAATCCCCAGTGTTCTCAACCTCTATCGGGAATGATGCTGAGCTTCCTGCGTAGGCTTCAACATAAGGCGTTCCAGTGTAGACCTTGGGGTTGAAGACCCCCTTAGTAACCATTACGTAAAATTCTTGGGAGGATGTGAATTCTTGCGAAGAGGCTTGGATCCTAACCCTGTAGCGTCCTGGCTGAGCATCCTCTGGAACGCTTACTTTCAAAACTACCTTCACATACTCTCCGGGGTCTAGGGAAACATCGTACAGACGCTTGCCGTCCTCTCTCAATACGATAGCCTCCCATTCCCAGGGTGCTGAAACGCTTATTTGGCTTGTTAAACGCTTTTTCAATGGGTTTTTCACCATTAGCTCAAAGTTTACTGACGAGCCGCATAATCCCTGGACGCTGAGTTGGTTTGCAATAAATATTTGGGGCTCCTCCTTGTCAACTTGTACCGAAATTTCTTCCTCTCGTACAATTGAGCCGATTACCCTGGTCTTAATCAAGTATTCGCCTGAGGCATTGAAAGGAATACGTAGTATTAGAGTTAGGCTCTGAGTCTCTCCTGGGAAGAGCTTCAACCTCCATACCTGCATGGAATCAGAGTACATGCCGGCCTCCCAACCGCTGGGAGCATCTACCTCTATATCCACCAGTTCGTCTTTAGAACCCTTATTCCTTAGGGTTACTTGTATGCCTACTTCGCTCATGCTCTTAACTCTAATTTTCAACTGGCTTACTGAGAACTTCAGACTGTAATCAAGGATTATGTTGCCAAGGTTCCTATGGCCTATGGATTGAGGTGAAATCGTTATCGACCTAGTTTCATAACCGTCCTTCTCAAGTATCAGCTCGTATGCTCCGGATGCAAGACTTATCGAGAAGTATCCGTTTGCAGAAGTATGTGTTTTTTCTACAAGCGACTGGTCTGAATACGCTTCGACCTCGACTCTCTCAATGGGATTACCATTTACGTCTATTATTTTCCCAGTTATTGTGATTTCCCCCTTTACAAACAATATTGTCAGTGTTAATGAAAGCAGTAGTATGGATGTTAAAAGACCCGCATGAAAGGCTTGCAAGATGCTTTTGTTAAGCATTTGGAGTATTTTGAGAAAAGGCGTATTTATATTTTTTCTAAATAGAATAGATAGATTGTTTAAATTGTCTTCGGAAAGATTGTAGATATTTCTTGTCTTAAGCTTCAGTCTCCCTAAAACCGCTCTCCACGTATTGAATACCTCTTCGCAACATTCTGAATACTTTCTTCCCTCCTTCAACACCTGTTTCACTTACGTAGCCCTTTCTTATGAGAACCCCCATGTATTGCCTTGGGTTCTCCAATCCACTTAACCGGGCTTCGGTTTTAAGCCGCTCTATATCGTCGTATGTGAAGTCCCTGTTTTCCGTGGTGTAAACGTAGTATCCTATTAGCAGAATTTTTTCATAGCCTTTCAAAGTATCCGGCTCCCTTCCGAGGGCTTTAGCCTCCTCAGCGAGGTATTCTGTAAAGGTCATTGCTGGGGAAGGGGGTTTAACAGCCTGAGTCTCTGTTATCTCGCTCTTCTTGAAAAATTCTTCTTCAAGCCTCCCTATGGTTGATTCTACAAAGTCTCTGCTACCCCATACTTCTATTTCCACATCTCCTTTTTTAATTCTGACGCCGTGTTCCGGTTCCGCCGTTTCCGAAGACAAGCTGGAGAGTTCAACTAATTTGAGAATATAAAGATTACTAGTAATTGCTTTGAATCTCTTTTACAACCGTTCAATTAATGCGTTGATTATTCTGGAAGAAACGGTTCGCATCTCTAACCAGATTCTCGATTTTCAAGTATGCTTCCATATCTTCCTGCCAATCCTGCGGTAGTTTCTTTCTTATTTTACCACATATCCTGCTATCCATTATGATGATTACCCCCCTGTCTTTCTGGCTTCTTATCAGTCTCCCAGCCATCTGGGCTAGAGCAATTACGCAGGGCGCTGTGCTAGCGTACTCGAAGGCTTTCTCCCCAAACCTCTTCTCGTAGTACTTTAAAAGAGCCTCATGCATCTCGTTTCTTTTCGGATATGGTAATCCTACTATCACTACTGCTGAGAGAAGCGAGAGCCCTTCGCTAGTGAGGTCTACTCCCTCGCTTATCTTGCCTCTTGCAACCCCTAGCGTAATGCATTTATCGTTCTCGATTAAAAACTTAAGCACTTGCCTGACTTTAATTTTAGCATCTTCTTTGATAATCGGAGTATTAGTCTTAAGTCTTGATGAAACTTTTTCCATTAATTCATATGATGGAAAGTATATTGCAATCCTCCCGCTTATAGAACCGATTATCCTGTTCAGTCTATCAGATATCTTGTCCACCATTTCCTCCCTAAGTTCATATTTCGTGGTAACGCTTTTATCAACCATTATTAGCCTGTTCTCCCTTTCAAAGGGTGAGGGAAGCGATAAGGTTGTTACGCGCCTTTCATCTAGGCCAAGTACATCCCCATAGTAATCGAAATCCCAGAGCGTCCCGGACATCAGTAATGCTGAACGAACCCTATTCAAGCTATGTGTTGTCTTCGAAATATCCATAGAGGATATTCCCAATCTGAATACTTTCTTACCGTGATCCTCATCCACCCTAGCATATTTTACAGTATCCTCATGATTCTCTGAAACCCATCTTTCAACGAAATCAGCAATCCTAGCTATGTAGGAAACCGGGAGCCTGCCGTCCTCCATTTTCAGCAAAACTATTCTATCAGACTCTTCTCGGAGAAAATCCAGTATTTTAAAAATGCTGTTCTCAGAGAGCTTGATAAAATTAGGTAGTGAGGATTCTTCCCTGCTTAAAACATGGTTTTCACCGATTCCGACAAGCTTAACAGCTCTCCTGCCGAGTTCCTCCATGAAGCTTTTAAATAATTTTAAGAAACCCTTATCGTCAACTCCGTATTTTACAGTCTCCTTCTTGGCTCTTAATACTGTTCTTATGGAGACTTCGTCTGAGAGAAGACCCATGGCTGCCGAGGGTAATGAGTGTGCCTCGTCGAAGACAATGTTCACACTATCCATTTGCATCCTTCCTCTCGCGAAAATACTCCTCCTAGCTTCCTCTATGAGGAAGTGGTTGTAGTTTCCTATGATTACATCAGAGTCTGCTGCTGCTAGGCGCGTGAGCTCGTAGGGACACATGCCGTGGGAGATAGCTTCCTCATAGAATTCCTCAGGCATAAGGACGTGATTTACACGGGTTTCCTCTAAGAAGGCAATCGCCTCTTTTGAAGGCCTCCAGTCTCTGAATACCTTGGAGTAGTAAGGGCAGGAAGAGCCTTTAAAGGCCTTTTTAAGCCTGCTACAGTATGCGAGGAAACTCCGGTAATCCATTCTCTCCGCAAACTTACCTCCTTTAGCCAGGGGACACATCTCCTGCCTGCTTATGATAAGGGTAGCCCTTAGGAATGCTTTAGAATTGTCGGCAATAGCCTGGAGCTCTCTCGCATATATCTCCAACTCGTTCCTTGTCCTCGTTAGTACGAAGAGCTTTCCAACGTCCTCAACCTCCCTAGCCATGAGGTAGGCGGTGAGCACAGATACGGATTTACCAGTACCGCAGGGAGAGGAGAGCAAGCCTATCCTCCCGTTTACGAATACTTTAAAAATGAATTCTATTGCTTCAAGCTGATGCGTTCTAAACTCTGGATAGGGGAAGTACTTCTTGGCCCAGTTCTCGATCATGCGTTGCAAGCAGCTACGTTACTTTATTACGAACATGATTAAAAACATTAACTAGAAGTTAAGAGAGGCGTATTAGACAGAATGAAAAATAAAACTAGTTGACCTTTTCGTTTTTAGCACTATTATCGACCTCTTTTCTCGACTTTTCTGAATCCTTGTTTCTATTCCTAAGCCTGAGAACGAGAGCTACGAGTAACGGCAGTATTGATATGGGGGCTAAAGGATTAACTTCTTTGTCTTCCCAAACCTTTACGACGTGCGGTATAGTGTTCTCTGAGAATACTGCGAGTGTGATTGGGTTTGTTCTAAGCTCTTCAGGTATTTCTAAAACTGTTTCGTAGAGAGATCCTGGAGACATATCTCCAATGCTCTTTTCTAATGTGGAATTCAATATTTTTATTTTAACGTTTCTTACAATCAGATTTTTTGAAAGCGACTTAACTTTAACTTTAATTCTAACGCCATTGTACTTAGCCTCCTCTATTCTTAAGGCAAGCACTTCTCGGAGCGAGATATCTCTAGTAGGCTTTATGAATATGGTCATGCTGGAGTTATCGCTCTTGACGCGCAGGATTCTTATCAAAGAAGAGAGTTCTGGAGAATATCCTTCAACTCTTACGCTTATTGGGAAAGCATATTCATAGCCTGTTAAATTCAGCATGATGTATAGTCCATATTGGTCGCCGGTAACGACAGTATTGCTCCAATCCAATTTAACTATTTTCACAGAGCATTCTCCTATAGTCTTCCAGATTCCTGAGGGGTGAGGATCGCTTTTCCAAACCGTTATCTTCTCTAAGCATGAAGTGTTGTAATCAGAGTCTTTGAAAGAGATTCTGACTACTCCGTTCCTATCGGATAGAGCTCTTTGATTAGAGAAGGAGGTGTGAACCGGGAGGCCTTTTACAATAGAATTATTGTGGGCCCAACGCACTGTAGCAAATAAGACATGGGTATTGTTGAAATCAACTATGTAGTTCCCAGTTATATTAAATGCTGTAAAAACTGCTTTAATGTTTAAGACATCTCTATCAATACTCTCGTCCAGGGGCTTTACAGAGTAATAGTAGACTCCAGGCTTAAATTCTGTCCAGTTGAAACTTACTCCTCTTTCTGAAACTATACCGATCCTTATTAAAGTTCCGTTTGAAGAGACCACTCCCATTCTAACACCGTAGGCTATGCTTCCATTATTGCTCCAGATTACTTTAGGTATGGTTAGGTTCAGGAGGTCCCCTATATTCAACATAAACTCATATGAATGATTTAAGTCGGGGAAAAACGTAAGCCCTTTTTTAACCATCCCACTGTCGGAATACAAAATTACTTCACAAGGCTTAACACAAGGTAGGAAGCAGATTGCTTCAAACTTTGTTTTCAAAAAACCATCTTGGGGGATTTTGAGTTCGAATACTGCAGGCGTTTCCTTAACTATGCCTCCATCAGCCCATTTTACTTTAACTCCGTTTAGAAGCATATTGTTAAAGGTTAAGCGTGCGAAAACGGTGACATTCACCACATCTCCAGATCTTCCTCGAAGTACATCTTTAGACGGTTCTAGAACGATATCCGTGAATACGATTTTGAAAACAGCATTGTTTCCTATAGCTCCATTACTGACCTCTATAAGGCCTTCGTATGCTGCATTCCTCCCGGTTAATTTTAGCTCAGCAAATCCCTCGGAATTAATTGATGCAGAAAAGCCTGTAGGTCGGAATCTGACTACAGCCCCTGCTGCAGGCATATTATTATGAGAATAAGTAGCCCTTAACTTGACGCTCGCATAGGCATCATTGCAAGCGTAATAAACTCCTCCTAGACAAGTTTCATTGCAAAATGTCTCAATCATGATATTTGAGAATATTATCTTAATACCTATTTCTTCACTAAGCTTATTGCCTTGTTCGTCAACTGCAACATAGGACAAGTAGGACTCGCAATTGCTCTTAACATATGAAAACACGGCAGTGCCGTCAGGACCTGTAAAAGCCTCATTTCCTTCGGAATCCCTCAGCCTCACGCCCTTCGCCGGGCTTCCGTCGTCGGGGAAAAATGCTGAAACCACTACTTTAATTCTTGAACCACTTTTAGCCCAATAAGCACCCTCGTTTAAGGTAGCGCCGGAAACACTACTTATCGCCAGTTTTAAAAACACCCAACGTATTCTAAACGTAACGTTTCCACCCACTACTGAAGTTATGCCCCTGTATACCCCAGTGAGAGGAGCATATTCGTATACCCTGACTCCCGGGCTTGATTCTGAAACCCTGTAGACATCTATCCTAGAATATTCTCCCAAACAATCTAGTGTTTTGACTTTTAACTCGATGATTTCTCCAATCCTGTGTAAACCAAGGTCTGTGGGACCAATGGGCTCAGCCTTCATGGAATCGAAATGCAGAGTTATTTCTGGAAGAGAAATCGTTAACGTCTCCTCGTCTACTCTATTCTTAGAGGAGAAGCTTACCTTTCTTGAAAAAACGCCGCCACCAATCCTCTTCAAAAAACAGGAGCCTGTTTCAACTCCCTCATTAGCATTCTCCGTAACCCATCCATCGCTATCGTAGAACCTTACTCGTTGGGCCCAATGAACCGTTGAACCGCTGTTGGCCCAAGCATTAGAATCCTCTACATATGTGCAACCGGTTGAATAAAAGCCTAGATATTCTATTGCTGTCACAAGGTATTTTCCCGAAGTAAAACCAACCTCGTCTCCATTATTAACAGCCACAGCAATTCTTCTTATCCCGACTTCTCGAGTACCGTCGTGGTAAAATACATCTATAACATATCCCTCAACAGGCTGGACTGACGGTACTGGGTCTCCGACTTTAACTATGACAGGGCTGGAGAAAACCCAGGAATCCCTATTACTTCCTTTAAAGGAAACTTCTTGAAGACTTCCGGGGCTACCTTTGCCTTTTTTCTCAACCCCTTTCCAAACAGCCTTCCAGTCTATGGTAGTAACCCCAGAGATTTCGGGAAGCCTGAAGGCGAATACGTGTGTTGCTTCACCGTCTAATGTTGCCTCAGCACTATGAGACTCAGCCTGTATTGTTCCGTTTCCCTTGAAGAGTATCCGCAAGATCGCGTAGTGCAGGTCGTATTCTCTGAAGCTTGAGGTCACGTTTACTCGGATGTATATTTGCAGCTTTACCGTGTGCGTCCCCGGGCCAATTGTTGCTGCTTTAGTGTAGCAGTTTGCCCACCAGTATCCAATATCCTTGTAAACCTCCTTCCCGTCTACGTAGACCTTCAAGTACTTCCCCTTAACAACCCAGCCTGTAGGCATGCTCGTACGATCATCTCCGCAAACATATACCTCTGCGCAAACACCTTCAGGCACCGTTATCCTAGCAGTAGCGCTCTTAGTATCGCTGTACTCTCCTGGGCCGGTTCTAGCATCGATGTGAAGATAACCAGTACTGCCCTCCCATACCACCTTGCTGAATGAATAGCTTATCTGCACACTGTCGATTCTGAGATTATTCCAAGAGTTTGAAGAAGGTATAGTAGAGCCCTCTTGGGTCTGAACAGGAATAACGGTGGAAAGCAATGTGTAGAGAAACATGATCAACTTAACGACTGACAGCATCATTTTCTAAACGTTGTTAAGGAGAACTAAAAATAAGCACCCCTATTACTTAAAAGGCTTGAAATAGCCCGATTAAGACTCAGAAAATCCTGGACACTAAGCTCGAAAACCCTTTTATCCTCTGGTATGAGCTGGCTTACCCCTTGATAGATTAACAGGCCTTTATCGCCGTATAACCTTTCTAATGCTTTTCTCAAAACCGTTGTTGCAAGCCTGTTTCTCTGTGAAAACATTGCTCTAAGCAACCATTCCAAGAGTGTGGTTTCAACAGGTTTTTCAAGCGGTTTCAGAAGAATGACGGAGTGGGAGACCTTAGGCATGGGGTAAAAAGACGAGGGAGGGAATGAGCCAATTATACGGGGCTCTGCTAAGGCATTAACAGAAACAGTAAGTCTACCGTAGCTTTTAGTCCCTGGTTTTGAAACTATTCTTTCAGCAACCTCCTTCTGTACGGTTATAACAGACCTATCGTATTTTTGTTTAAGTATCTTAAATATTATTGGTGTGGATAGGTGGTAGGGAATGTTGCCGGTGAAAACATTTCCATCCAAATTCATCTTAAGGAAGTCTCCCTGAATCACATCAACATTTTCTAAACACGATAAACGGTCCTTTAAGACCCTAATTAGAATAGGATCTATCTCCACCGCTTTAATCCTTGAACCATACTTAGCCAATTCAAGGGTTAAAGTTCCAAGTCCCGCACCTATTTCAACGATTACGTCAGAAGGCTTGGGATTAACACTCTCAACAAGTAGTCTTATCAAGTTTTCGTCTACAATGAAGCTCTGACTCAGTCTCTTCTTCGGCTTTACTCCGTATCTTTTGAGCAGACGGATAGTTTCTTCTAAAAGAAGCCTAGAAGAGGAATGACCAGTATTCTTTTCAGGAATCATTTTCACAGCACGAGCTTGATTATGGAAACATTATCATTACCGAGAATAAAAGCGTTGAATATTAGAATAAAGAGCTTCTCTTCAACCCTATTAAACATGAGTTATTGTTGCTATCTTTCAAATAGATTTTAAGTCTTTTCATAAAGGATAGCTTTAAAGCCAGCCTTAACCTATAATCGGTTTATGTCATTTGACCCATACGTTGTTAGAGAAGATTTCCCAATATTTAAGAAAATAGTAAACGGTAGAAACCTAATTTACTTTGACAATGCTGCCACGACTCAAAAGCCCAGGCAGGTGGTTGAGGCCATAGCAGACTATTATTTCAACTATAACTCGAATGTTTTGCGGAGCATAAACACGTTGAGCGCTCAAGCAACCGATCTATACATAAATTCTAGGAGAAAGATAGCAAGCTTCATAGGTGCGAGAGAGGAAGAGGTTGTTTTTACGAAAAACACTACTGAAGGCCTTAATTCTTTAGCGGAAGCTTTGCCGAGACTTATAGGGAGGAAGCTTACTGTAGTAACCAGTATAATGGAGCATCATAGCAATCTCTTGCCTTGGAGGAGAATGGTTTCAGAAAAAGGTGGGAGGCTTATCGTAGTCGGGATGGATAGCGATTTCACCGTAAACATGGATGAATTAGAGAGGAGGTTAGAGGAGGGGTGTGATGTTCTGACGATAGTTCATGTCTCAAACGTTTTAGGCACTATGAACCCTGTGAAAGAGATTTGTAGGCTTGCCCATAAGCACGGAAGCCTGTTCGTAATCGATGCTGCCCAGAGCATACCCCACATGCCGTTTAACGTCCAGGAAGTTGAGCCGGACTTCATGGTTTTCAGCGGGCATAAGATGCTTGGGCCCACAGGAATAGGAGTACTCTACATTAGGAAGAGCCTGATTGAGAAAATAGAACCGTGGGAGCTCGGAGGAGGTATGGTTAAGACAGTAACCATGGAGAGTCAGACCTATGAGGATATTCCCTTCAGGTTTGAAGCCGGAACCCCAAATGTCGAGGGAGTAGTAGGATTAGCGGCGGCTGTAGACTATTTGAATAATATAGGGCTTAAAAACATAGTTGAGCACGAAGCTAATTTGGTTAAGCATTTGATGGAGGGGTTGGACGAGGGTTTCATTAAAGTTCACGGACCCGATGAGAGTAGTAAGCATAAGGGTATAGTAAGCTTTAGTGTGAAGGGCATTCACCCCCATGATGTAGCTCAGATGCTTGACGCTGATGGAATTATGGTTAGATCAGGTGCATTGTGTGCAGAACCTCTCGTCAATGCCCTCGGCGTCAACGCCGTGGTAAGGGTAAGCCTCTATCTATACAATACCGTAGAAGAAGTTGATAGGTTTCTCGATTCCATGAAGAAGCTGAGAATGCTTACTTAATTGTTGGGAGACGAAGCATGAAAGACTCAAATAGCTTTGTAGAAGAACTAGTTAAGCGTTTTAAAACCCCTCCTAATTATGGAGAGATTGAGAAGGCTGACATAGTTTCGGAAGAAACAGATTATTCCTGCGGCGACAGGGTTAGAATGTATTTCAAGCTTGAAGGCAATAAGATTCTCGATGCAAAGTTTACTTCAGAAGCATGCTTGTTCTGTAATGCTTCAGCATCCATGCTCCTAGACATGGTTAAGGAGAAGACTGTTGAAGAAGCTCTAAGCCTAAGGGAGGAAGAGCTTTTGAAAATGTTTAAAGCAGATTCGAAAAGCCCCAGATACAGGTGTATAATTCTGCCTTTAAGAGTTTTAAAGAAGGCTCTTAAGGAGAGGTAAATCTGGGGCTAAGGGTTTTCTTCAGATCTTTTAGAAAGTATTTCAACCCAAGGGTTATCCTTGAGGAAGGAGGGTAATCCTCCGGATTCAACAGCTTCTTCAGGTTTAGTAATAGAAGGCTCGACAGGTTTCTCAACAATCATAATTCTTTTTCCTAAAATAGATTTAATCTCTCTGACTTCTCTCAATAATGAGAGATATGCTCTCTCTAGAGAATCTATTCTTTCAGAAATCTCTCTGATCGAAGATTCCAGCCTCCTAATGCTTCTCTCAACAACCTCTGTCCCAACTATTTCTTGATTCTTTACGATTGGAGCCTTCTTTAACATCTTTGCAGGAACTTTTTCCTCAATACTCCAGTCGTCGTACACTATTAAACCAACTCCTCTCTTCATAAAAATTACTGTATCCATTCTATCGCCCAAACTCCTATGTACAGCAACGTAAACCATGTTGAATTCTGAAGCCTTTTCTACAACGGAAGTGCATGCATCATATACAATAGTCTTATCAGCATCCTCTTCGAAAACTACTTTAACCAAAATTTTTTCCCTACCGTTATACAGGATTAGCTCATCAGGTTCTTCAGATATCCCTGATGGCTCAAATCCGTGTTTCAAGAAGAATTTCTCGATTCTGCTAAGAGTTCTCTCGGATAGGCTCATCTAAAACTCATCCATCCCTCCATCCGGTCCCAACTCCATTTGAAGCCTTCTGGGACAGCATAGCCGTAGACTATACATCCCCTCCACACGGAGTATTTTGGCGAACTAGCCATAGTAACACCTACTTCAGACAAACCTTTGTCCCTGAGCATTGTTTTAATCTTATCGACCGAGTTTACGCAAATATTCTCAAGTCCTTGAGGGACTTTCCATTCGAAGTTCCCACCTGAAAGGATTATCTGCCTGTATAAATACGGTTGAAGCTCCACGGGACACTTCTCTATAGATTGAACTATAGCCTCAGACATGTCAATCATACCTAGGAAGAACGTGTCTCCAACCTTAACGTCACCGGGTTTCGGCATACCTCTCGTGAAATAGCTTTGAAAAACTTCATGATTAGGATTGAAAACGTATTCTCCTATTAGAAACCTAAGCCAACCGTTATCTTCTAGGCTTATCTTCAACCTCGTCCCAGGAATACTTATTACGGTAGCAAGCTTCTCAGGATTATTCTTTCCAAACCTTATAGCGTCATCAAGGTTTCTAGGAACAATACCTATTTGCTCCTTAACCTGTCTAACAACAGTTTCTTCTTTAGCTAGGTCACCGTAACCACTGTCTTTCAATATTTCTGCAGTTATAGAGTTCGCATCACCCCCGCCTCTATTTAAGGCAATTATCGCCGTTCTAACAGGATACCTTGAGATGGGTGTTATCTGAGTATTCCCATGCCCAGACTCGACGACAACACTAGTAGGAACCTTATGCGATATAGCGACCGCTAGGGGTTGTGGGATTACTGTAGCAGCAGCTATAGTATGTTCTTCAGAGTCTATCTTTCTGTATATATCGAACAACTTCTCATACATGTACCTAGGTGCAACTGCTGAAAGCGAAGCAACGACGTAGAAACCATTAAAACCCTCTTCCCTAGGTCCGAATTCTCTTAAAGCCAGACGGGAAATCTCTTCAACGACTTGCCAAGCCCGATTATCATTCTTCTCTATTATGCCGTTTCTAAAGGGATAGACTAGTCTAGAAGGCAGGTCTTCCCTTGCTTCCAGGTATAGAGGAATATCCCTGCCTACAACAACTTCTCTACTCTCCCCCATTACCCTAGTCATTATCGCATCCTTATCTGGGAAGTACCCTCTATTCTCCACTATTTCAGGAGCTTCTCCAAGCGAAATAGGGCCGTATTTGAAGAAGCTTGTCCCATAATCCATGCCGAACACGTGAGACCGCTTGTATGCTTCGGACAACCCTCTATTACACTCTCCTTACTAGTTGACTTCGAGGAACTATTTAAAAAATATAATGTTTAAGCAGAAGATCCGGCATCAAGCCATTTTTACTGAGGCCTCCCGCTTCAGCTAATTGTCAATGAGTGTTTTTTCCCAAACTTCAATACATTTTTCAATCCCTTGAAAATCCCTCTCCTAGATGTTTTGGATAAGATTCTCCTTGCTAAACGAAGGCCCTTGTTTTGTTTAAAAAGCCTATAGGAAAGCGTGTAAATGCCTTTATCACCGTATTTTAAAACCCTAACGTTAACCCCTTCAACATAAATGTTTTCACCAATAATTTGGAGAGGCATAGCGTCTCCTTTAACGGATATGTATGCTTCAACGAATTCAGATATTTCAAGAACCTTGTCGACAATATCGTCAATAACGGTAGGACTCTTGATTTTCGAAAAATGTATGGATGAGTGAAGGAAGTCTTCAAGTTCTTCTTCATGGAAGAGGGACACGTTGAAATCCTCGTAGACTTCCATATTGAAGCTTGTCGAAACATGCTTTGAAAGCGCTCTCATGGATTCTGAAAGAAGGAGCCAGTAATTCTTCAGACCCTTAGGAAAATACGTTTCCAATCGTAAAAAATACTCTTTTTCCTCAAGAGCACCGACCATGCAATTGATTACGAAAAAGAAGCTGAGAATTAAACATTATGGGAAAGCCTTTTTATATTTATTAGATAGCCGATACTTGGCCTAGGCAATGAATGAATACCTTGATTACATTAGAGAGACTTTAATGAAATGTTTTGAAGAGACTAAGAAGGTGGATTACGAGACGATTCGCAGAATCGTATCACTAAACAGATTTGGAGACCAGACTTTCGGAATAGACATAGTTTTAGAAAAACTGATTTTCGAAGCCACCAAGAAACATTTTAAAGACGCCACTTTAGTAAGCGAGGAGTCTGAAATAATTGAGGTTGGTAAAGGAGGCCCCCCGTTCATAATCGTTGACCCCGTGGACGGAAGTTCTAACGCTGCCAGAGGCTACCCGTGTTACAGCTCTTCAATAGCTGTAGCAGAGGGTGAAACCCTGAACGACATTATTTGCTCCGGAGTAATCAATCTTTTAGACGGAAACATTTATCTCGCCGAGAAGAACAAGGGGGCATTCCTGAACGATAGGAGGATAAGAGTTTCCAATGTTGAGAAAATAGAAGAGGCATTGATAGCTTTAGACTTTAATGTTAGAGGCAGAATACCGGGGTACGTTA
The DNA here is from genome assembly GCA_017601345.1 of Candidatus Brockarchaeota archaeon. Lineage (GTDB taxonomy): Archaea > Thermoproteota > EX4484-205 > EX4484-205 > JAAOZP01 > JAAOZP01. The sequence goes on along the minus strand of JAFNIT010000018.1, from coordinate 10,553 downwards.
AGAAGATATCTAACCTGGTGGAGAGAGCCAAGCACGTCAGGTTTCTGGGTACCGATGCTCTTGAAATATGCATGGTTGCTTCCGGCGCGGCTGATGCGTTCGTCGACCTTAGAGGCTTTCTTAGAAGCCTTGATTTCGCAGCGGCTTCGTTAATAGTGAGAGAAGCAGGAGGACTAGTACTGAACGGTAAGGGAGAAGAATTAAACGTGAAATTAATCCCCGTCTCAAAAAGTCCTATTGTAGCAGCAGCATCTAAAAAATTGGCTGAAGAAATATTCTCAAACATTAATCATAATTAATATCCTGTCAGAGTAGAGTCCTCATCACTATTCAGAGATCACCTCCACTCCTCATCCATAATAAGAATAAGATGAAGAGAGGTAAAAGTATTACTAAAATACCCTCCATAAAATCTCCTCAAAGATTCTATAAGTCTCATCATCATAGAGGCAGATCGTTATCTCCCTTAACCTGCCTCCTGAGAGAATGTAGTCCTTAATTGTTCTTAGCATTACTTGTGCACATTTATCCTTCGGATATCCGAATATCCCGGTCGAGATCGCTGGAAAAACTATTGAATTTAAACCAAGCTGTTCAGCCAGCTTCAGACTATTTAAAGTAGCATTCCTAAGCTTCTCGTCTTCATCGCCCTCTCCCATTCTGGGACCGACGGTGTGAATCACATACTTGGCCTTTAAAGAGCCTGCGGAAGTATAAACGGCTTCTCCAACTTTAATCGGTCCCCTTTCCCTAACTATTCTGTCACTTTCTTCCTGTATTATTCTCCCACCTTCTCTGACTATTGCACCAGCCACCCCACCTCCATGCTTCAACCAGCTGTTAGCAGCGTTAACAATAGCATCTGCCTCAAGCTTTGTAATATCTCCCTTCACCAGCTCTACCTTACAATCTCTTATTTTCACGTAAGACATTCGCAGTGATTCTGAAAAAGTAGCGAAAATAAATCTTATGAGATTAGAGCTGAAGATGGTGTGGGAATAACTTTTAAAATGGAAAATCGATGGGAAAACATATCTTTAAATTCCGTTCGAAAAATCAACAGTCACTTCATAAATGAGTAGAGTAGTAGACACAGATGCGTCGTATAAAAGGTATAGAAGGAATCTGCTAGTATTCATCATAGATTGGTCGGCTTATGGTACAGCCATGAATTTTGTTTCCTTGACTACTGTCCTGCCCGCTTTTGTATCGAGCCTAACAGAATCAAGGATTGCAGTAGGGCTGGTTTCAACGATATCAGTACTTGGCTGGAATTTTTTTCAGCTGATTTCAGCAGGAAGAATAGAAAATAGAAGGTATAAGAAGCCTTTCATATTGAGAGTGACCCCAGGCGAGAGAATACCTTGGTTGATTGTTGGCATTTCTGCTCTTTTATTCGCAACTAATAATCCTTTCTTGACACTGCTTATATTTTATGTTTCATATACTGTGGTATCTGTTTCATCCGGCCTCTGTACAACCGCTTGGCTAGACATTATTGCTAGGTCAATCCCTGAAAATAAAAGAGGATTCTTCTTCTCTATAGCGAACATGATTGGAGCAGTCCTTGGACTATTAAGCGGATTTGCCGTAGCCTTCTACATGAATTTCTTCAATTACCCTTTTAATTATTTCATGTGTTTTCTAACAGCTTTCATATTCGTCTCAATATCGTGGATAGACATTAATTTCATAGACGAGCCTCCCTCCAATGTCAGTGGACCGTCTAACAGTTTTAGAGAATACGTTAAAAAACTGCCCAGGATTATTAAGGGTGATAGGAATTATTTTATTTATACCGTTTCAGGAATAATCGGTGCATTCGGAGGGGTTGCATCATCTTTCTACACTGCTTACGCCATAGATCGTTTTAAGGCAGGGGATTTTGAAGTAGGATTGTTCACCCTCGTTTTCGTCGGAGCTCAGATAATCGCTAGCATTATATGGAGGTTTGTCCAAGAAAAGTATGGACATAAGAGAGTGCTTGTCCTCGGAGGAATAGTTGGAGCGCTAGCAATCACTCTATCTATCACTGTCAACTCCCTAAATTACTTTCTGATAGTATTTGCTCTTACGGGCGCTTCCTTTAGCTCATTCATGGTTTCTAACTTCCCCCTCCTTATGGAAATGTCCCCGGAGGATGAAAGACCTACGTACATAGGGCTAAGTAGCGCCATGAAATCTCCGTTTCTTGCAATAGCACCTCTAATCGGCGGATTCATGATTGAAAGATACGGTTACTTCGTAACCTTCATAACTTCACTGTTTTTCTCAGTATTTAGCACTGTGATCTTAGCTAAGGTAAAGACAAGACCTGTTCGTGTGGAAATACCATTGCGGGAAAGGCTTATAAAACGTTTTTGAAAAAACCTCACATGCCTTATCCATCTTGGAGAATTATAGGTAGAGGAGTTTATTGGCTGAGCATACCCGATGTTAAAAGCAAGCTTTTTGAAAATATTTGGCCAATACCTAATGGAGTGAATTACAATGCCTATCTCATTGCAGATGGTGATGAATATCTTCTAGTAGATTCTTCGAAAGCAATTTTTACTGCTGAGGAATTGGTAAGGCTCATAGAAGGAATTACAGACCCCAGTAAGATAAGGAAAATAGCGGTTTTGCATACGGAGCCCGATCACAGTGGCTTAATAAGCGGGATATTCAACAAGATCGGCAACCCGGTTGTGTATTCTACTTCCCGTGCATCATCTTTTATGAGAAGCATGTTTAACCTTGAAACGAATGTTACTAAAGACGGGGACGAGATAAATATTGGAAATAGGATTCTTAAGGTTATTGAGCTACCGTGGATACACTGGCCAGACACCATGTTTCTATATCTAGAAGACGAGAAGATTTTATTCAGCTCTGATGCCTTTGGAGCATTCGGAGCCTTGGAGAGGCCTCTATTTGATGATGAAATCGATTTTGAGAAATATATGCATGAAGCTAAGGAATACTTTGCAACAGTCGTAGTAGCCTATAGGCGCATGGTTCTGAAAGCTCTTGAGAAGATTAATAGACTTGGAGTCGTTCCCAGAATAATCGCACCGTCTCACGGTGTCGTGTTAAGGAGTAGAATAGCTGAGTTCATACAGGAGTTATATTCTTGGTGCAATATGGAGAAGAGGAAAAAGATAACAATAGTATATGGAACGATGTATGGTTTTACTGAAAAACTTGCAGAATTCGCAAAGAATACTATTAGTAGTAGGGTTGAAGTTGTTATGCATAACGCTGTAAATGGTGATTTAAACCATGTGTTGAGCGACGTACTTGATTCCGCAGGAGTTCTCTTCATAACTCCGATTTACGAGGGAAATACCTTCCCTCCAATAACCAGTCTTATTGAGCTTATGAAGATAAAGAAACTTGGAGAAGGAAAGATTTCTGCAATAGTTGTTACTAAGCTGTGGGGAGGCGCTGCCGCAAATCAGATTTCTCTCTTGTTAAAGGACTCGGGTTATAATATTCTGTCTCCAGCACGAGAATATGTAAATTACCCCAATGAGGAGGATTTAAGGGATTATGAAGCTTTTCTGCAAAGCTTCGTTGATAAGGTTTTGGAAAACGTTTGAAAAACCTTTATAACTGCGAAACTTATCCTAAGTTTTGATGGAATCTGTTATAGATGAGCTCGATTTGAAAATATTAAGGGAGTTTATGGAAGATTCTAGAGTAACTTATAGAGAGATTGCTAAAAAGCTTGGTGTAGCTCCTGGAACAGTATTGTCCAGAATAAGAAAGATGGAAGAGAAAGGAATAATTAAGAAGTATACTTTAAGTGTTGATTACCAAAAGCTGGGTTATACTGTAACCAGCATAACCGAGGTCACAGTATCTAAGGGCAAACTTGTTGAAGTTGAACAGAAACTAGCACAATTACCTGGAGTCTGTGCAGTTTACGACGTTACCGGCGATGTTGACGCCATAGTAATAGGGAGATTTAGAAACCCAGCCGAATTAAGCAAGTTTACTAAAAAAGTATTGTCAATTCCCAATGTTGAAAGAGCCAACACTCATTTCGTTCTAACAATTGTTAAAGAAGATTTTAGTATGCCCTTGTAAAGAAATTAACTAAGGCAACATTTCTCAAAAATCCAGTTTAGCAAACTTACCGTAATACATGAGATTAGGGAAAAAGAGTTTTATAATTGTTCTAAATAAATCGGAGGCATGTTTGAAACCATAGTGATCGAGGGATTTTACGCAGGAGCACTATTCTTATGGGTATTATTCGTCGTGGGAATCTTAACCTATTTTTGCTATAAAGCCATGATTAAGAGGCTTCCTGACAACGTTGCAGTATATTATAACAGGAAGATAATTCACATTCTCGCAGGCGGAGTAATAGGTTACCTCGTGCCCCTCATATTTAGCACACCTCTATACCCACTTACACTCTCAATGGTTTTAGGAGCTTTCACATTAATACCTCACTTGATCAATAAAATTATGTATTGGTTTCAAACTAAAGATAATATTTACGAAGTCCATTTCTGTTTTAGCTGGGGATTGATACTTACTGCAGGATGGTTTTTAACTGGCGGGAACTTTTGGTTCGGTGCAATACCAATACTCTTCATGGCTCTAGGAGATGCTGCGACAGGCTTAGTCAGGAACACCGTGTTTAGAAAACGTACTAAATCATGGTGGGGGAATCTTGCTATGGCCGTAGTTAATACTATAATAGGATTAAAACTTGCATTACCGGGGGTGGTTGCAGGCTTATTTAGTAGCGTCATAGAGCATTTCGAATTTGGCCCTATTGATGATAATATAACTGTCCCAGTGTCTTCCTTCTTAATCCTAACGATCTTCTATACAGTAACGCCAGAAGCGTTCTCCATATTGAATTTCTATTAGCTTTAATACTACAGCATAAAGATTAGTGACGGGTTGTTTTTAACATTTTTAGGTTAAAAGGATATGATGAAGAGAACCACGTTCGTTGAAATTAGACATAAAATACCTTACTTTGCACTATTGTTATCCAATTCTGCGCTTGCATCAGTAGACCCTACAAACCACATTGACGAGATGCCTCCTAGACTCCTGTTGATCCAGTTAGGAAAGTATAATGTTGTCCCATTTAAAAATGGTACGAAGCTTTTTTGAAAAAGCAAGAGCCGAAACAGCTTGTCGTGCATAATTCGGGATGCTTTGCCCTTCGATAAGGCGATTAACGAGCAATTAATTGGTTAAAGAAAAATTTTCCACCGTTAGCGATTTAAAGAACATAAAGTTGATTGGAAAAATGTTAGAACCCGCGATATCAACGCTTAATATTCACACTATAAATTTAGGAACATTATTACATCATCCATATAACGGTTGTTAAAATAGATTCCGTTTGGAATTCTCCCAACTTCCCTAAATCCTACTTTCTCATAAACATGTATAGCCCTTAGATTAGTAGAAGCAAAGTGCAGAACCAGAATCTTTAACCCAATTCTCCGAGACTCTTCAATGATAGCCTTCATCATCTCTGTCCCTATACCCATGTCACGATAACCTTGACGAATAGCTATTCCCAGCATACCGACATGACTTCTCCCTGGTCTCTGCGAACCGTCGAATTCCCAACTATCTTCCTATCAACCTCAGCAATCACATCCACTGCATCACCTTTCCCCATTTCTACAAGAGTCTTACTAAGCCAATCAGCCTCCCCACCTCTCGTCATCTTTCTAACGAAGATGAAATCAAGCCCCTCTTCAGCTAATGAATTAATGTATTCGAGCAATTCATCTAAATCTTCCCACCTAGTGGTTCTTAGAATAACCTTCCTGCCGTCTTTAATAGTGAAGCTCTTTATAACCTTGCTAGCGCTCATGGCTCTCCCCCGATATTTCACTCTCATATAAATAATGTAAATAATTATCTTTTTTCCTACTAGCCATCTCCCATAACGATATTATTACTGAAACTAAAATCAATGCTGCACCAACCGATTCGGATAATCCAAGTCTTTCACCCCGTATTAAGAAGGAGAATAATGCTGCCGAAACCGGTTCAAGAGCGTAGATTAGAACAGCCTGGGAAGCAGAAGTATATTTTTGTCCCAGTACTTGTAACACTCCGACAAGTATGGAGCATACAGCTGCGAGATAAAGAAGCATGGGAAGAACCTCAATTAAACCCTCAAAATTTGATGAAGTAGAAGATAACATGAAACCGGTAATGGCTGCAACAACGTACTGGAAGAAGACTAGATCGAGCGAGAAGTATTTCTTGGAAAAACTGTCAACCGCCAAGACTTGAAAAGCCCAGAAGAAAGAGCCTGCCAAAACTATTAGATCACCGATTCTTGATTCGTAAGATCCGCCTGACATCAAATACATTCCGATTATTGATAAGATTAACGCTAACGTAAACTTATGGCTGTAGTTAAACTTCCGTCGTAAAACGTCAATCGCGTAAACTATGGAGATGTAAAGGCTTGTGATGAAGCCGGAGTTGGATGCAGAAGTATATCCTGTTCCAAGCCCTTGGAGAAAAATCCCGCCGGAATAGAGCAGGCCTAGGACTACCCCTGGTTTAACAGCCTCACGTAGCCTCGCCTTATTTTTTAGGAGGCTGTAAAAAACATAGGGTATTATTAGCATGATTGATAGTGAAAATCTGAAAGCAACGTATTCTCCTGCACTAATTTTTGAAACAACTATTTTGATTAGTGGAAAGGAAGTCCCCCAGAGGATTGAAACAAGTATTAAAAGCAGGGGACCCAATAGCTTTGTGCCAATATTTGGCATGTATGTATAAGAAATTGGGTACTTAAGAATCCTTCTCTACATGCTTAGTCAATTTAGAACGTGTAGAGAGTGGGGTTTGATGGAACCTATTGGGAAAGTATCTCCATCGCTAGCTTAAGAGGAGGCCATTGAGCAATTTGCCCTGGTTTAACAGCTCCCCAGGTGGTGCATAAGTAGCCAAGCATACGCTCATCATCCTTGAACTTTTGAGAGAACTTTATAAGTGCTCTGGTTGCTTCAATATCTTTCCAGCCGCTCGGCAATAAGCGGAAACCTTTTTTGAGGAAAAATGGAATGGAAGGATAGTCTTCGCGCTTAGTATAATGCCAGTCGCATATGATTATATCCTTTGGAATCATATCTATCGCAGGATAAGTCTGGTTTTCAGATGCCTCCCACATTCCATATCCAGTAGTATTGCTTTCGAGCAAACGGTCACCCCACATCAGCATTTCAACTCCACGTTCTTTCAAATGTTTATAATAATCGTTAACAGCCTTTGCGAAAAGCTTGCTTGGACTATGGTTTCTGCAACGTGGACAATATTCTGATGCGATTAAGAAAACCTCATCCATTCCCACATGTAAAGCATCTGAATCGAATGCGTCTATAAGCTCGTCAAACAGTCTGAAAATAATTTTGTTAATCTCAGGATGCTGAGGGCACCAGCTTCTGCAGTATATTCCCTCGTTATTTGGGAATTGCCCCGGGGTCTCGTCGAATTCAGGATATTTAGCCAAGAGGGGGAAAGTAGCACTTCCCCACGATTGGTGTCCTAGACATTGAAATTCCGGGATTAAGCGTATATCGTATGCACGACACTTCTCAACTAATGCATGTGCATAATCAGGCGTTATCGGGTCTGGACCACGAAGCTCGGGATGCGATGAATAAGCATAATTATAATCCACCTCTATTATGATAACATTTACACCTAAGCTTGCCAGTTTATGAAGCTCTTCCATCAGAGAAGAAACATCTTTATTACTGTTCATCAATAAGTGAATTCCGCGCCAAGTTTTATGCTCCTTGACCATTTTTATACAATACTATCTTTAGCTTAAAATGTTTTTTAAGTAATGAATTCAACTACAAATGGTTTTTGTAATCGTTAAGGATAAATAAAGCCTTATTAAAAATATGTTAAGCATGCCACCCAATCCTAAGGTTATAGGAATTGGAGAAGTATTAATAGATTTTATAGGTGTTGAAAAAGCATCTCTCGACAAGGTCATAAATTTTAAAAGATGTTTTGGAGGGGCTCCAATGAATACGATAGTAGGAGTTGCAAGGCTTGGTGTCGAGGCGGGGGCGATAGCGGCAGTTGGCGACGACCCATTCGGAAAGTTCATAATCGAGGAGTTTAAAAAGAATAGCGTTGATATATCTCAAGTCAAGATTAAGAAGGGCGTTAGGACTACACTTGCATTCATAGTAAACGATCCTGCTAAAGGCTGGGTGTGCATTTTCTACCGGAGCCCTTGGTTGAAACATACTTCAGACAGTTTATTATCTCCTAAAGACATAGACTATGATTATATATCGAGAGCAAGAATCCTGCATGTATCAGGTTTTGCACTTTCCCAAAACCCAGGGAGACGAGCATTGTTTAAAGCAGTAAGATATGCTAAGAAAAAAGGTGTCGGCGTTTCCTTTGACCCTACTTTAAGACTTGATGTCTGGCATTCGAAAACTATTCTCAAAAAAATGTGCGTGCAAATGCTCAAGTTAGCAGACATCGCAACATTCTCGAGAGAAGAAGCATCTTTCTTTTTCGGAACAAGTAATCCCAAGGAGGTTGCTGATAAGGTTTTAAAATACGGAGTTAGAATAGTCGGTGTTAAATTAGGTTCCAAAGGCTCTTTCATAAAAGTCAAGAATGGACCAGAGGTCTCAGCTCCAGCTTTCCAAGTTAATGTCGTAGATGTAACGGGAGCTGGTGATGGTTGGAATGCTGGGCTTCTCCTAGGTCTTTGCAAAGAATGGAGCATAGAGCAATGTATAACTGTGGCTAATGCTGTCGGAGCACTCGTAGTAACTAAACCCGGAGCTATAACCGCTCTACCCTATAAGGAAGAGTTAAAAAGATTCCTCCGCGAGAATGGTGTTGAAATAAGTGTTTAAAAGCTACTTATAGCCACGTCTCTTAGCCTCTTCAAGTATAGCTTCTGTCGCCGTAGTTCCTATTCTAGTTGCCCCGAGGGCTTTAAATTTTAGCAGATCGTCTAGCGTTCGAATCCGGCCTGCTACTTTTATCTGTATTTCTGGAATACACTCTTTGCGCATTAAGATCACGTCTCTCTCAACTGCACCCTTATACATATAGGTGCCGTCTGGTTGCTTCACGAAACCGTAACCGGTTGATGTTTTAACGAAAGCTACTCGATGTTGATTACATATGTGGCAAAGCTTTATCTTAAATTCATCCGTTAAATAATCGTTTTCAAATATCACTTTGACTATGGCTCCTCTTTCAACTACCGTATCATTGACCATCTTTATCTCCCTGGAAACGTAATCCCAGTCTCTACTCAGAACTTTCCCAATGTTAACAACAAAATCTATCTCGGTTGCACCGTCTTCACATGCTTTTCTGGCCTCTTCTACTTTTATATCTGTGGTACTGCTCCCATGAGGAAAACCTACGACTGTGCAGACGGCCACGCTCGTTCCAGATAATATTTCCTTGGCAAGCTTAACGGCATATGGTTTAATGCATACTGCCGCAACATCGTACCTTCTTGCCAATAAGCATCCTGCTTTAAGATCCTCGTCTGTGAGAGTAGGGTGAAGAAGCGAGTGGTCAATCATCTTAGAAATAGATTCCAGTGATTTTTCTTCCCCCATCTCAACTAGTCCGATATTCTATCATTGTAAAAATTAAACTTTTCTAAGCAATGCTTCTGAAACAATTCTAAAAAAAATAATTGAGGAAGATAAGAAATCTGGCGAAAATAGGAAATCTTTTAAAAGGTGTTTTTGACAAAATTATGTTAAAAAATTGCATTGGAAAAAATAGTGATTTTATGCCTTTTTAATGGCAGAAAACATTTTCAAATTGTTTCTAAAATATTTTTAAAACAAAAGTTTATATATAGGAAGATAGAGTCCTCGCCAGAAAACTAATATGGAGCCGATACTAATACTCGACGAAAAAAAGGTAAAAAAAGACACGGAAGAGCTAAGGGAAAGGATGCTTGCCTCTCTAAGAGCACAGCTAGAAGAGGTTAGAAGGAAAAAGGAGAAAGCTGTTGGGCCCGATGCCTATAACTTCTATTGGCAAAAGGAAAAAGAACTCGAAAAAGAGATCCAGAAAATAGAAACTTTCCCAAGTATTATGACATAATTTTTACAAGAAAATGATTATGTATATTCTTGCTAAAAAGATATTTACAGCTTTTTGATAAAGATTGTCTAAAGATGAAATCCATAAGGATTAAATCTTGGCTAAGGTAAATCAATGAAATGAGCAGCAGAGGTTGTCAGTGGAGTGGTTTAGGAAGGCGAGATTAGGCATATTCGTCCACTGGGGTGTTTACTCCATTCTCGGAAAGGGTGAGTGGGTTATGCATAACGATAAAATGAGTATTAGAGAATATGAGAAGCTTAAAGACCAATTCAACCCTGTTTTGTTCGACGCTGAAAAATGGGTGAGTATTTTTAAGGAGGCCGGGGCAAAGTACGTAACCTTCACGAGCAAACATCATGACGGTTTTTGCATGTACGACTCTAAGCTTACTGATTATAAGGTTACCAATACGCCCTTCGGAAGAGATGTTCTAAGAGAGCTTGTGG
>JAFNIT010000017.1 GCA_017601345.1 Candidatus Brockarchaeota archaeon | reverse complement strand
CAGGGAGGCTGAGCCGTTCACAACAAGGATTAAGACACCCGACTCCTCAAAGGCTAAGAGGGACCTGGGTTTCAAGCTAACTGTGCCAGTTGAGGAAGGAATGAGGAGAACAGTAGAATGGTTTAGACAGGTGTATCTTCAATGAGCATTCGCGAAGTCAACCTTCTAAGGGGGAAGATCGTTAAGAATGCTTAACTCGGCTAAAAGAAGCCTATCCAGCGGGGACTATGATATCGCGGCCTTTGACAGACCAGGCTGTCCAGCTTTACCTGAAATCAGTAATACTTGAATTGAGCGGCGAGATGCCTCGTACACACGTCATTAGACACTTGTTTAACTCTCTCAGGACCATTTTAGACAAGCCGGGTGACATCGACCAGTTTGTAGGCAGGAACAGGAGCCTATTGATAAGGCTTGAAGACGCGTACATAAACTCTAGGTATGTTTCAAGAGAGTATGAGAAGGAGGAGGCTGAGGGACTGGTGGGCTTCGCAGGAGAGGTGATAGAGTTTTTAATCTCTTACGGGCAAGGCTCAAGCTTAACGAACTCGTCCGGAACTGGCTTTTCTGGTCACAGAAAACAGCCGAGGCTGCGAAAAGGCGCGCGCCTTGGGAAAGATATATAAGTGTAATTCAACTTGAAATCCTGTTCAAGCTTGATTAGGGCACGCTTCATCGTAGATGGCGATGTCCAGAAGGTTGGTTACAGGGATTTTGTCCAGAAGGTCGCTAGGAAACTGGGCGTCAAAGGCTACGTAGAGAACCTTCCAAATGGAAGTGTACAGATAGTGTGCGAAGCGGAGGAGCCTGTTTTGAAAAGTTTTGTCGAAAACATAAATGTCAGGGAGGGCTTCATTAAAGTTGAGAGGATCAGTATTATAGAGAAGTCTGAAGCAAAAGGGGAATTCGAATTTTTTGAGATAAAATATGGTAGGATTGAAGATGAACTGGGGGAGAGGCTTGGGACTGCGGTAACGTATGCCAGCGCTATGTATGATGGCATGAGGGAGATGCATAACGACATAAAGGGGATGCGTGAAGAAATGAAGGAGATGCACAGCGATGTAAGTGGGACGGTAAAGAGCATGCACATGGACCTGAAAGAAACTATAGTGAATATGCATAACGATTTAAAGAATGGCATCGCAGGTGTTCAAAGCGAAATCAGCGGTATGCGCCGCGAGATAAACGACAGGTTCGAGGAGATGGCGAAAAGGTATGACACCATATCCGCGGAACTCGTTAGGACGAGGGAAGAGCTTACGAAGGCGGTCAACGCCCTTTTGAAGCTTATAGAGGAATTTATACGTGAGAGGCAGGAAGACAGGGAGCGGCGTGGAAAGTGAATTCAGCATGTTCAGGTCCGGTGGTAATTAATGGGCAATGAAGAATTCTTAAGCCATTACGCTGGGAAAAGAATCCTGATAACAGGGGGAGCGGGATGCATCGGGACAAACCTTACGAAAACGCTTCTTAAAGCAGAGCCCGAGAGAATAGTCGTGATAGACGATTTCTCCGCCTCATACGAGTGGAACGTGCCTAAGGACCCCAGGATCGTGCTGATAAAGGGCAGCATACTGGACGAGGAGAGGATGAAAAGGGCTTTCAGCTACAGGCCGCATTACGTTTTCCATCTTGCAGCCCACTTCGCAAACCAGAATAGCGTGGACCATCCTGAGACAGACCTTCTAGTAAACGGCCTAGGCACTCTCAGGACACTGGAATACGCAAACCTCGCCGGGGTAGAGAGGTTCGTTTTCGCATCCTCAGGCTGCTCAGTGTACGGTAGCCAGGCTCCACTACCCTTGAGGGAGGACTTCGTATCCCTACACCTCGACACCCCGTACCAGATTAACAAGCTCGTCGGCGAACTATACTGCAACTACTTCCACGATTACTATGGGCTTCCGGTTGCGATAGCTAGATACTTTAACGTCTACGGCCCCGGGGAGGTTCCCGGAAGATACAGGAACGTGATACCTAATTTCACATGGTGGGCTATGCACAACCAACCCCTCCCAATAACCGGGACAGGGGAGGAGACGAGGGACTTCACATTCGTGGAGGACATTGTCGACGGCACGCTTAGAATGGGCGTGGTTGAGGAAGCCGTCGGGGAGGCGATAAACCTTGCTTCAGAGACTGAGACTAGGGTGATAGACCTCGCCAACTGGATAAACGAGATAACTGGGAACAAGGCTGGAGTAGTGTATAAGCCGAGGAGGGACTGGGACAAGGCGATAAGGAGGAGGGCGTCGATAGAGAAGGCTAGGAGGATACTGGGCTACGAGCCTAAGACAGACATGAAGACAGGGCTTAGAAAGGTATATGAATGGATCTTCGAAAACAAAGAAGAGATCGAGCAGTGTGTAAGATTCTAGGCGGAGAATGTTAAAAGATGGAATGGTGAAGCGAGGGGTAAGTCATGCCTGTGGATGCTGATGTCTTGAGAAATAGAATTTCCGAGATTAATTTTACAATAAGCGAGCTGCAAAGATTAACTTCTAAACCCTTCGTGCAACTTTTGATGAAAAATATTCTATACGGTACAACATAGTGGTTCTCGTGGAATCCGTTGTTTCCCTATGTATGCATATTGCGGTTGAGGCTTATGTTAAGACTCCAGCAACCTACAGGGAGGCTGTAAAAGTCGTTGCTGAAAGACTGAACTTGTCTTTTACGAGCGAACTTGAGTCTCTAGTTGGACTGCGTAATCTTCTGGTTCACCGTTACTGGATTGTTGAGGATGAGAAGGTTTATGAAGCGTTGAAGAATAACTTTAAATGCGTTGAGGAGCTTGTAGGGAAAGTGAAGGAGGCTTTCCTCGTTGAGCATTAACTACTACCATGTTTCCCTCGAGACCATATCCGAGAGGCTGAGGGAGATTATTAACCGTATGCCTGATGTTAAGATAGCTGTGCTCTTCGGCTCAGTCTTAACAAGAAACTCGGTTCGAGACCTAGATGTGGGAGTTTTCATCGGCGGGGAGCCAAACTTTAAGAGGATTGTTGAAATAGCAGGCGCGCTTGAAGACTATACGGGTATTCCTGTGGACGTTGTACCGCTCAACAAGGCTCCGCCGATGCTGAGGCTCAAGGCTCTCTCCAAGGGAGTAAGGCTGGTCGTCAGGGACAGCAAGCTATACGCCCTTCTGCTGAGTGAAGCCTTCTCAGAAGCCGTGGACGTGGACCTGAAGCTCAGGAGCATGCGTAGCCGGAATCGAGATGGCGGAAAGAATCAGGAATGACGACTAGGGAGAAAAAGTTGCCGGAAGCGAAGGAAGTAAGCATCACCCTTGGCGTGGATGAAGCCAGAGAACTCTTAGGATACATCCCGGACAACCTTCAAAAAGTAGAGAGTAAGGTTGAAGAAGCGATTAAAAACGCTGATTTCTGGAATTTCCTTAGGGATTGCGAATACCTTGAGGCTGTGCAGGCCGATTTCCACCTAACGGGTTTATTAAATCCTCCGGCATGGAACCTATACTGCAAGCATCCGGAAAACAGGAAGCATCGTGAAAGGGAAAACTATACATAGAAGGCCTTCCAGAAGAAGTGAAGAGTAAAGTAGCGGGATCCTGCAGCATCGAGAACTGTCCAATATATAGGAAGTAACATGTGAAGTTCGACGAATCAACATGCTGACGTAATTGAAGGCAATGCTCAGCACGTCTGCAAACCCGTGTTTAAACGTATGGTTTAAATATCTTTACGAGGAGTTTAACAGTAGATGGAGCCTCTGAAAAGGGAACTGCTGGAGCTGCTGGATAAGGATAGGGAGTTCAGGTATGCGGTTGCAGGTTACCTAGGCATATCGGAGGTTCTGAAGAGGCTTGACGACATGGCTGGTGAGCAGGTCAGGCTCAGGAAGGATTTCAACACGCTTAGAAAGGACTTTATCTCTCTCAGAGAGGATTTCAAGTCTCTCAGGGAAGAGCAGGTTAAGCTCAGAGAAGACTTTAAGTCTCTCAGGGAAGAGCAGGTCAGGCTCAGAGAGGACTTTAACGCGCTTAGAAAGGATTTCATCTCGCTTAGGGAAGAGCAGGTTAAGCTTAGGGAAGACTTTAACGAGATGCTTAAAGAGATCAGAGACATCAGCGTGAGGCTTGAAAGGGTTGAAAGGACTTTGGAGAAGCTAACTCTCGACATCGAGGAGGAGGCGAGATCAATCGTCAGCTACAGGATCAAGCAGGAGCTGGGCTTAGAGGTGAAGCTAGGCTCACTATCGTTGCCGGACCTAGAGTTGAACATCTACGGGACTTCAGACGGCTTCTGCATCGTTGGGGAGGCCTCGGTCAGGGCCGGAGTCGGGCTCGTGGATGAGCTCCTGGAGAAGATAGAGAGACTTAAGTCAAGACATCCGGACAGGGTTAGGGGGAAACTGATAACCGTGATATACACTTCGCTACCCATGCCTGAGCTCGTGGAGAAGGCGAAGGAGAAAGGGGTCTGGATACTTAAGGCAACCGAGGACTTTTTCAAGCCACCTTTACATAGCCTTCCACCGTGATAACCTAATCCCATGGAAGTCGTAAGAAAAAGCTTATCTCGAAGCAGAGGGGAACTATGCGGGCTTTGAACGCTGAACCCAAGGCAGACTATGGAGAGATTGAGCTCATGGCAGAAGAGGAGGCATAACGCTGATCTTCGGGGAGAAAGATGATGCGGCAATCCTAGGAGTGACGGCGCTGGAGGCTCTTGGGCTTGAAGTTGACCCGATAAGGAATACGTTGAAGGAAGCACAGCTACTGATGCTTAGCGCGCGAGAAGTTTATATGGAAAAAGTCTTAGTAAATCATTATTCCGACTGGAAGGCGTAGTGGGCATGGTGGTTAATTGACTGTTGTTTCTGATAATGTACTTAGGCACATTTTATGGAAACACCGGGATATGACCAGGCTTTATGACCAGGCTTATAGGTATTAGAAATGTGGAGGAATTAAGGAAGATTATAACTAGCGTTATTGAAGAGCCTGACGAAGTATATGCAGACACGTTTGGTACTAAATACTTATTAAAGAAGATCGATGAGCTTTACATTAATACAATAGTTGTCGAAGACTCTGTTAAGACAGCATATTAATAAGCACGAGATCCTATCAAAGGTTTAGGGAAAGTAAATGGGTACAACGTCTCTCCTAGACCTAGACGTTAAACAAATACTTTTCAAAACGCAGGAGTTGACGGGTGTAAAACTGCCGATGGAAATAATCGAAATATCCATCGTCCCTGCGGAAGACGTTCTACACATAAGGTTTAAAGAACCGAAGGAGGCGGAGCTAGGAGAACCATTGCATCCTAAAATACACGTGTACAGGGATAAGGACACGGAGGAAGTGACAGCGCTCGAAATAATAAACCCGGCAGAGCTTTGAAAAACACAGGTCCTATAAAACTCAGTATCTCCGTCTAGATTGTAAACCATGAGTAATGCAGCATATTTAATAAGCACAAAATCCTATCAAAGGTTTGGCCGAGACCAGGTTAAGCGCGCGCGGAATTTATGCATAGACACGGGTGCCTCCTCAACAATAATACTGGATAGGGACATAAGGTACCTCAGATTAAAAATCAAAGACCTTAAAAGAACCGAGAGGAGCGTTGGAGGAATCGGCGGGCTAATAGACACGTATCTCTTAGAAGACGTGACCATGTTGTTCAAGACGGAAGAAGGCATGCTACATGAGGAAAAGCTGGCCCTACTCGTAGGAGTACATTAATTTAATAGGCTCACTGAAAAAGAAAGAGCAATCGTCATAAGGCTCCCATCATTGCTCGGAAGAGATAATATTAAGTTCAAATTCACCTTCGACGAAAAGGAGAATTTAGTTCTCCTTGAGAAGTAGGGCGCGCACAAGCCTGAATCCTGATGCAAATACTTGTCAGACCCAGACATGGATGCGATAACCGCCTACAGAAGCTCTAGGGTAAGCAAGTATCTCGGTAAACATCCATTAGCGGAGAACGTTAAGGCAAGCGTAAAATCCCGATGCACATCCTCGTAATATCGCAAACATTCCCGCCCGACATGGGTGGAAGCTCAAAGGAAAGGTTTTGAACGCTAACCTTCTAAGTGATATCAAAGATTTCCTGTTCAGCCTAAGAAGATGTAGTAAATGCCTTTTACCCGAGACCTTCCCAGGAATAGAATTTGATGAAGAAGGTGTCTGCAATTACTGTCGAAACTATCGTCCCATAAAAGTATTAGGAGAAGAAGAACTTAAGAGGGCTCTTGATAAGTATCGTGGTAAGGGAGACAAATATGATTGTTTAGTAGCCATCAGTGGTGGCAGAGACAGCACGTACGTGCTACAACAGATAGTCGCAAAGTACAACATGAGAACCCTAGCCCTCACGGTTGACTCAGGGTTCACCACCGGGGAAGGTCATCGGAACATTAAGGTTACGACCGAAACCTTAGGAGTCAATCACGTCTATATTAGGAATGAGAATCACATTGAAACATCTTGGAGAAACCTGAAAACAATGTTCCGCGCGTGGCTAAAGAAACCCTCAATCAATACAATAGTCCCGACACTGAACGCTGCCGATAAAACGATGAATCTTCAGATCTACAAGTATGCTCACGAACATAAGATACCTCTAGTTATCGGAGGGAACAACATAGGAAACTGCTCCTTCGAGCAGGAGCATTTCAAGACAGGCTACATGGGAGTATTCCCGGATGAGAGGGGAAACTATACTGTTGCCGGAAAGATAAAACTCATAACATTCTTCACATGGGAATTCCTGAAAAATACAACCCACTACCGCTGGTCACTAATTAAAAGCTATGCAAGTGGCACCCTTGTATACTTCTTCGAATCGCTGTTGAAACCCTCTGATGTTGACACTTTAGGATTTTATGATTACGTTTACTGGAATGAGAAGGAGATAATACCGGCGATAACCAGCATCGGGTGGAGAGGTGCTGAGGACACGACAGCAACATGGAGAATAGACGACATGATGTATCCATTAATAGACTACATATACCTCAGGCTCGTAGGCTTCAACGAGTTCGACGAATTCTACAGCAAGCTAATCAGGGAAGGACAAATATCCAGAGAAGAAGCCTTGAAAAGAAGCCTCTCGGAAAGGCTACCCCGGCCAACAGTCTTCCAATATTTGCTGGAAAAACTCGGTGTTTCGAAAGACGAGCTTGATGAAACCCTGGACAACTACAGAGTCAAGCTATTATGTAAGATAATTAAGAAAAAGCTATGAATGTACTGATAATTGCACAGTACTTCCCACCCGACCTAGGCGGTTCAGCAACCAGAGCCTATAACGTGGCGAAGGGCTTAGTTCTCAACGGGTGCAACGTGACTGTTATCTCAGCCTTCCCCCATTATCCTCACGGCGACATCCCACGCGAATACAGGTGGAGACCGTTTAAAGTAGAATGGATGGGGAGAATAAGAGTTATAAGAACGCTTATCTTGCCCTTAGAGTCAAAGGGTTTTCTGAAAAGACTACTGCTATTCGCCTGCTTCATCTTTACCTCTCTTTTTGCTTTACCATTAATCGGGAAGATCGATGTGG
The DNA here is from genome assembly GCA_017601345.1 of Candidatus Brockarchaeota archaeon. Classification (GTDB taxonomy): domain Archaea; phylum Thermoproteota; class EX4484-205; order EX4484-205; family JAAOZP01; genus JAAOZP01. The sequence goes on along the minus strand of JAFNIT010000017.1, from coordinate 17,042 downwards.
TATGGGCGGCAAACCCTGACATCGTAGCCATGGTCCCCGCCTTAGCCTACGGCCTGGTTAAACGGAAACCTGTAGCCACAAACGTGGACGACCTTGCTGTCGAAGACCTTTACGACCTTAATCTAGTTGGGAGAAAATCAGCCCTAGCCAGAATCATCGAGTTTTTAACAAGGTTCCTTTACGGTAGGATGAAGGCAATTACTCCAATCAGCCCAGGATACGTTAATCCTTTGGTTGAAAAATACGGTGTTGATAGGAATCGAATCCATGTGGTTTACGGCGGAGTCGATCTAAGCATCTTCAAACCAAAAGCTTCAGGAACCGGCAATCCGAAAAGAGATGGCTTAAACGGGTGGTTTTCCACTCGCTTTTCATGCTTTAAGATAGCTGCTGTTGAAGGACCAAAAAATATTTCTCGTACATTCAGCGTATACTAAAGCTCAATATGTATTCGGGAAAAAGCTTATTAAAAGTTAATTAAGCAGTTAGGAGAAAATATTGATATGGTTTGGCGGAACACGCGTGTTGATGAAGAGAATCGGAGACTATAGAATATTGTACATTGTAAACGAAGAAAAAAGGCGCTACGTTGAGAAAAGATTTGAATTCAGGGTGTGTTGTCTTAGCGTGCCAGTAGTTGTTCTATGACCCTCGAAATAACATGCTTGCTTTCAATGACGTAGTCCTCCGGCAAATGGTCCTCGTAGAAGTTTACGTGCAGGCTCTCCGCATGCCTGAAAACCTCCCTGAGCCTTAGCTCAGGATACTCCTTGTCCAGCTCTGACACGAACACGGCTATGCTCCTATACGTGCCTAAGCTGATTCCTCTTTCCGAAGCAACGGCTTTCATGGCTTCCACGAGAGCCCCCCAAATCTTCTCAGAGGCTTGGGGGTAATCCTTTTTCTTAATAAGCTCCTCAGCCTCCCTCAAATACTTCGCGTTAAGCCTAAGGTAATCCTGCTTAGACATATTCTATGCCACGAATCCAATCCTCGTTTTTAAGGTTTCCAAGCTATAGGCATAGTGGCAGCGCGCTAGAAAGAATCTGGGGGAGTTTAAAACCAAGTTAAAAGATCTTAGAAACAAAAATGCGTTGGAGAGCTAGGCTTAAATAGGATACACGACCCTGGAGCTTCTAGGTTTTAAAGTCAACCCTCCGACTAGAATGCTTGAGAAAACATATGCCATAGAATATTGACCTCAGAGCGCGCTACTAAGGTTTGAAGAGATGTCTAGGCAGAACGCTTACCCTACTGCCCTCCACAAACTACGGCTTCCGTCGAGTAGCCGACCTTGTTCAACCTGTTTCTGAAGCATCAGCAAAGCCTAGGGTTTAGGCAGAGAATTTGAGGGAAAAGGCTTACAGACCTCTGTCGGCGGGAAACCTATCATCCATGGTGGAGATGAGAGCCGAAGCCTTCAGGGTAGGGTGTTCACAAGCCCTAAATTTATGAGCCTCTATCATAGCTGAGATAGAAGCTCAGCTTTCTCGGCCGACAAGCTTGAGATAGCTAAGCGATGGACCGAGAAAGTAGTTGACGTGTTAAAGGATGAAGTTCTTGAAATTAGCCTCTTCGGCTCCGTGGCTCGTGGCACAGATGCCGAAGGTAGCGACATAGACCCCCTAATAATAGTTAGTGGGAAGCCAAGGAAGGCTTTGGATGCGATGTTCGATAAACTCGGAGATATCTTGGAGCTTGCTGAAAAGGGAATCATAGTCGAAAACGTCGTGGAAAACGTGGAAGAATGGAAGAAGATGGAGGAAAAAGGCTTCTCGTTCCCAAGAAACATGAAAGATGATAGAATTGTCCTCTACAGAAGAAGCTAAAGCGCTCCTGGTGAAATCCAAGAGGAAGCTAAAAAGGGCTAGAGAAGCCTTTAACGGCGGAGACTATGATTCCGCCCTTGGAGATACCTACAGATGCGTCGAACTAATCATGAGAGCCCTACTCATAGCCAGGGGCGTGACGCGGCTGCCAAAAATCCACGGGGGACTATTACAACTCTTCGCTTAAAATCTGGTTGAAACGAAGACCTTCCCGAGAGAACTAGCCAAGGAAATAGGGAAACTAGCATCATGTAGGGCTAGAGCCGACTACGAGCCGATCTTCATAGAGCGAGAAGAGTCCGAGGAAGCAATAAAGATAGGCGAGGACGTTTTCAGCAAAGGACAAGAAATACTTGCTTTAATCGAATCCGACCCATTCCTAAGGTTACTTTTGGAGAAGATTGTCAAGGAAGAGGCTGTTAACTATGTCCTGTCCATATTGACTATGGATAAGCTTACCGAGGATTCCAGGCTGACGGAGGACGATGCGACGAAGCTGGATTCAAAGATCAAGTAAGGTATCAGAAAAAGGATTAAGGATGAAATTAATCGTTGATGCTAACAAAATAGCCTCTCGTCTGCTAAGGTATGGCAAAGTTAGGAGGATACTCTTTTCATCACTCTTTGAACTCCACACAATCCATTACGCTTTTCAAGAGATAGAGAAGCATGAAGAAGAATTTCTAAACAAGGTTTCAAAGCCCGCTTTCGAACTAATCTTGGCCAAGGCCAAGTTGAAGATAAAAGCCATCAGGTTTTCAGATAAAGATAAAAAGTTTATCCAATCGGCTAAGCAAATAGCGGCCGAATTTGACATTAAAGATTACCGTTTGTTGCTTTAGCTTTGAAACTCAAGATTCCTATTTGGACAAACGATAAGGAAATAATAAAATATGGATTAAAAACTGGAAAGTATCTGGCCTTAGATACTGAAGCTTTAGAATGGCTGCTAAAGGAGAAAAGCATGGAATTGGTTAAAGACAATTTGAGAAAGAAGTACATAGAAGTTTAATAATCGACAAGGTTTTGTCAAAGCATGCTCCGAATTTTTACCGCATGCTGGGAATTGGTAAAGCTAAACAACATCACCTGTTAAAGAAGCCTAACAGACTCCAAAACATCCAACTACTGCCGCCGCCCCAAGCATCAAAGAAACGGTTATTATTTACCAATTCACAGATATAGTTAGAGTAGATTTTTGTAACTAGTCTTTAAGATTGTATACGAGATACCCGTTTGAATCATAAGCACAAGGTAATCAGCCGGTTCACAACAAACGAATTCAAACCCAAGCCAAAATTCCGAAATTATTAGCGCTGCTAAACCTGTTGAAAGAATACTGGAAAACTATCCTCAGCTTAAAAGGGAGGATATGGCTGCTGTTTTAAAATATGCTGCTGAGATTTTGAAGGAGGAAAAAACATATCCTCTCCCATGAACATGTTCCTTGCAGATGAAAACATACCTCATCAGCTTCATACCGTCTATTGCCAGTTTAGTATCATTCTCCGTTGACGCAACTATGTAGGATGAATCGTAGAATGTTATTTGAAGCCCATAAGCCAACTTGAGGGCGAGATCATTATTTGAAAAGTCACAATCTTCATTATTTTCAAAAGCAGGATGTTGTTTGAACGATAATTACGGTGAGCTGGAGAACCTGACTATTAGTGCCGGGGCCTCTACTAATGATGTTTACAGAGTATTCATAAAGTTTAACAGTCTGAATCATATTCCTCCAGGGTCAATCGTAGAATCTGCTTTTCTCTACCTGTATATGTATGGAGAATGCGTAAAAATGGAGTATTTTTTAGAATAATGGGGCCAGAAGCATCTCTATGATACAATACTTCTTATTACAATAGTAGTCATGAAAAGTGTTTTTAAAGGAAAGACTTATATATGATATGGGTAAAAAATTTATCGCTATGAAAGAAAAAGGATTTACCATAATAACATTAACAATGCTTCTCATTGTGTTAACATTGTTAAAACCCAGTTTCGCAGTAGCTCAACCATCCCTTAATTATGGTGACATAGACATAGTGTTCGACCAATGTAACTACGTGAATATGAACTATGAGGGAACCTATATAGGTAAATCAGGAGTAGTCATATTCGGTCGAGGTTGGCAATGGCAGGCTCCATGTGCTGACCCGAGGCAATGGCAAGTTTTAAGTGATTACGAGGAGAAAAACGGGGAATATTATGTTAAATGTCAATCATACTGTGACTACGCTCAAATGACATGGGACATGAAAACAACCGTCCTTAGAGATGCTGTTATGCTAGACATGAATGCTGTCGCGGATGAGGATTTAGATCTACAATGCATTGTTGTGGACATTTCAATTACAGTAGATCATTTCGGTGGAAAGGATGTTTACTATATGAATGCTATGGGAGACAAAGTAAGCGTTAACTTACCAGAAGCATACTCTCCCGGTCGAGGTTGGCTAGGAGGCTTCATGAATTGCCTAGCCTGGATAATACCTATAAGCGATACTAAAGGTGTGTTAATAACTATTCTGGGAGACCTCTGGCCTTTTGGCATAGAGATCGGATACCAGGATGATCGTGAATGGGGTTCTGACACCTATACCCTCAGGTTCACAGTATTCCCTCCAGGGTTTATGACTAGAGGAGATTCATTACGGTTCCTTGAAGTAATATATCCTTACGAAAGCACTGCTAAATTAGACAGCATAACCAATGAAGTCCTAAGCCTTCTTGACATGATAATGAATGGAGCCTCTGTAGACGAAGTTAAGTCTAGAATAGCGGAAACCCATGGAGCTCCTACTCCAACTCCCACGCCTACTCCATCTCCCTCTCCTGCTCCCACGCCAACTCCTACTCCAACTCCCACGCCTACTCCATCTCCCTCTCCTGCTCCCACGCCAACTCCTACTCCAACTCCCACGCCTGAGGTTCCTACAGAAGTAATAGTTGCAGTCGTAGTGGTGCTAATCATAATCATACTAATAGTCCTACTACTAAGGAGACGTAAGAAAACTGCATAATCACTTCATACTTTTTTCTCTTACAAGAGAATTAGATGGGTTATTATTTTCTCAAATATTCTACTTAAAAATCTGTTACAGCGTTTGAAAACCGCGTATCTTGGACCATGATATTTAGCCGCTATCCCATCGGTAGCTCCAGTCCTCATGTTAGTAATATAAGTACCATCCATTATTGCTAAAGGCCTCCCGGTTTTAGACTCTGTGAGAACTACCGTAGCCATAACAGTAGGTAAACCGTATTTCGTAGTATTATTAGGATGCACTATTTACGATTTTAACGCGTGACATTTTGAGGTCTGGCATATAAGAAGACATTGTTCTAAAATCCCCATTAGGTAAAATGATGTATTGTTTTAGTTGGCATCTGTACTCTTCCAAATCCCTTAGCTCTAAAGGCGTCTTCCACAGCATCCATAACCTCCCTCACGGAGACTATATCCTCGATGCATGCTCTAGGAATTAGTGAAACTTTTCATTTGGCTTTCCGAGTTTTTAACTGCTTAACGGTTTATTAAAGTTTTTTAAATGATAAATGTTTCCCGACTATTCTCTAAGTTATAGTTGAGATTCTTTTTTAACTCAATTTTTATTTTCCAATTTTTCCTCAACTTCTTCTCTGCCCTTTTCAAGTTCGGAAGACTGTTCCCTATCTTTCTTTAAAAGTAGTGCTTGAAATTCCCCTACGTGAGTCTTCTCCTCTCTCGCTATATCCATCAGAATCTTCTTAATGTCTTCGTCATCCGTCGCTTGAGCAAGTTGTTCATAAAGGTTTATCGCATCAAGTTCAGCAATTATCGCTACTCGAAGTATCTCTTTATTAACATACTCCTTCTCAATCTTCTCCAAATATATCGGTGCCTTCGAAATCATTGTTTTATATCATTGAATGGACTTTTTAAGTCTTTAAAACCTGTTATTACAAAAGATATTTCAAAACCCATTCTATCATTTTCTCTCTATGCACACTTAAGCACTCGTGACCCATTCCAGGGTATATGGCCAGCTTCTTAGTTTTAGAAGCCAAGTGGTTAAATGTTGCGAAAATGGTTGAGGGTGGACATACAGTATCCATAAGGCCCACGGACATGAGGATTGGACAATTAATTTCTGGGGCGAAATTCATAGCGTCGAAATAAGAGAGCGTTTCGAAAACTCTTTCAACAGCATCTGGGTGCATCTTAAGGTAACGGAGTATTTCTAAATAGGGATCTGAAGCCGCAACCTCAACCGCCCTTTCGAAATGGCATAAGAAGGGTATTTCTGGTAATGACAGCGAGACTTTTTCTCCAAGCGCGGAGACTATGAGGGCTAAGCCTCCTCCTTGGCTAGCACCGTTAACGCCGATCCTATTCTTGTCGACGCAATCCATCTGAGAAAGGACTTTAAGCGCGCGAAGACAATCCATATACACATACCTGTAATAATAGGTGTCTTTATCTAGTATGCCTTTAGTCATATAGCCGATTATGCTTCCAGAAGGATACTTCGCAAAATCGGGTGTATCTCCAAATTGCCCCCTAATATCTATTGCGAGCACGACTATATCCTGAAGAATCCAACCGAGATAATCAGAGATCATACCTCTGTGCCAACCGTAGCCATGAGCTATGAGAAGTGCTGGAAAGGGCCCTTCTCCAACAGGCTTTAGAAACCAGGATTTTATTGGAGTCCTGTCTATAAAACCTTCATAAGAAAGCAAGTGTGCTTCCAGCTTTTTAACAGGATATTCTATTCTCTTCAAAACATAGTGTAGAGGCTGCTCGTCTGAAATTTTCAAATTCTCATCCCAAAATCTTTTAAAATCGCTTCTCTTGGTTAAAGGAGGCCTGTAAACCTTAAGTTGTTCTAAGGGGAAGTCTATTATTGGCATTTTAAACGACCTTAGGAAAAAGAAAAAGGAAATATATAAATTCTAGTTTATTCTCGACATGAAACGGAAAGTATAGATGGTTTAAGTTTCTAGAAATACTGAGAATACAAGACTGTTAAGAGTATTGGATACATGAAACAGACATCATGGTAATGTTAACAATGTTAGAATGTTACTTGAACCCCTCTATTATTGATTTTGGAGTGATGGTAGAGAATACTATGGACTTGCCAGACGCTGGGTTATTAGGAAGAGCCTCGTGTCTTTTCTACATATATGCTTCACTAAAGTAATACCAATAATAGTTTTTAACGGGCTTAAGCGGATACTTATGAGTAAAGTTTAAGTTTAACTCTTACAACTTCTCAGAGATATGAAAAACGAGGCTTTGAAAGCAAGGTTTGTTTTAGTTTTCTGCATAGTAGTAATTGTATTACTATTACAGGTCAGTTTCCTTAGAATAAATGCACAATTCAAGAGTGGATTTGAAATATTTGAAAAAGAGAATGAGGTGGAAGTAGCTTATTTTGAAGCGGGGATAGAAAAGTTCAGGGTTGTGATAAACAAGAACGGTGGTCTTTCGCAAGTATTAATTTCCCAAATACCATATACTAGTGTCGCAGGTTGCTACGTTTGGAGTGTATGGGAACAAACATGGTTTTCCAGACGTCTGGCCCCTCCTATTATTGAAAATAAGGGTGATTACGTTGAAGCACGATTCTATGGTAAGTATACTAATATTGAAGTATATACAGAAACAAATTACACCATTTCCAAGACCGGTCTCATTCTAATTTCAAACACTATAGAAGCCAGGGCAGACTTACCGGAGATAAGAAATACATTATGGATGATCTACTTCCCTGTAGATATTTTTCAAGGTGAAAAAGCATATGTTAAGTTTGGGAAAGAAATAAGGGAAATAACTCTGCCACAAGAGGTAGCTAGTGGCGACTTCGTTGTTACAACCGATGTTTTCTACTGGGTTGACTTTAGTAGAGGGGTAGAAGGTATTACTTTCATAAACATGGCTCCAGGATCTGAGATCTGGTATTCTGCAGGGGTAAGAGATGAAAGGCAATGGGGTTACCATAACGTTTATGGTGTGCGCATCACGCACAAAGCTGAGGGAGAAGGAGAAATGATTATTGGAGAGAAAAGGTTTTCAAAAGTAGCCTTATATGTTCATGGTCCGGGCGGTTATCAAGCGAATGAAGAGATGATTAACCTAATTTCAGAACTCGCCTCAGTACAGGTTGAGTGTGAGAAAGCGCTTAAGAAGTATAGTAAAGACAGTGAAGCTTGGATACTTGCTTCTCAAGCAATGGCGACAGTTAATGCTGGTCTTAATAAGCTGATTATTGGCGATAAGGATGGAGCTAAAACCGACCTCGAAAATGCTAATGGTCTTCTTCAGAAGGCGAAAACTGCTGGAGGAGAAGTAGTGCCCAATCTCCTTCTCATAATTGCCTTAGCAGCTATAGTGGTAGTTGTAATCGGCTTAATTTTTTTACGAAAGAGAAGCAGAAAGAAATAGATTTGTAAAGCATTTAGTTAGTTTATTCATAACAGGGTTAGTTTGGTATTTTTTGAATCCGTCATCTTAACATAACTCTTTGCCCGGTAACGATGCAGGTTACTAATTCAACCTATATATGTGACGGGGAAATGGCGGAAGATGGCTGAAAATGTTATGCAAAATATCCAGTTTAAGAATGATTATAGAAAAGCATAAGTAGAACAATAGAATATGCTGGCGATATTGCTGAAATTGTTTTAAACTTGAATGCGAAACAAATAATTGAAGCCTAATGTTTTTATAAAAAGAGTTTGACTAGTAGATACGATTATGCCACACCATTGGTTTAGAGTCAAGATGATTTTTTAGCGCGCTCAATGATACCTATCACGACCTATCTTGCTTAGCTTTAGTCCAATTTAAGTTTAAATATTACTCGGCTAATTATTTTTTAAGCGGGTGAGTTGAAGGACGACGCGTATTTCATTGGAGTTGACTTGGGTACGCAAGGTATGAAGACACTGCTTGTACACGGCGAGACAGGCTCTGTAGTCGGCAAGGCTGTTGAGAACTATGGGTTAATAGAAAACCTTCCTCCAGGACACAAAGAGCAGGACCCTCAAATCTGGATAAATGCATTCCGTAAGACGGTTAAAGAATTATTATCTAAATCTGGAATAGATCCTCGTAGTATTAAAGCTATTGGCGTTTCAGGGCAGCAACACGGCTTTGTACCGCTGGATGAAGAGGGAAAAGTGATAAGGCCAGCGAAACTTTGGAACGATACTAGCACAGTTGGAGAATGTGAGTATTTAACCAAGAAACTCGGTGGGATGGATAAGGTTATAAAACTAATAGGAAACCCGTTCCTACCCGGGTATACTGCTCCAAAAATACTATGGCTTAAGAGAAATGAACCTAAGAATTATGCCAGGTTAAAACACGTTCTTCTTCCGCATGACTACTTGAATTACTATTTAACAGGGAACATGGTCATGGAGTATGGAGATGCCTCGGGTACGGCAATAATGGATGTTAGGAGGAGGGTCTGGTGTAAGAAGGTCATTGATGCAATCGATCCTGAGCTGGAGAATAAACTTCCTCCCCTCCAGAGTTCTGACAAGCCTGCTGGAGTAATTAAGAAGGAGGTTGCTGAGGAATTCGGATTAAGGGATGATGTCATAGTTAGTGCCGGGGGTGGTGACAACATGATGGGAGCGATTGGAACAGGAAACGTTAGAAGAGGTATCGTTACAGCAAGCTTCGGAACCTCTGGAACCATATATGCGTATTCTGAGACACCCGTCATAGACCCTAAAGGGGAGATAGCTGCCTTCTGCGACTCGACTAACGCTTGGTTGCCCCTGCTATGTACAATGAATGTCACAGTTGCGACGGAATATGTGAGAGAGCTCTTCAACATGACACATGAGGACTTGACAAAGGCCGTTGAAGAAGCCCCTGCGGGTGCTAACGGATTGATTCTAATCCCCTACTTTGAAGGTGAGAGGACTCCAAATGTTCCTGATGGAACAGGTGTCTTCTACGGTTTGAACAGTAGGACTTTCAATAAGCAGAATATTGCTAGAGCAGCCATGGAGGGAGTTACACTTGGAATGAATTATGGTTTAAACAGGATGAGGGAGCTCGGAATAAAGCCTAGGGAAATAAGGTTGACTGGTGGAGGGTCTAAGAATAGGGCTTGGAGACAGATAGCAGCGGACATTTTTAATTCTGAGGTAGTCTGTATAAAAGTTGATGAGGGTGCTGCATATGGTGCTGCGCTTCAAGCAATATGGTGCTATCTTAACTATGTGGGTTCTAAGACGAGCATTGGCGAGATATGCGATAGATTTGTGCAGTTGGATGAAAACACTAGGGTTAATCCTAAGGCTTCCAATGTTGAAATCTACAGGGAGCTTCAGGAGCTTCATAACTTGGTGAGCAAAAGTCTTAGAGAATCATTCAGAATGCATAGGAAGTATTTAGACAAACACTCGACATAGTTTTACATAAGGCTTTTTAAATGCTTTAAAGGATTTACTTAAATCATATTTATCAGCTATCTTATCTAATACAGCCTTATAATAGAATGCAATTCTCTGCCTCTTTAAAGTTATATTGAAAGCATGCATGCTATAGTTTACAATACAATAAGGAGTAGTATGATCATGATAGTTATAAAATTCCAGTGCTTCATAGTAATGAACTTGAGTAGACCATTATTGCTTAAATGTAGTGCTTTTTAATATTCATCCGTATCCTCCTGCCGATATGCGAGACGAGCTAGTTTTATGGTGCCATCATTAAACTCGATTCTTCTTATAGATTTAATATTTAATACCCCTGTTCTTGACTGTCTAAAATCCACCTGTAGGAATCCTGGCCCTCAATGAGAAAAGCGTTATAAAATATCTTGATAAGTGTGTTAAATTTCTAGCGAAAAATTTATCGTCCTTCTTTTTTTAAAATAATTTTTATGGAAGATTTCTCATGGGTCTTAGAAAACATTCCTGCAAAGTACTCAGATGTGAGAATTCTGAGACACAGATTTGTCCATTTTGCATTAAGGACAGATTCATCAGATTTCTTCCAAGAGGAGTGGTCTCGCGTTATATGTAGAGTTATCTCTAATGGTTATGGTGTGGCAAGTACTGATAAGTTAGATAGGTCCTCTGTAGAACGCGTAGCACTATTGGCATTAAGAAATGCGAGATTATGCAGGCAATCTATTGAACTAGTAGATGTAAATTCTGAAAAAGGCTTTGTTGAACATCCTGTTATTGAAGAATTCGAAGCCGAGAAAGTTTTAGGCCTTCTTAAGTTTCTCGACGGAGAGATAAGGGCAAAAACAAGTTTCCCCATTAGAACAGAGCTTATCGCATCACATTGTCAGATTGATTCTACACTTATTACATCTGAAGGCAGTGAAATACGGGAGAAAACCCCTCTGACAGACTTAACGATTTACATTTTCTCAAGGGGCTTGGCTCAAGGATTTTCCAGTAAGATAATCGGGGGCATGGGCGGATTAGAAGCATTGAGAAACCAACAGTGGGAAGAAATAGTGGAGGATCTAGTTAGGAGAGCAAGTGATTCTACGAGGGCTAAGCCATCGATTTCCCTTCATTTTACATATCCCTATCTCACGGGAAGATTTAAAGTGATTCTAGATCCTGAGGCTGCGGGTGGGTTTGCACATGAGATAGCGCATTTTCTAGAAGCGGACGTTTATCAAGAGCGTTTCTTTAAAGGATTAAACTATGGGATTAAGCTTATTGATAATCCTCTTCTTGAAGGTGCTTATGGCTCATTTTACTGGGACGATGAAGGTGTTCGCTCTAAGGAGAAAATACTACTTGGAAAAAATGGTATTACGCTTTTACATACTAGGTTAACCGCAAAAAAAGGCTCGGATGCTGGAAACGCTCGGGGAATACTACATAAACCTAGACCTATGGCGAGCAACGTGTATATAGGCCCCTCGGATTGGAGCAAAGAGGAAATTTTCGCAGACACTCAGAACGGCATTTATGCTGAAGGCTTAGTAAGAGCCGAGTGTAAAATTGACGAAGGAAGGATCGAAATAGAGCCGGAAATAGCATATGTTTTAAAAAGCAAGGAGTTAACAACTCCAATAAGAAACTTGAAAATAATTTGCAGTATTAAAGATATTAGTAGGATAGATGCAGTAGGCACTTCTATTCAATTAAGGCCCTCTTACGAAAAAGGCTTTGCAATGTCTGAAGGAGCACCCTACTTGAGAATAAATGGTGCGATATGCCGGTGAGATCTAATTACTTTTTATTCTTTTTAACACAATATGCAATAAGGGCGATTGTTATAATTAAAATGATTCCGATTAAAGTTACCCAAGTATAGTCTCTACGCCACTTTGCAATAACATGCTTGGGTCCATCCATAATGGTTGTAGCGTTAAGGTTTTCAGAATGCACATCCCCCTCCCATCCTTCAAAAACATATGGGATTATGTGGATCGGTGGTGGCTTAACTCCGAATGAAGCATAGGAATAGTTTAGGTACCACCCTAGTCCCCACACCTCTCCGTATTCCGAGCTAACGTTAAGATAGTATTCTGTTTTCCAAACGGTTTTCAAAACCATAGGAGTGTCTACTTTAAGGGTGATATTATTGCTAATCTCTTCAAAGCTTCCTCTCCAACCTTGAAAAACATGACGTACAACGGGAGAATCATACACCACGGGTTCCACGAATATTTTTGCAATGGAAGAAACGTTATACCACCCTGCTCCTGACGGGTTACCATATTCCGTCTCGATAGTTAAAAGATACTCGGTTCTCCATAATGCAGTCTCGTTAATCTGATTTTTAACTACTATTATTGGGGTTGGGTCTGAACCAGAATAACTTCCTTTTCCCTCACCAATCCAGGCTTCAAAGACCCTTCTAGTGCCGTTTTCTAACTCTATAATGCTTGGGTCCACACAGATTTTTACTACGGCCTCCTCGTCATACCATCCTCCTCCCTGCAGAATACCGTAGGGCGAATTCAATTTTACTAGGAATTGTTTACACCATAAGGCTTCGATTAAACCCGGCTTGTCTACAGTTATGCTTAGGGTTAAGTCCGTAGTATTATCAGACCATTTTTTAAAAGCGAGCCTCTCACCATAGCTTACGTGAATAAACGGTTCTACTGAAAGATTCAGTACTGTCCCATTAGGATACCAGTTTGAAGTCAAGTTATCTGGATGCGTCCTGCATGTAAACAAATACTGAACTTCGTATATTGCTATTATAGAAGTGTTTTCCTTTACAGTTATAGTTCTCGTTCTATTTTTAACACCATCGCTCCAACCTTTGAAAAAGTATCTCCCGCCTTCTGTGAATTCTACAATTTCTAAAACACTCACATTATGTACTGTTTTCTTAAACCACTGGAAAGTACTAGGAGCAGAATATTTAACACCGTCTACGCTAATTTCAATTCCAAGTATATTTGACGTCAAAGTTACTTCTAATTTTGGGATAATTATCTGTATCACTGTAAGAGACGACCATGAAGAGCTGGCTCCACATTTATCTTTAGCCATAACCTTAATGCTATAGCTTCCTGGATTAGACCATGAATGGCTTAGGCTTACGGGGGTTCCTGAAGGAAGATAGCTTGTTGTCGAGGTGGATCCATCTCCCCAATCAAAAATATACATGACAGGGTCTCCATCAGGGTCTTTGGAGACGGTTGTAAAAGCATACTCTTCATCAATATGTCCAAAACCAGGTCCAGATGGTTTCTCAGGCCTGTTTGGAGGATTGTTGAGACTGGGCGTGGATCCTCCGCCTCCGCCACCACCTGAACCGGAGTCATCGTATCCTCCAAAGTCTGTGGTCCAATACCACTTGTAAGTCGAGCTTGCACTATATGCCAATCCTATTCCTATTGCTTTAAAACACGGATTGAGCATATTCTGATTGTGACCGGGAGAATTCTTCCAAGCTTCGAAAGCTTCTTGAGCAGTACTAAAGCCTGCAGCGATATTCTCACCTAAGCATGTGGCATATGTATATCCTGCTTCTCTTATTCTATCCACGAAAGTCTTGCCTTCGGGAGTAGTATGCGAGAAATAGTTTCTACTAGCCATATCCTCACTATGTAATTGCGCGGCAGTGGTTAAGGTGTTTGAAAGTGATAAAGGTGGGAGGCCATTCCGTTGCCTATACTGGTTTATAAGCGTTAGAAAAGTGGATTTTTCAGATTCTAAACTGGCTTCGCATTGTTCTATTTTAAGTCGCGGGATCGAAATAGTTATAATTATTGAAATCAGCAGTACGAGAATCTTACCATAATCTTGTTTTAAGTAATTCCTCAAATCAACTGAATATTATGGAAAAAATCTCTTCTAAGTATTTGCAAGTTTTCATAATGACTAATGGCTTTTTAAGCGAAACGAAGATTTTTAAAAAAAGGAAAAAAGTTATTGTTCAAAGGATTTCGTCAGGATTTCTTCTACTAATCCGCGATTCTTCTCTGGATTGAACATAGCATCGACAATCTTACTGTAATCCTCATAGCTTATATTATTAAGCCTCTTACATGCTGCTCTTATTGCTCTCATATTAAGCTTCAAAGCAACATCTACAGGCATCCTTTCAGGATTTATGTCTATTCCAAAATACTCGTTGTAACCGTGCATTTTCAATACGAATAATGCAGCGTAGAGCTGGTCTAGAGCCAATACTCCAACATTCAGGTCCTGATCGTAGTTTCCAAGAGGCTGACTGTTCCAGTGCGTGTGTGCTAGTCTCCCTTCTCTAAGGATTGAGGCAAAAGCATAAGCAAGTTCTTCATGTCCCATTAGAACATGTCCTACCTCAGGGTTTAAAGCAACCATTGCATGACCTTGTTCAAGAAGCCTCCTATTCTCGCTGGATTTCAAAAGCTTCTCTACATTTCGAGCCATCAAGATGCCGTTTGCAGTATTCCTGTAAATATTATTCCCCCTAGGCTCATAGGGCTTGGGCTCTATTGCTACTCTTACTCCAGGGACTTCGTCCATGGCTTGCGCTAAACCGGTTTCGAAACGCTCCCACATCCCATAGAAGTCAGTTCCAAAGGGATTTTCATAACCATCTATGCCTGGCCAGACCACCATGAAATGCGTATCCAGCTCCTTGTTCATTTTCAGAGCTTTGATAGTCCTATCTATGGCGAAATCCCTAACCTCCTTAATGGGGCTGGATAAAGAACCGAATTCGAAAATCTTATCGTAGAATAGATTTGGAATGACTGTTATCACTTTAATCCCTGTCTCTTTCTCGACTCGCTTATACTTATCGATATTTTCTTCGTTAATCTCGTTAGGATAATGTGCTTCGATCCGAAAATCGCTTCCTATGGCCTTTTCATCGTACATTTTAAGAACTATTTCTAATCTCTCGTCTATGTTAAGCGTCTCCCCATATGTTTCATGAAACCTTGAATTTGCTGGAGAGAAATACCATATTCCCGCCGAAAACTTTGGTTCAAGCTTGAATTCAACAAGCCGCTTTAGAATTTCATTTCTACTCATAATATTAGCCTGTTCCCTTAGGTCCCTAATCATTTTCCATCGGATTTTTACCTAGAACACGTATTGTTAAACTTAACTCGAAATCCGGGTACTATAAAGCTTTTAAAGTTTTTATTCCTGGAAATTAGGATGTGACGAAAGAAATCAGGATATTGGTTGTATACGATAGCTATACTGGGAACACTGAAGAGATGGCCAAGGCCGTTGTAGAGGGTGCGAAGAAAGCTGGTGCTAAAGTAGTTTTAAAGAAAGTTGATGAGGTTACGGCTGAAGATCTTCTGGAGTATGATGGGTTTGCCTTCGGGACCCCGACTCATTGCGGAACAATGTCCAGCAAAATGAATATGCTTTTCACAAAGGTCGCCATGCCTGCGTGGGGTAGGATGAAGGGTAAGGTTGGCGCTGCATTCAGCAGTTCAGGCGGATTAGGAGGAGGTAATGAAATGGCTTGTCTTTCAATAATTCTAACAATGCTGAACTATGGCATGCTTGTATTTGGTGTCCCAGACTATGTCGCACCAGGGGTTACATTACACTACGGTGCTGTTTCCGTGGGCAATCCTAAAGAAGAAGTCTTAAAAGCATGCAGACTACTTGGAGAAAGGCTTGTCGAATATGTCTCAATAGTGAAGAAAGGAATGGAGCAGGCTTAATTTTTGGATCCAATAATTAACGATACGAGTAAAGTTTTTGGAGTAGTCTTTACTAAGAAATTATTACTGTGAAGATTGAACGAGTTTGAAAAAGCTTTAAGCGAAGTAATACAATGCAAAAAGTGCAGGCTCTGGGAGAATAGGACTAATGTTGTTTTCGGAGAAGGGGATTTAAATTCCAAAATAATGCTTATCGGCGAAGCGCCTGGTTTGAACGAAGACAAAGAAGGCCGACCATTCGTAGGCCAAGCCGGCAAGATGCTTAACGAGACTCTCCTCAAAGCCGCGGGATTGGAGAGAAACCGAGTATACATAACAAATGTTGTGAAATGTCGTCCTCCAAAAAACAGAGAGCCGTTTGAAGATGAGGTTGAGGCCTGTTTTCCATATTTAAGTATCCAAATCCAATTTATAAAACCGAAACTTATTGTAACGCTTGGCAATATTGCCACCAGCACCCTATTTAGAAAGTTTAACCTTAAGTTTGCATCTATGAGTCAAATTCACGGTAAGATTTGCAATGTAAGTACATTGTCATATGGAAACTTAAAGATAATCCCCTCTTATCATCCTGCAACAGCACTTTACAATCCGCGGGTTCTAAGTTTAATGATGGATGACTGGAAGCAAATTGGTGAAGTAGTTAAAACTTTAACGTGATTTATCGAGGGCAAAATGCACTTGGATAAAAGGTTTTCTCGACTTTTAAAGAAACCTTTTTTACTCCCTTAATTAAAACGTGGAATAAACTGCATGAAACAATTGATCCATAACGGTGTATACATTCCTCCCTACGAGTATAAGGGGCTTTGGATAGTCGTTAATGGTAATAGGATTAGGT
The DNA here is from genome assembly GCA_017601345.1 of Candidatus Brockarchaeota archaeon. Taxonomy (GTDB): domain Archaea; phylum Thermoproteota; class EX4484-205; order EX4484-205; family JAAOZP01; genus JAAOZP01. Next base: position 252 of record JAFNIT010000017.1, on the reverse strand, counting down.
TAACCCCTGAGCAGGAGGAAATGGCAATCGCCTTCGTGAAGCAACCGCCAGAGAGACTTAGGGACAGTGTCTTCGTAAAAAACTTCCTTAAGGACTTCTATGCTGCCCTGGGTATAGATAGTGACCCCCAAAACAATTCTATAGACTTCTCGGAAGTGAAACAATGGGTTGAAGAGGAGAAGAAAAGGAAAGAAACCCTCACTAAAGAGGAGAAGAAGGCTTTAAGCGAGGAAAGAAAGCGTATCAAAGAAG
>JAFNIT010000036.1:5332-5507 GCA_017601345.1 Candidatus Brockarchaeota archaeon | reverse complement strand
AGGGATTCCACGTTCACGAGGGCGAGTTGCAGCCCTCGATCCCAACCACGGCGAGGATTAGGGATTACCTTCCCCTTTCGGGGTCGGAACCCTCTGCCCTCGCCATTATCTGCCGCGTGTGGCCCAGGGGTTTCGGGGCATACTGACCTGCCGTTGCCTCCTCCTTCCTCCACCT
>JAFNIT010000036.1:0-5274 GCA_017601345.1 Candidatus Brockarchaeota archaeon | reverse complement strand
CTTCCTCCACCTTATCGGTGGCAGTCCCTCCAGAGTGCTCGCCCCCCTTTCGAGGAACGGTGGCAACTGGAGGCGGAGGTCTCGCTCGTTACCTGACTTAACAGGACACCTCACGGCACGAGCTGGCGACGGCCATGCACCTCCTCTCAGCTAGTCTGGCAAGCCCTTCAGACTGGCCTTCATCCAGCTGTCGCCCCTGGTAAGGTTCCCGGCGTTGACTCCAATTAAACCGCAGCATTCACCCCTTGTGGTGCTCCCCCGCCAATTCCTTTAAGTTTCAGTCTTGCGACCGTACTCCCCAAGCGGCGGGCTTAATGGTTTCCCTGCGGCACCGGTGCAGGCCGTACCCACACCGACACCTAGCCCGCATCGTTTACGGCTGGGACTACCCGGGTATCTAATCCGGTTCGCTCCCCCAGCTTTCGCCCCTCACCGTCGAGCGCGTTCTGGCCACCCGCCTTCGCCACTGCAGGTCCTCCCGGGATCAGTGGATTTCACTCCTACCCCGGGACTACCGGTGGCCTCTCCCGCCTCCAAGTCATGTAGTATCTCCAGCGGCCCAGCAGTTAGGCTGCTGGATTTGACTGGAGACACACATGACCGGCTACGGGCGCTTTAAGCTCAGTAAAAGTCCCCACCACTCGGGGAGCGGGTATTACCGCGGCGGCTGACACCCGACTTACCCTCCCCTTATTCCCACAGCTGTTTAGACTGTGGAAAAGCCACCCTCAGCGGATGGCACTCGGGGTGACTTTGTCACGCTTGCGCGCATTGCAAAAGTTTCGCGCCTGCTGCGCCCCGTAGGGCCTGGGGCCTTGTCTCAGTCCCCATCTCCGGGCTCCCCCTCTCAGGGCCCGTACCGGTCTTAGGCTTGGTGAGCCGTTACCTCACCAACAACCTGATCGGCCGTGGTCCCATTCGGAGCCGCCAGGTTGAGCATCGTCAACCCAGCCTTTCGACGAGGAGGTGTTCCAAGCCTCCTCGCCTATCCGGTATTAGCCGCAGTTTCCCAGCGGTTATCCCGGTGCTCCGAGTAGGTTGACCACGTATTACTGAGCCGTACGCCGCTGCCCGCTGACCGGGCCGCATGACTCGCATGGCTTAGTCCCACCCCGATAGCGGTGGGGTCCGGCAGGATCAACCGGTTTGGGAGTAACGGTCTCCGGACGGCGGACTGTCCTCACATGTTCAAACAGCATCAGACTCTTTTCGAGTCCTCAAAGTCATGTAGCCACACCGGGAGTCCCCTTCTCATACCTGGTGTATACCAAGGTCTGGGGGCACGCCGTCTTGGTGTGGTCTGGGGATACATAGAATTAGCGCTTATTTAAGCATTTCTAAGTAAGATTGTGTGGAGATTAGCGGGATTTTAAGCTATTTCCCGGGGGTAGTGGGAGAAGGGCCATGGGGAAAGCAATTATCGACTATCGCCGGAATTATATTAGTTATTTTTTCTAGAGGACATCAGGTCCTTTTCATGGAGTTTTTTTTAAAAAACAGAACCTAATTGCCCCACAAACAACAAGTTTATTAAAAGCTCAAGGTCAGAGATGCAACTATTAATAATGGTAGCGATCATACTTGGGGGAGTTTTCATATTTCTCAGTATTTCCTTCGGCATAGCTGTTTCAATGCTTCTCAGGATAATTCTTACTTTGGAAGAGAGAATATGCCTTTCAATAATTGTTGGACATGCGACGTCGGCAATGATCATGTACTTCCTCTCATACTTGCAGGGTGAGCTTAATTTTCTTACCATTGGAATCGGGATATTATTTATAATTTTTGTAACACTATTTATAATGGCGAGGAGGAAGACAGCGATAAAAAGAAGCATGGTCTTCAACGTAGAAAGAGTTTTCATAATCCTCTTTGGATTAATAGCGTTCACCTCTCTCAATCTCCAATGCGTCCTGAGAGAAGCTGCCGGTTCTCTATATGGTTCCTCCTTCGTAGTTGGAGATTATTGTTTCCACATAGCAGTAATCAACTCCTTTGTTTTCAGAAACAATTTTCCACCCAAGTACCCGGTGATGGTCAATATTCCAATGAAATATCCGCCATTGGTAGATTTCTTATCATCAATACTGATGAAAACCGGTTTTGACTTGAGAAGTAGCATAATAATTCCGAACATACTTTTCCAAGTTTCACTTCTATGTTTAATATCATCCTTAGCAACCAGGGTTTTCGGAAGAAAATATGTTGGAATAGTTTCATCATTACTATTCTTCTTCTCTGGAAACATGGGAGTGATTTATGCTGTTCAAGATGCTCTAAGACATGATAGTTTCATCAAATGGGTATCGAGTTTGCCGGAGGATTATTCTGGTTCAGGTGTATCTAACCTACAGTTAATACGCTTTGGAAACCCAATAATCGTTATGCTAATGCCTCAAAGACCCAGTATGCTGGGCATAGGTATCTCTTTAGTAATCTACATACTTATGACCTATTCTATACGAGAAGAGGAGAACAAAAGGGAACTCTTACTTGCTGGTGTTTTAAATGGATTTCTACCGAGCATCCATCCTCACTCGTTCATAGCAGTATCACTCGTATTATTCTTCTTAGCAATTTTCTTTAAAAAAATAGGATTTTTCGTGTATTTATTCGCACCCGCGGTAGTTCTAGCTCTTCCACAAATATTCACTATTCGGACTCAAGTTGGAGAAGGATTTATAAGTCCAGTAATAGGTTGGCTTGAAGAAAACACTAAGGAAATCGTGGCCCTAGACTGGAATATCTCCTCAAGCATTTTTATTTCAACTTTTAAAAGCATCTTAATAATAGTCTACTTCTGGTTTATGAATATCGGTGTTATTTCGATACTGACTTTAATCGGTTTTTTAAGTTCGAATAGGAATATCAAGATCTTTTACTTACCCTATCTGCTGCTGTTTCTAATAGGTAACTTTGTGAGGTTCCAGCCTTGGGATTGGGACAACTATAAGGTTTTCATCCACTGGTACATTTTCACGATTACGTTAGCAGCATACGGAGTGCTTGAGATTGCGAAGTTTTCATATATAAAATTAAAAAAAGACGTTTATTTCCGCTTCAGAATAATTGGAATTCTAACGCTAGCAGGGCTTGTAACCATATTACTATTAAGTACTGCTTCAGGTTTTCTCAGTCACTTAAAGGTTTTTCAAGAAAACTACTTGATGTGGCCTAGATCAGATATAGTCTTTGCAGAATGGATTAGAGAGAATACTCCTCAAGAATCGGTTTTCTTAACAAGCACGCATTTCCTTAATCCGATAGTTACTTTAGCAGGAAAACAGATAGTCTTAGGATACGAGGGTTGGCTTTGGAGTCATGGACTGAATTGGACCCATATTCAAAAAGTAAAAAATGATGTAATAGAAATGTTTAGAGGAAACTATACACTCATAAAGAAGTATAATGTTAGCTATATTGTAATAACTCGATATGAACATATTTTTGCCTCAGATAATAATTTCATAATAAATATTGATTTCTTTAACGAATCGCATATGTTCAAGAAGGTCTATGATAAAACTATTAACGGTAGCAGATACCTTGTGTTTAAAGTATTGTAGAAGCTTGATAGGTCATACTGTTAACTAGATTGCCTTATCTGCTCTAACCAAAGCCTTAATGCTTGAATGAACATAGTAATAGAATCTTTTAAAAGTCTGACTTTAGTCGTTTTACTTTCCTTCCATTCAACCGGAATCTCCTTTATCTTGAAACCTTTTCTCGATGCCCTGACAAGAACTTCTGTATCCCAAAACCAGTGTTCAGCCCTAACTTGGCCAATTATTTTAAAAAGCGATGCTCTTTTGAATGCTTTAAATCCACATTGATGATCTTTGATTCCAGTTTTAAAGAGGAACCTTATAATGGAATTGTAAATTTTAGATGCTATCAATCTTAAGCGATTTCTTTCGATTTTACTTTCCGGGAGATATCTAGAACCCGTTGCAAAGTCATATCCTTTTTTTATTGCCAGTATTAAATCTTTTAAGTGTTTCAAATTCGTTGCCAAATCAACATCCATGTAGACTATGATTTCACCTTTAGACCTTTTGAAAGCCTGCGCAAGAGCACAGCCTTTTCCAAGCCTCCTATCATAGTGAATATGTGTAATAAAGGGGTGTTTGGTTGAAAGCTCAGAGGCAATTTTGTCTGTCCCATCAGTACTTCCATCTTCAGCAATTATTATTTCATATGATGAGGTCTCCTTAATCGTTTCAATTACCGCTTCCACTGCCCGCTTTATTCTTGTAGCCTCATTATACGCTGGAAGAATTATTGAAACATCAACATGGCCTTCTACTCCTCCCATTGTATTATCACTTAAAATATCCAACTGTTAAACAATCTTAAAGATTCTTTCCATGTCCAATGACATGGTTGTCCCGATATAACGGGATAAAATAATATGAAAACAATCACTACGATAATTAGGAACACTATGGTAGTAATCTTTCCGAAAATTCCCTTTTTTCTCCAAAGCTCATCCAATAAGTAGGTTATAGCAAGAATTAAGAACGGGACATTAGGGTAAAAGTGATAAAGAAAAACGCATCTTGAAATCGGCACGTAGGAAATCCATTGAAACAGAAATATTGTAATGATGTAAAGCGCAGTAAAATCCCTTTTAAGGACGGTCTTTGTCGTTACAAATATTAAACATAAAATTCCGGACCACCAGATAGCAGGGTTTCCCATGCAAACTATTGTTGAAACCATTCCACTAGGCAAGTATGAAACATAAAACCATACTGGTCTTTGCATAATGGGCCAGCTCCACCATGGGGATGCAAAAGGATGCGTAGCCTCTAAAGTCGCATGGTATCTATACATTCCCCATTGAAGACTGAGGACATCGATTAGGTCATAACCATCTAATACATATGGGATAAAAGTCAGAAAGTAGATTATCATAGCGAATATTAACAAGTTGAGTAACGGGTGTATAGGATATCTTATGAGTTCTCTAATCCTTGCAGTCCACCTGGTTTCGGTTTTTAAGAGTTTTCTAAATCTAAATGCAATAAGAAGAAGAATATTGCCGATAAAACCGTAAAGAACAGTCCATTTTGTAGAGAAGCCTAGAGCAAAAAACAAAACAGCCAGAATTAGAAAGCGATTATCAGTTTCGTTTTTCAAAAATCCTTTAAGATATTTGAAAAAGAATAAATGCGAAGTGATTGAAAAAAACACCACGTAGGTGTCAACTGTTCCAATTCTCCCCATCGTGAAATGCATAAAATCAAAGAATATTAGAAAAGCAGATACTAA
>JAFNIT010000016.1 GCA_017601345.1 Candidatus Brockarchaeota archaeon | reverse complement strand
TATGTACCAGTAGCCGTTTATTGGTTCTGGTAGGTCGCTGAAGAACGCGTATTTGTTGGTGTAGTCTACGCCGTTTACTGTAAGCTTCTCAAGGTTCCAGCTGTTTATGTAGTATGATTGCCCGCTTACGAGAACAGGGGAATACGCTATCCTCCAGCAGTATGTTCCGGGGCCGTCTTTAGTGAAGGGTATGCTTATGTCCGTAGCAGGGCTGCAAGCAGGAGCAGGAGTTGGAGTTGGAGTAGGAGTTGGGGTTGGGGTTGGAGTAGGGGTTGGGGTTGGAGTAGGAGTAGGAGTAGGAGTTGGGGTTGGGGTTGGAGTTGGAGTAGGAGTAGGAGTAGGTGTGGGAGTAAAAATAAACTGTAATCCCGATATCGTCCAAGAAAACTGTGCAGCACCCCCAGAGCTTGCAGTACCCCATTCTGTTCCTATCTCCCAGCCTAGCAGATAGTGTCCAGATATGTCGAAAGTAGCGTATTGCTTAGCAAGCCTTACAAATTGGGCAATGTCGTAACTGACAGTCCCGCTCCTTATGCTCCAATCTTTTGGTATGAAAGCAATATATTGCCATCCACCCCATGAAACGCTGTCTTCCCTCCAGACTTCCCAGACCCTCCCTCCAACGGTTACTTCACCAACTTTACTTCCTGCAGGACCAAGGTTCTGTCTGAATACCCAAACCATTAACTCAACGTCTCCGGAACTGGGGGCTGTACCGGGGTTATTTGCAACACTCGGCCTAACGATCCAAGCGTCAGCAGCAATATTAAAGTTCATGGATGAGAGTAAGCTGTCAACACTTACGTCATAGCTTACATATAGAGAACTCGACATGAGCGTTGATACGCTTATCGGAAAGTTTACACCTAAGCCGTTAGCATAGGTTGTACCCCAAGGCTTCCTACCCACATAGATTTCAGGATATCCATTTACCCAATTAAGTGGCTGAACATTTGTAAGACTGCATTCAGTTTTTAAAACACGCGTGCTTGTATCGAATGTCATTTTAATACTACCACTAGCACTGTTAATATTCCAAGGACATACTTCTATAAAGTAATCTGTTTTTCCGTCACCGTCGACATCAATCGCTGCTGAAGGCCAGCTTTCTTTAGGCCATTCGAGAGTTATTATTGCTGCATAGACTGGTTGGAAGACTATGGTTAGGCTTATTAGGATCAGTGAAAGCAACATCGATAGAACAACCATTGTTCTACCTCTCATTGTTCCCATCTACGTGAGAGCTATGATTAAAACAGTATTTAAATCTTGCGTTAATTCTTAAAAGATTTTATTTTCATTTCTTCAAGAAATTTTTAGACAAGAAGGCATTATCTACATTTTTATGAGGCCCTATTTCAGAAGATTCTGGCAGTTTATAATTTGATTTTTAACTCTGGCGACGCAATGCTTTTCTCTGAAATCCAGATATGCCTTAGTAAATTCCTTATAATGTTTTTGAAACATAAAGTAGATAAAACACGCTATTTAGCAAAGGTACTAGGGCGCGTAGCAAAATAAATATTAAGCAGCTTGTTTTCAAAATTAAAAGTAAATTAGAGCAAATTAGAGCTTTTAATTTTGAAAGTTTTTAAAATCTTTAAAAACCAAAAAGAAGAACATTTGTCTATTATCTCTCAATTTATTATTTTCCCCCTTAGGATAGTCATACGGACTTTGAAGTCTTCTCCAACCACAATAAGGTCAGCATCCTTTCCCTCTTCTATGCTTCCCTTGCCTTCATGGATGCCAAGAAGCCTAGCTGGGTTGAATGATGCTATTTTGGCTATCGAGCTTGGAGGGAGTCTAGTGTATTCTAGGAAGCGTCTAGCTAACTCATTCATACCTGCTGACGTTCCGATGAGCCTGCCGTCTATGAATCTCGCTGTCCCGCCTATGGATACGAAGTCCGTGCCGTCGTAAACATATTTACCATCCGGCAATCCCGTAGACCTTACTCCGTCAGTTATTAGGATAATCCTGTCATCGCCCAGAATGTTTACTGTAAACCTAATCATCGAGGGGTGAATATGGACACCGTCAGATATTATTTGCACAGTCACGTCTTTAGATTCGAATATAGCTAGAGGAGGCCCTGGAGCTCTGTGGTGAATAGAAGGCATTGCGTTAAAAAGATGAGTAACGTGTTTAACACCCATACTTATGGCTTTGAGAGTCTGCTCGTAATCCGCTAAGGAGTGACCAAAGGAGACAATAACTCCTTTTTCCAACAGGAGTTTAATCACTTCTTCAGAGCCCTCGAGCTCAGGCGCTATCGTCATTATCCTGAGCCAACCTTTACACTTATCCATTATACTAGAAAGAACACTTAGAGAAGGATTGCATATTGAAGAATCGCTGATACCTCCTTTCCTATGCCTTGAAATGAAAGGGCCCTCTAGATGAAATCCTAGGAAACATGCTCCATCCAAGCCTTTTGAAACTCTTTTCAAAACAGCATCTAGATGCTTATTCTCTTGCCCAGGCTTGTAGAAGGTTGTTGCGAGAAAGCCCGTCACTCCGTGCTTAGCGCATGTTTTAGATATTATGTTGATTGCTTCCTCATCCTCATCAAGAATATCAGCACCCCCTGCCCCGTGTATGTGAATATCTATGAATCCGGGGAAAAGCATATCCCCCTCCAATTCAACCTTCTCAACACCATTAGCTGTTAATGATTTTCCTATTCTCTTAATCTTACCGTTTTGGATTAAAACATCTGCAAAGGTTTCCCCCCAGGGATTAACTATTCTAGCGTTTTTTATCAGCATGATAATCGCCGTCTCAAAAAACTCTTATTATTAAATTTTCCGGTAACAGACAGCCTCATAGTGCTACAGTAGTTTTTTAGTTCTTTCAGCTAATTTCGCACGTTTCCACTGTATGTCTTTCGGTAGAGTTAGGAAAGTGGCTGTTAGAACGAAAGCGCATATTGACCATGTTATCGTTATTATCATCACCATACCCCATTCTAATCCCACCGTGTCGGCTAAGTAGCCTGTTATCAGGGGCGCAAAGCCCGATCCAACGTTTTCGACGAAAACCTGTATCGAGTGAGTGGTGCTTCTGACTTCAGGCAAAGAAATATCTTGCAGAGATGCTGCTACAGCAGGACCAGCCATAGGAATAAAGAAGCCGGTTAAGGCTGCAAATAAGACGAATACTTCTAATCCACTCTTAATCAAAAGCGTCATATCGAAAAAGACCAGGCCCAAGGCTACCGATAATCCTGCAAAGATAGCTCTCCCCCTTAACGTCCTCCTAAATGCCCAGTCGCTTACAATGCCCGCAACCACATTACCGATCACCATTGTTATAAGCGCAACAAGTATGACGATAATTTGGAACTCGTCGTTAAAACCCCTAACATCAGTCATATAGGCGAAAAACCGGTAGGTTATTATTTGCCACGGGAAGACTCCGAAAAACCCTTGGATGAAGAGAAGAGCCATCGACCTCCTCTTAAGCACTTCAATCAAAGATTCTCTCCTGAACGCGTCTCTCAATTTTTCTTTTACAGCAGTCAGCTCAGGCTCCGTAGACCCTCTAGTCTTATCTTTCAATGTTGAAAGTATTAAAACAGCCAATAGTAAGCCAGGTACCCCGGTTATCAGGAATGCGCCACGCCAACCAAGAGAACCGCCTATAAGAGCTCCGATAAGAGTCCCTATAAGACTCCGAGCGCGGTGGATCTTTTCTCCGGAGGAAAATTATCACCGATGAACGAGAGAATACCGCTCGTTGCCTCATTATCGATTCCTGTTAGTGCTCTAGTGAAAGCTAGTTCAAAATAGTTTGTTGAAAAGTGGAAAGAACTGTTGTACCGCCCCAGATGGCACTTGCAAGTGCTGCTAAGGGAGGCCGGGCATATTGGTCGAAAAGATAACCCCAGAGGGGCATGAATAACACAGCAACTATTGAGGCACCTGTCTGTATAGCACCTAACTGAGTATATGTAAGTAGGAACTCGTCCCTTATTGAAGTTAACAGCGGCGAGATCAGGAACTTGTCAGCATTATGAAGCATCATGAACAGGAAGAATACGAATACAGCATACCAGGCTCCACGCGGTATTTTGTAAGCTTGATTCTCAGTCATATTAAATCCTCCTTAAGTCCCTCCAGCCGATTAGTGTAAAGCCCAGTTCCTCGACGATTTTCAACGCTTCTTTTGATGTAACTAATTGGTAGTCCAAAAACCGCTCCATGTAGCTTGGAGTTATTGCCTTCATCTCTTCATCGGAAAGACCGAGATGGACTATTAATTGAGTTAAAGTACCTGGTTCTATGCTTTTCAAAATATTTCTAACCATGCTATTCTCTCATGTAAATCGGACCCCAACGTAAAATCGAATAGATTATCCAAGATCGGAATACCTGATTCCAATACTCTTTCTACAATTCCTCTTGAAATCTCTGAATTCTCTACCGCTTTTTCAAGGGCTTCCATAATCGGCCTAGTTAACATTGGAATCAAGTCATTATCTAATGCAGTTCTAAGATATGCTTCCAGAAAATCAGGTCTTAACAAGACGACCCCCATATGCGTATCTAGATGTGAAGGTTTTAAGCCGAATTTGAAAATTCTCCTAACCTGAGCCTCAAGCTCAACATCAACATCGTTTTTAGATGCCTTAGCCGCGTCAAACGCATCTCTGTGAAAATATCCTTGATTATCTATTAGAGTCGACTCTTCACTTCTGAGGCTCAGAGGCCCCCACCTGTACACCTTCCATTCGCTTGTCAGCGTTGAATGCACACCGTAGTCGTAGTGAGGATTGTTCTTGAAAAACTCAACTGCTTCAAGAACCCATGGGCAGGGCATCATTATGCTACAGCTTGAAACTATGCCCTCTTTAAAACCTAGAAAAGTAGCAATATTCTCAGAATGGCACATGCCAACGTCATCTGCATGAATGATTAGTAACTTATCCCTCGGGTCAAAATTATTCGTTAACACCATAATTTTAAAACTTTTTAATAAAGATTTAAGCTTTTCTAATAAAAAAGAAAGTCGGCAAAACCATTTTAAACATTTTAAGCATTTTAAGCTATTATTCATTATTTCACGTTTAAAATTCTAAAAGATATAAGATGCTTCAACAGATTATTTTACTTCCGTTTCTATCAATTGCTTTGATGACTAAGATTTAATATTTTAGGACTCTGAATATTTCCTAATTCTCGTCCGGTATGATAGTAGGGCTAGAGCTAAGAGCAAAGCAGTGGAGAAAAATATCTTAGTAGTATCTAAAACCAGTGTTTCAGCAATTGTTTCAAACACGAGTATTCTCCGGCTTGCCTCAATACTCCAAGCTGGAGGAAAGATTATAGCTAAGAATCTTACTGGTTGAGGCATCCACTCTATAGGGAACCATACTCCAGTCGTAAAGCTGAGTAGAATACCTAAAACAGTTGCGAGGTTTGAAGCAGAACTCCAAGTCTTTGATATTAAAGAGATTAATGATCCAATACTCATGCTCATTAATGCTCCGCAGATTATGAAGATGAGTGCAAGAATATGCGTCAGATTAAAAGGATTGAAAGCAATGCAGGCGCCTACAACTGGGGACGCGCCTACAAGCATTAGTATCAATGCCGATATTAACAGCATCATAAGTTGGGACAAGAAGCCTCCGATAAGGAACTCCCCTTCAGTAAGTGGTGTTGAAAAAAGCTTTTTAAGCGTTCCTCTTTCCTTTTCTGAAACTATTAGCGTTGCACCGCTACTGAAGCCGGAATACAGAAACATCATTCCGATTGCGCCGATGGTATACCATCCCAGTATTCTCGCACGATTCTGAAATGCTTCTGGATAAACTTTTTCAAAGGTCACGTTCAGTGGTTGCATAATTCCTCTAATACTAATGTTAAACCATTGCTTACCCTCTTCTGGGATCGGCAATTGTTCCATTATTGTCAGAATGCTTTCCATTCTTTTAAGCGAAAGCTCTTTTGAAAAACTGTTAAAGAAGTTAGTTATTATCGAGGAAGTTGTTTGAGCGGATTGAGGGGTTCTTGAACCAATATACGCTTTAAGCCTCGTCTCTCTCATTATGTTCGACACATTATAACCAAACCCGTCTGGCACAACTATTACAGCATCAAGCTCTCCTTTTCTTAATGCTTGTAAGGCTTCTTCTTCAGAGTAATATGGTTTAATGTTGAAAAGATTCGAACCGTTATACTTTACCCTCTCCATGATCGTGACGATAAGAGATCCGTTGAACGGTACTTGAGAATCATCTAGGTTTACAACTCCAAGCTTAATAGCGACTGTTCCCTCGCCAGCAGCTGGAGGGACGAAGACGTAGGCAGTCATGAATATCCATATTAGTGGCCAAGCTATAAGCCAGAAAACAAGCGATTTATCTCTAACTATTAGCTTTAAGTCGCGTATGACAAATGAAGCTATTGCTCTAAGCCTCATTCCATCAGCCTCCTCCCGGTTAGCTTAAGGAAAACGTCTTCCAGCGTGGGCTTGTCTACACTTACGCTGGAAATTCTAATCCCATTCTCGCTAAGCATTAATATTGCTTTAGGCATGTTTTCATCAGGATCCTCAGTATGCAAACGTACCTCATCGTTGATTCTGTAGGCTCTGCTCCAACGCTCTCTTAAAACATTGGAGGCTTTTTCTAAATGTTCCTTACTTGGCTTAATCACGAGAACAGCTGACGGAGCATGGAGCTTCTTAAGCTCTTCAACACTACCCTCGGCAATCATCCTGCCCCTATCCATTATTGCGACGCGGTTTGCAAGCTCTTCAGCCTCGTCAATAAGGTGAGTAGCCATTAAAATAGTAGTCTTATTAGAAACTTGTTTGCGTAACAAGTCGATAATGCTCTTACGCATTCCCGGATCTAAACCGGTAGTCGGCTCATCTAAGATTAGCAGTTCCGACTTAGCTACTAAAGCCAATACGATGGATGCTAACTTGCTCTGACCTGTTGAGAGTTTAGATGTAAGCTTATTTGAAAGATTTCTTATTCCCAGAGTTTCTAGAAGACCCGCAGCCTCCTGACGTACAGTATTCTTATTAAATCCATAGAGCGAGGCGTAGAAATCAATATTCTCCATGACGGTCAGCCAGGGATATAGCGGTGGAGTTGGCGGGAGATAGGAGATTTTTAAACGTGTTGAAGGGTCAAGAGGGTTGCCACCTAGTACATTAACACTTCCGGAAGAAGGCTTCATAACGCCAGCTATAATGTTGAACAGTGTGGACTTTCCAGCGCCGTTGGGACCTAGAACTACATATACTTCACCAGACTTAACGGTAAAACTCACCGAATTTAATGCAACAAATCCGTTGTATGATTTTGAAACATCTCGTATAATTATTGCACTTTCTGACATTAATTCTAAGCCTTGAAAAGTATTATTTAAGAGTTATTCTTTGGAAAACAAACATTCGATGAGCCAAATGTATCAACTATCTTCTCGCTTCTCTAATCATGTGTCGGATTTCAGGGAGAACCAGTTTTCTAATTGCCAGTTCCACGGCATTTTGAGAACCGGGTAAGCAGAGTACTATCTTGCCTGAAACGACTCCTCCAAATGCTCTTGAAAGCATTGCGCCAACGCCTATCTCGTTATAGCTTATAGCTCTGAATAGTTCTCCAAAACCGTCAATCTTCTTCTCAACCATTTTTGAAACGGTTTCAACAGTCAAATCTCTCCTGCTCAAGCCTGTGCCGCCTATAGTGATGATAACATCAACCCTCTTATCTTTAATGAGCCCTCCTATTTTCCTTCTTATTTTGCCAGCATCGTTAGGTATGAGCACCCTCTCAATTACGTCATATCCGTTTGAAATAAGGATCTTGGAAGCAGTATTCCCAGAATCGTCTGTCTCAAGCGTTCTTGAATCGCTAATAGTTACTATTGCGAAAGCCAAGTTTTTAGGAGCTTCCTCTCTATGTTTTACATAGCTCATTACTCTTTCACCTTTTTCTCGACGATTATGCTCCCAATAGCTGTATGAGGGTACTGTCCATTCTCATCTTTCTCAACCTCCTTAACCATATCCCATATCGTCAGTAATGCCATTGCCACTCCAGTTAAAGCTTCCATTTCAACACCGGTTTTAGACTCTGAAGCAACTTCACATGATGTGGAAATCTTATCCTCCTCCATCTGGAACTCGACAGCTACGTGCGTAATAGGAATCGGGTGGCAGCCAGGTATTAGCTCAGGCGTCTTCTTGACTGCAAGGATTGCCGAAACCCTAGCAACTGTTAAAACATCGCCTTTGGCAATTCTACCAGTTCTTATCGCTTCTATTGTTTCACGTCTAAGCCTTATCCACCCTTTTGCAACAGCCCTCCTGGGAGAAGGCTTCTTCCAGCTTACGTCGACCATCTCAAATCCCTTTTTACTATTGTTCAAATCTTAAAACTCTCCTTAACCCATCTCCCACCTTTTGGAGTAATTTCCTTCTTCCATATAGGGGCTTGGGCCTTAACCTCGTCAATTACCCAGCTGCAAGCTTCAAAAGCCTCTTTACGACTCTTCGCAGAAACTGCTACTAGAACAATGTTTTCAAGCGGTTTTAGTCTTCCAACCCTATGTATTATGACAACGTTATTTACGTTGAACTTCTCTAAAGCCCTCGTCCTTATTTCTTTAAGCTTCTCCTCCGCAACCTCTCTATACGCTTCTACAATAAGCTCGTTAACAGAACAGCCTTCTCTAAATGCCTTAACAATACCTAAGAAAAACACTATGGCACCGGTTTCCCCATTCCTAAGCTTCAGAGCAATATCGTCTATCGAAAAATCTTCATCCGTGATCTTTATCAATTCAACCGCCTCCAGCCGGGGGGAATAATGAGATAATATCCCCTTCTTTTAAGGCTGTGCACGGATTCGCTAGCTTACCGTTGACTGCTACTAGAAAACTCTCTGATCTTAGGCACTCATGCTTCTCCACAAGCTTCTCGACAACCTTCTCAAGAGTCAACCCATCTTCGACGTCAAGCAATTCTTTTCCCCCAATCTTTTCTCTAAACCAAGCATAATAGTTTATTTCAATCCTCATAACTTATGCTTAACAAGGGATGTAGATAGTTAAAAGCTTTCTGAAGAATTATCCTGAGTAATAATTGATAATTATTCTCCTTTTCAACTCAGATTTAGACAAGGGTTTTTCAAGTTCTATCGAGACCTTTTTCTCGATTCCAGGTGGGAGGTCGAAGAAATTATCATTAAATTTTGCCTTAATACCCCTAATACTTACTCCACATGCTTTCACAACGTTTTTTGAAACCAGTTTCAAAACATACTTCTTCTCATCAATCTTTTCTAAAGATAGATTAATCCTAGGCTCTGGAAGCCTCAGATATTTCAGCCTCTCAGGGAAAACGACGTCGCACCTAGATTCACCTTCATCCGTCTCTAAAATGCCCACTATAAAACTGTCGAACCTGTCTTTTACGTTTAATTCGCTCAGAGTTAGCTCCGCGCATTTTTTCGACGAGTTAGCTTCTACGATTGTTTCCACCTCTTTTTCACAAAGCTTCTCGCTTCTCAAATTGAACGATACGATTCTGATTCTTCCCCTAACTGGCTTAAGCAGGTCATTACACACCCAGGCTTCAATAGAGCTTTGATTAGCAACCAGGTTGAAGTTTATAGGATCAAATGCTCTTTTAACGTAGTAGTAAGAAGCCTTAAGGTTTCCATAATAATCGATAAGGCTCCAGCTTAAGACGGGCCAGCAATCATTAAGCTGCCACACCAATGCTCCACCAGTCTTAAACTTTCTCCTCCTCCAGTGTTCTATCCCGGTTTTCAAAGCATCACCCTGATTTACTTGAGTGAGATACACAAAGTCTTCGAGCCTTGAAACCATTTTGAAATGGGCAAGCAGGAAGAACCATAGTCTCTCTTGGCCAAACACCTGCTTATTATGGGATTCGATAACCCTGCTTTGAGGATGCCTGTCCTCTGGAGCAGTAAACCGCCTTATTGTTTCCATAGAGGGCGCAGACTGGAAGCCGAATTCACTTATGAACCTACCCTTATCATTAAGGTACTCTTGGTAGTCTCTTAGCATCGACCATACCTCCCAATTATGCCTATCCCCCTCGCTCTGAGAATTGGGGTCATCGCCCCCATATGGACTACCAGGCCAGTAGAAGGTTGCAGGATCCAGTTTAGAACATGTCTCCGGAAGCATTTTATGATAAATAGTCTCGCCATAAAACTTGTTTCTAGTTTTTAACCACATCCATTTAAAGAAAACATGGTTCTCATTGTTTCCACACCATATCGCAAGGCAAGGATGATTTCTGAGTCTCTTCACAATCTTCTCAGCCTCTTCTCTAACCAGTTTGAAAAACCATTCTTCTTCAGGATACTCGGCACATGCAAACATGAAGTCTTGCCATACCATTATCCCCTTCTCGTCGCAAAGCTCATAGAAAGCCTCGTCTTCGTAAACACCTCCACCCCACACTCTTATCATATTCATATTAGCCTGCTTCGCCATATCTAGAAGATACTCGTAAACCTCTCTAGTAACTCTTGGAAGAAACGAGTCTGCAGGAACCCAATTAGCACCCTTGCAAAACACCGGGGTATTATTAACCTTGAAGAAGAAGGTCTTGCCTTCCTCATCCTTTTCCTGAACAACCTCTATCTTCCTTATACCGACCTTCTTCCTGATGCTGTCGAGAACCCCGTTAGGGCCCTCTACGGTTATTTCCAAGTCGTAAAGGTTTTGATCACCATATCCATTGGGCCACCATAGCTTTGGCTTTTTGATAGTGAAGTCGGAAACAAAATTATTGGAACCGGGTGAAACATCCTTAGATTCTTCTCTTACCTGGTTCTCGCTAAAACCGCTTATACGTGCTCTAACCTTAACGTGTTCTTTTTTAAACGCCTCAATAGAGAGTTTTAAATTCAACTTTGCAACCTCCAAGTCTTCGCTTAGGTTGCTTGAGAAATAGAAACTCTCAATCTTACAGACGTCATAGGCTTGAAGCACCACGCTCCTCCAGATTCCAGACGTTGCTAATCTGGGACCCCAATCCCAGCCGAAAGAGTATTGTGCCTTCCTCCCGTAGACAACTGGAGGGTAGAAAGCACCGTATAGTTTAAGACTATCCTTATTGTACATTTCCTCAAGAACTCTCTTAGGAGAGTCTATTCTGACCACCAGGATATTTCTACCCTCTTTAAGAAGACCCTTAACGTTAAACACGTGTTCGTGAAACATGTTACTTGTCTTAGCTACTTGTTTATTGTTTAGCCAGATAGTTGCAAAAGTATCTATACCGTAAAATTTGAGTTCTATACAATCGTGTCTTAGAAACTCCTCATCGAGATAAAACTCCTTCCCATACCACCAATTCTTATCTTCTACCCAGCTTACTTCCAACTCATTCATCCTGAAAAAGGGATCAGGAATTACCCCATTTCTCTGAAGATCTAGATGGACGACTCCTGGGACTCTTGCTTTCAACCACTTACCTGAATCTAGAGTAGGCGGCTCTTTCTCTTCTTTTTCACATTCTCTGAAAAACCATTCTCCATCTAGACTCACCGAGATCATGTTATCTCCGGAAAAACATTGGAGGTAATAAAACTTTTAGTTTAGATTTAATTAAATTTTTTTAAACTCTCTTCACGTTGACCGAATAGGCAACAAGAAAAACATATATACTTGTGAACATTCTATGTGGGAAACCGACGGGAAGAAAACGAAATTGTTAAAGAAAAACACTGCAAATAGTCATGACGATGGTAAAAAGATAGTCTTAACAGCCTCTGCAATAGAGATGAGTGATTTTAACCTAAATCCATTCATAGCCTTCTCAGGAGGTTTCCCCATGTTTCTTCCAAAAGAGATTCTTCGGAAAAAACTCTATCCTCCAACACCTTTTAACGAAGACGGTACAGCTAAGTTTGCGCCATATGGTCTCAGGAAAGTAGAAACCATACTCATAGATTATTTCGGAGAAGAAAACGTTGTAACAGTGTATCCTTCTATGCTTGAAAAATTTGTGGGAAAGAATACTAAAGTAGTCGGAATATCGACAATGGACCCGCTTGGCGTAGGTTTCGTAAGCAGAACGTACACCAGCTTCATTGGAATAAGCGGGAAGCCAATGACCGCAGTAGAGTTTGAAGAAATGCTTTCGAACCCTTCTCTTAAAAAATACAGGCCGAAGATAATAGTCGGAGGAAGCGGAGCATGGCAGATCGTAAAAGCAAGAGTTCAAAGCCAATTAGGCATAGATACTGTAGTAATGGGTGAAGCTGAAGAGGATGTTTTAGAAATCTTCAAGAAGGCTGTGGACGGAGAAGAACTTCCCAGTCAGGTTGTGTGTCGAAAGCCTAATCCTGAGAACATACCTTGCATCAAGAAACCCTCTCTCTTCGGCGTAGTAGAGATTACGAGGGGATGCGGAAGGGGATGCCAATTCTGCTCACCAACTCTTAGACAGAGATACTCATTCCCCTTAGACCATATCCTGAAAGAAGTCGAGTTGAATGCCAGAAACGGAACGAGGATGATAACGTTGCAGACAGATGATATCTTCCTCTATAAGACTAATCCTGACTTTACTCCGAATAGGGAGGCGGTGGCTGAGCTTATAAACTCTGTCGCCAAGGTTGAGGGGGTAGAATATATTCAGATAGCGCATGCAGCCCTTGCCCCGGTTGTTTGCGATCCAAATATCGTTAAGGATATAGCTCCAACGCTCGTAGAAAAGTCGAGATGGGTATATGTTAACAATGAGAAATATGCTACATTCGAAATAGGCATTGAAACAGGCAGCGTAAAGCTAATAGCTAGATACATGAGGGGTAAGGTGCTTCCCTATCCTCCTGAGCAATGGCCTGACATAGTTGTTCAAGCATTAGGGATATTGAACGACAACCAGATATATCCATTAGCTACATTAATAACAGGCCTACCTGGTGAAAATCAGGATGATGTTATTGCTACGCTTGAGCTTTTAGACAGGTTGAAGAACGCGAGAATCTTTTACGTACCGCTCCTCTTCACCTCCGAGATGGATTGCATATTGAATAGGGAGAGGCACGCTGACCTCAGCAATCTTACGGAGCTTCATTGGGAAGTCTTTTCCACGTGCTGGAGCCATAATGTGAAGACCTGGACCAATGGGGATTTTCAGCGTCTTGTTCGCATAGGAAGTCTAATAGCTTACGCTGCGTATTACAGGTGGTTGCATGGTCCCAAAGCACTCTATCCTATTCTAAAGGTTTCAGGCTGGGATGAGAGGCTCTGGAACAATAGGAAATAGGCTATTCACCTAGTTTTCTAAGTTTTTCATCAACCATCTTAGCTATTTCAACCAGCCCTATCAGTATGCAGGGAACCCCTTTAAGCCGAGCAAGGTCCGCTGTCAACTGGTCTTGCGTAACAATTATAAGGCTGTTTTTCAAAGCGTGTTCAACAATATCAATATCCTCGGCGCCTCTTAAGCCAACGTCCTCCACGGATTGAGCATTCCATCCCAATATTTTCAAGAAGGGTTTAAGACCAGAGTACATCTCGTCTAAGAGAACTCCTGAGTATTTCATCTTTTTAAAACATGATGCTTGATTATTTAAAAATTTAAACTCTCGAAAAACCATAAAAACGCTTCCAAACAATTTATAGTAGTAATGTGGCTTCTAAGAAGAGATGTCTTAACCGTCTGGGATAATAAGGAGGTAGGGAGAAGACTCTCTTGGTACAGGGCTGTTATGATAAATCTTAAGCCTGCAAAGTTTCTAATAGTGAGGAGCATCCCTGCGAACGTACTTAGCTCCGAACTCGAGGAAATGAGCGAGGAGGAGCTTTGGAGACTCCACAATAAGCTTAGCTCAGAATTCAAAAAGGTTTACGAATCTGTCAAAGGCGGTGAGCCTGTTAAGCTTGCTGACGCTGAACCAAGCCTCCTCGACGTGAAGATAGCCCTGTCAGAGAAAATGATTGAGCATTGTGAATTCTGCGAAAGAAGGTGCAGGGTTAATCGTAAGAAAGGACGTCTCGGATTCTGTCGAATAGGCTACAAGAGCAGGGTCTCATCCTGGTTCCATCATTTCGGAGAAGAAGCACCTCTAATAGGAGAGGGTGGTTCAGGAACAATATTCTTCGCAGGATGCAACTTCGGACCATGTGTTTTTTGTCAGAATTGGGACATATCATCTGACCCAGAGAACGGTACAGAAGTCGACCCTAGGACACTAGCTTTAATAAGCAAGAGACTAAGGACTGAGGGTGCGGCTAACATAAATTATGTAGGTGGAGATCCTACTCCAAATCTTCACACTATACTAGCGTCTCTTAAACATTTGAACATTAATGTTCCACAGCTTTGGAACAGCAATATGTACTGTAGCACAGAGACTATGAAGTTACTGGCGGAAGTAATAGATATTTGGCTCCCCGATTTCAAATACGGCAGTGATGAATGTGCTAAGAGACTTTCTAAAGTAGATGATTATTTCAAAGTGGTTTCTAGAAACCATAAGATAGCTTATGAAAATGGAGACATGATAATTAGACACCTCGTTTTACCAAATCATATCGAGTGCTGTACGAAGCCTGTCTTAAAATGGATAGCAGAGAATACTCCAATGGTCCTAGTAAATATAATGGAGCAGTATCATCCAGATTATCTTGTAGCAAGAAGCCCTGAGAAATACCCTGATATAGCGAGGAGGCCGACTTCGCAAGAGATGAAAGAAGCATATGAGTACGCTAAGAACTTGGGGATAGTTTTCGAACCGGTTTCCTAGACACTCGTTAATAACTTTCTTCTAGAACTTTCTTCAAGCCGTGTTCTAAGTTTATTCTCGGCTTAAACCCTAACAGTTTTCTCGCTTTAGATATGTCTGCACAACTGTGTTTTATGTCCCCCAGTCTTTCATTGGTGTAAATCGGTTCCCCACTTACTCCGTGAAGCCTCATGACAAGAGTAGCAAGGTCTCTTATTCTAGTAGGATTTCCAGAGCCTATGTTGAGAACCTCGCCTACGCATGCACTTTCTAAAACTAGTTTAACTGCTTCAGCAACATCATCCACATGGATAAAGTCTCTAGTCTGCTCGCCATCACCGTATACGATTGGCGGAAGACCTTTTCTAACCCTCTCAAAGAATTTTGTTATAACGCCTGCATAAGCAGCATTCTGACCGGGGCCGTATATGTTGAAAAGCCTCAAGACGATTTGTTTAAGACCGTATTTCGAAAAGAACCTCACCACTTCCTCACCCATGAGCTTGCTTAAGCCGTATGGAGAAATGGGATTGGTAGGATGATTCTCATCTATAGGAAGCCTAATCGGGTCACCATATACTGCAGCTGAGCTCAAGTAAATCAGAAGACCTACGCCCGTCTCCAGAGAGGCTTTGACCACCGAGGCTGTTCCCAAAACATTGTTTTCAAGGTATATTAATGGCTTCTCCATGGATTCGGCCACGTCTACGTATGCTGCTGCATGTATTACGGCATCAGCTTCTTTGAAAAATCTTCTCATGCTCTCCGTTTCGATTATGGATATTCTAATTGCAGGCACATCTGCTTCCTCAAGCCTCTTTATAGCAAAAGTAGTGGACCTTTCAAATGAATCGATAACCTCCACGTTAAAACCATTATTCTTCAAATAGATGGCGAGATTATGCCCTATAAATCCAGCTCCACCGGTAATTAGTATCTTCATACGGTTTCATTCAATACCAATGGTTTAAAACCTTTTAGCAACAAAAATAAAGTAGCATCGGCTTTTTGAAGAAGCATGGTGAACTTATGTATTAGCTTTTTAGACGGTTAGGATTTTCCAATACGGTTCTTTCAGGGCAATGGCTTCCCTAAGCTTCTTCATTAAAAATTCCAAGCCATTTTCTGAACGAGCCTGTTCAATAATACTGACAAGGTTATCATTTCGCAATAGGCAGGGTTTCAACCTCCCGTCGCAGGTCACTCTCAACTTAGAGCATTGGGAACAAAAAATGGGATTGTTAACTGGAGAGACTATTTCAACAATTACTTTGCCACCGTTTTTCGGAATAACGTAAACAGGACGCTGGCCAGTCTGGTTTAACGTTTTCATTATGGACCTTGACTCTATAGATTTCTCCAAATCCTTTAAGCTTGCATGGAATTTTTCAAAAACTTGCTCATCTCCCGGAATTGGTTGAAGCTCTATTAGTTGGAGAATAGCGTTTATATTACAGGCATAATCCATCATTTCCTCCACTTCGTCATCATTAACGCCCTTTAAAACAACCATGTTGATTTTCAAGGGAGTCAGACCTGCTTCAATTGCAACATTTATACCATTGAAAACTCTTTCAATATTACCATTCCCAGTTATACTCCTATACTTTGATGAAACAAGACTTGGAAGACTCACATTAACTCTTGACAATCCCGCATTCTTCAAATCTAATGCATAGTCCTCCAGTAAGGCACCGTTTGTAACCAGGGAAACCTCCTCAACCAACGGAGATATCCCCCTGATTATCTCAACAATGTCGCTTCTTAATAGTGGTTCTCCACCAGTTATCTTAACTCTATTAATACCTAGGCTGCTAGCAGCTTTAACAATTCTGCTAATCTCTCTCGGCCCCAGTAAACAATCGACTGAAGGATCCCATTCTTTGTGGCAGAAGAAGCATTTTAGATTGCATTTCTCGGTTACGCAAATCCTCAGGCTCCTGACCGGCGGATTATGCATTCTTAAACAGAAAGAAAGGATTCGGTATAAAAGCCTTATATTAAGTTACGTCTTTTTAATCGTCAAGTAGAGGAATGGTGCAGAAGTAAGGGTTAGAATGCTTGAAGTATAGAAGATCGATGCGGGCCCAAGAAGCTCCCAGAATAAGCCTCCTATAGCTCCGCCAAGCATCCCGCTTAGGCCGTTACTCAGCTCTATAAAACCCATTGCCTCGCCAAGGTTTTCACCACGGCAAAGCTCTGCCGTCAATGTTCTTCTAGCGGGAAGATCCATAGCTCCTACGAGCCCGAAGATGAAGATGAAGAGAAGCATTGTCCAAAGACTGTTGGATAGTGCGAGTACAGCCCAAGCGGGTGAAGAGATTAAAAGGTGTGCAAGCAGTACTCTCCAGCTTCCCTTCTTAGAAGTAACCCATGCCCATGGTAGAAAGCCCAAGGCTGATCCGATGTTCCACGTTGCAGCAACCATTCCAACTCCTGCTATATCTAGACCAACCACTTCCTGTGCGAAAAGGCTTACGTAAGGGTTTATCATAAAGAAACCAAGTTCGTGGAAAAACAGAGAGAAGCCGTAAAAGCATAGACGTTTATTTCGTCTCAACATACGGGTCATAGCCTTTATATTAAAAGAACGCGCTAGAATCCGTAGTTCATTGTCTCCGGGCCTTTTTACATTTCTAATGAAAACAAAGTATACAGGTATTGATGCAAGGAAGAATAGGGATGCGATAAGAAATGGAGACTCTGACATGAAGTTTTTTGAAAGCCAACCGGATAAGAACGACCCGACAGATGCCCCTATTAATGTTGCAAGGTAGAAGACTGCAAAGAAGACGGGGGCTCTTCGAGGCTCAACGCTCTCAAATATTAATGCACTAGTATTCGGCGTGAAGAAGGCGATTGAGAAACCAAGCAAGACGTATAAGAAGAAAACTGTAAAGAAATTGGTTATCCAGTATACGAGTATGCACGCAACCATGCCTAAGATGCTTGAGAGTATTAGAGGAAGACGCCTGGTAGTGGCATCGGATAGTCTGCCACAGGGCATTGAGGCAAAACCTATAATTCCCCAGCTGACAGAGTTTAACAGCCCTATTTGACTTGGAGAGAAGCCCCTGTTGTTGAAGAATGGGGAGGCTATCGATGCCTGCATAGAATATGCTGTCTGGTATATGGTTCCGCCTGTAATAACTCCCTCCAATTCTGTACCTTTCTTAAGCATTGTCGGAAAACTTTTTTGATCATGATTTTAAGTCTTTCAGAAAAATATTTAACCGAATAGGAAAAATATTTTACAATGAGTAACCTGGGGATAGTTTTCAGAAAGTATAGGTTGGGGGATGAGGAAGGTATTGCATCGCTCTTACATTCTAGTTTCGAATCCTTCCGTGAATACGGTATTAATAAGGAGGTTTGGTTAGAATATGGAAAAATAGACAGTGGTTTTAGGCCTGAAAATGCTTTAGTAGCGGAGTGCGAGGGAAAAGTAGTTGGCCATGTTCAAATAATCTGCAGAAGAGTTAAGATTGGAGACAATTGTTACGTGGATATGGGGGGCATAGCTAATGTTTCAACAATGCCTGAGATGAGGAGAAGAGGAATAGGAACAACACTACTTATGAATGCGATAGAACAATGCATAAACGAAGGAATACCGTTGAGTGGTCTTTTCACAAGCTACGGGAGCGCTGCTCACAGAATGTATAAGCGAGTCGGTTATGAAGACACATTCTTCTGCAAGGCTCTCGTCGGAACAGTGGATGAGATGAAACGTGTCAAAGATAACTGTGGCGAAGCAGGGGGCGTGATAATCAGGCATTATGAAGATGGAGATGAGGATAAGATGCTGAAAACCTATTTTGAGTGGGGCAAGCCTTACACGGGGCTTGTTGAAAGAAGCATTGAGTATTGGAGAAGGAAGCTCGTTGAAAGAAGTGCTATTCATACTTTTTTCTACGGGGATTTTGACCCTGAAGAAGTCTTCATCGCAGTTGAAAACGGGGAGGTAACGGGCTATGCTTACACCACGCTCTGTAAGAAGCAAAAAGTCCCTTTCAGACCGCCTGAAGCAGGAATAATAAGGGAACTGGTTTTCAAACCGGGTCGTTTAAAATCCTTGATAAGCCTAGTGGATGCTATAATGGATTTCTTCATATCGGAAGGCGTTAAGTTATGCGAAGTAGCTTCTCCACTCGAAGACGTATATCTTACTGTTTTCAAGCCGTTTAGGCAAATGCCCCACGGTATGTTCATGACACACATACCATTGATCCATAAGCTTTTTGAAGAGTTAAAGAGCGAGTTAGAAAACAGGATTAGCCTCACTCCTTTATCAGGAGGGAAAATCGTTATGGAGTTTGAAACACCTTACGGAAGTATCAGGCTTAGTGTCCGTGGAGGAGAAGTAAATATTCCTGTTGACGAGGAACCTACTGTTAAAATATTTTTCGATTCAAACTCCTTCACAAGAATGATTTTCGGAGTAGAAACAATAAGCGACTTAATGACTGGAAACATGGTCAGAATCCATACCACTCAATACATCGGGAGAGTGGTCTCTATGGTTCAAGCACTATTTCCGAGAAGGATATGGTTCATGAGCCCTATAGACCACTGGTGAGATACTAAAATATATGGATTGGTTCAAATGCGTGTCTACTCGATCTTCCGAGCCTACTCTGTTTCGTATCTTTCATTATCGAGAAAGCAAACACTCTGGAAAAAGTCTTTGCGAAAGTTTGATGAATAAGAGTTATATACTGAAAGTTTTTTAAAGTCTATAGACATGGCTGAAACCAAAGTGATTATTGAATTTGAAGGCATTGGCAAAGTAGAAGCGATTCTGACAGATAATGTTAATCCTAAAACTTACTTGGCAATCATCAAAGCATTACCATTCGAGTCTGAAGCTGAAACATGGGGTGAGGAAGTATATTTCACAACACCAATATCAACACCTCTTGAGAATGGAAAAAGAAAAGTTGAAAAAGGAGATGTAGGATACTGGCCTCCCGGCAAAGCATTATGCCTTTTCTTCGGCCGAACCCCTGCTAGTACTGATGACTCTCCCGTCGCAGCCAGTCCAGTTAATCTCATTGGGAAAATAACTGGAGGAATCGAATTGCTAAAAAAGGTAAAAGACGGGACCAAAATAAGAGTAAGATTAGCTTAATTGTTATACGTATGCCCATATTTTCTGATCGACTTTATGTATCTTGAATCTAATCCTGAAATAAAACGGAGTGTTAATCAATTCTAAGCTTCCTCCCACGCTCTAAGAGTAAATCTTCACTTTATCCTTAAATTCGGAAATTTATCCTGTAAGAAATTCTCAACAGACCTGTCGTATGTTTTTTCAGCCTCTTTTGAGAAGAAACATGCCGGAAGCTCATTATGGGCTCTGTGGTAACTAAGGCATTCGCAACATATTCCTTTCCTCGGACAATCTGGCCATGTGCACGGGCAGTTTCTCAGGTTCCTTTCTCTCTTACACTCCATGAAGGAGCGCGAAAACACTCAGTATTTTAATTTTTTGTCGAATCAAAGATGCAATATATGCTTTAATAATCCTATTGGGAAGGGAAATCATGGTCAAGATAGCTGTAATCGGCGCAGGAAGCCTAGCGTGGTCTGCAACTCTTGTCCGCGACTTGTGTTTAACCCCCAGCCTAGGAGGCTCGACGATTACTTTCATGGATATAGATGAAGAAAGGCTAAACCTCATCTACGCGTTTGCAAAAAGATATGCGTCTGAAACCAACGCAAACCTATTCTTTGAAAAGACTTTAGACAGGAGAACAGCGATAAAGGATTCGGACGTGGTTATAAACACTGCAATGGCTGGAGGACACTCTTACTATGAAGAAATGAGGAAGGTTTCAGAGAAACACGGTTATTATAGGGGCATAAACAGTGTTGAGTGGAACATGGTTTCGGACTATCACACTATATGGGGCTACTATCAATTTAAGCTGGCTCTTGGAGTTGCCAGGGATATTGAAGATCTAAGCCCGGAAGCTTGGCTCCTGCAACTTGCAAACCCTGTTTTCGAGCTTACTACGTTGATAAGTAGGGAGACCAAAGTTAAGGTAATAGGGCTTTGTCACGGGCATCTTGGTTACATCGAGATAGCAAGCACAATTGGACTGGATGTTCGAGATATCGATTTCGAAGCAATAGGCTTTAACCATGTTATCTGGTTAACCAGGTTTAGGTACAGGGGAGAAGATGCCTACCCTATAATAGATGATTGGATTAAGAATAATGCTGAAGAATACTGGAAGATTTGGTGTGAGGAACAGGTTAATCCATTTAACATACAGATGTCTCCTGCAGCTGTAGACATGTATAAGGTCTACGGACTTTTCCCGGTTGGCGATACTGTAAGGGGAGGAACATGGAAATACCATTGGAACCTTGAGACGAAGAGGAGATGGTACGGCTCACTCGCCGGGCCTGATTCTGAGACGGGTTGGGAAGTGTATTTGAACATGCTCAAGTATAATTTCGACACCATAGCTTCAGCCGTTAATAACCCTGCTCCACTGACAACGATATTGCCTCCTCAGTTAAGCTTGGAATCAGTCATTCCCATTATAGACTCCATTATAAACAACAAAGAAGGCGTCTATCAAGTTAACGTCCTTAATAAGGGAGTAATAAGCGGTTTACCGGATGATGTTACTGTCGAAATACCTGCTAAGGTTGATGGGAAAGGCGTTCACAGAGCGCGAGTTGAAAGATTGCCTAAACGCATAGTAAACTACGTTCTACGCCCTAGAATGATGAGGATGGAGTGGGCTCTCGAAGCATTCTTAGAGGGCGGTAGAGACATTCTTTTCGAATGGATAATAGTCGACACCAGAACTAAGTCAACAGAGCAGGTGAACCAAGCAATAGATGCTCTCCTATCTATACCAGCAAATCAGGAAATGAAGAAGCATTTCAGATAGTCGATTTATTGGCGAAAATACTCTAAAAAAGCTACCTGACTCAAGTGTTTTAAATCTACGCTAGAGCAGGACTTTCCTAGCTTTCTCACGCATGGTGGAGATGAACATAATTATAAGAATGCTTAACAGAAGAATAGGTAAAACAATGAAGTGAAGAACTATTCCGAAAATTATAGGAGTACTCACAACCCAGTAAAATATTGAGAAATCATGACCAACCATTAACCGTATTGTTAAAAAAAGTATGCCTGAGAGCAGTATACTCAGGGCTTGGGCTTTCAAGTTAAACCAAGAATTCTTCTCATCCAATACGGCGATTTCCGGCTTTATTCTTTTCAAAACCGGAATCCTATTACTGAAGGAAGATAGGGAAAGCACATAGATGAGGAGAGGAGACAATGAGACACCGAATAATATACCGGTTATCAATCGAGCATCATTCGTACTGCTCCAGAATCCAAGCATCTGTCCAATCGAGTCTATCCAAAGAGGAAGAATGAGAACGAGAGACAAATAGAGATTGGGCGGACCCCTTGCCTCCTTATTGCTTAGAAATGGGATTAAAACATAACCCAATAGAAGCCCCAAGTAAGCGCCTGTACATCTTGCGCAGACCGGCAAGTAATTACCCCCTATCCATAGTGTTCTATCAGGCCTCTGATGGCAGACGAGGCTACCGATGAAGTTAAACAGCCCGATTATTTCCTCCAACAGTGCCATTTATGGGAAAAGGATCTTGAAAAAAAATGTTTTCAAACCTATGTTATGCAGGTGGAGGAGGTGCAGGAGGTTTTTCTTTTCGAACAACAAGATAAACTATCAGTCCAATGAGCCCTGCAAGTAGTACAACAATGAGCCACATGACTCCATTCATGCCTCGAGACTCGGCATCTCTATACACCCAGATGCACAGCAGTATTGCGATGACAAACCATATTATTGGGATGATGCAGAATAGGCCTGCAAGACCAGCAAAGATCCATTCTTGAGCCGGATAGACAGATATCATTTTTACCTCAGTTTTTAGACTTATAATTCAGACTTATAAGGTTTTCTCTTTATCAATCAGTTTATTTCACTATTAAGTTTATATCTTCTCACACTTCTTCTATTAAAGTTAAATCTTTATCTTTACAGACTACTGTAAGCATAGCTCCAAAAACAATTGGCAGAGATAAAGCCCCCGTATACTTCGTAAGGGTTGTCGGATTTACTGCTATGGATGTTATTTTAAAACCGTATTCTAAAAGACTTCCTTCAGCCAGTAAATAGCGCTGTCCATATAGGAAGATGTTTATTGCCCTCGTTGTTAATCTTCCCTCACCGTATGTTAGAAAACCTTCTGCATCATAGCTTCCACTGAAACTATGTATTGTTGTAGTAACGTTTAAAACTTTTACCGTAGATTCTATCCTTATCTTTACTGGAAGCTGCGAACTCCAGTTTTCTAAAAATATTTCCTCGTTAGAATTTTCTTCGTTGTAAAGCAGTCTGGCAGCTTTCAACCTGTTCAACAGTATCCTCGTAGTGTCTAGCGATATGCTGGCGATTTGAGATTCGAGATCAGGCAATTGAACACCAATATAATCAACATATGGAAACCCATTGCAATTATATTGGATGACAGCTAATCTAGTATTCTCGTAAGTTGGCGGTATCAATAAGGCGTAGACAGCGCCACCTACCAGTGGGATTAAAAGCGTAACGAGAACCATTTTAGAAACGTAACCCAAGCCTCTTGTTTTCAAGCGTGCAGGCATCAAATAAGGAATCATGCTGAATAATCTAAAAATCCTAAACTGAGCGATCTTCTCCTTATCAACAAGTATGGGAAGCAGCGCAATTCCAGCTACGAAGCCCCCAGCATGAGCAAATACTGCAGTACTACCTCCTGTCTTAGTGAAGCCGTAGAATACTTGTGTCGCAAACCAGAAGATCAGGTAGTATGAGGCCTTTACTCTGAAAAACATAGGGAATGGGAAGCCGAATCCAGCTAAAAGATATGTTCCCGGATAAAATATCAAGTAGGCTCCTAATACTCCACTAATAGCCCCGGAAGCACCTATTGCAGGAATCACGTAAGCTGTAAGACCGCCCATGAAACTAAACGCCGTGTGGAATACTGATGCTATAATACCCGATGCCAAGTACAGTATCAGAAACCTTGATTTTCCTAAAGCGTTTTCAACAGCCCTGCCGAAGAGGTATAGGAAGTACATGTTGAAGAATATGTGGAACAAGTCTGCATGGAGAAACATTGATGTTAGAATTCTGTACCATTGCAAAGGGGTTTCAATTAGCGAGGGAACGAATCCGCCTAGGCTAATCCAGTAGTCGCTAATCTCAATAAAGAAGTTTTCATAAGACGTTACAACATACATTAAAGTGTTGGCAATTATTAAAGCTAATGTAACTATTGGTTTCTTTATGCTGAAGCCGCCAATAGGTATTCCCACACTTCTAAAATCTTTAATCAACGGCATCTTACCATCGTCATATCTCAACCCAGAGAGCACTATTCTTCTATCAATCGAAAGAATATTTAAGGTTTCTGAAAAAACTTTTCTCACAGCTTATCATCTTGTCAAGTATTTCCACGAAAGTATGATACCTATCGAGGAAAACATTATTGCGAAAATGCTCAAATACAGGAAATCTGTCACGAGGCACGAGGTATTCAAAGAAAGAATTGTTAGCTGTCTTAAAGCATCCGTCAAATAACTTAAAGGATTTACGTATGCTACTGACTGTAACCACTCGGGCATTAAGGAGATAGGAAAGAAAGTATTGCTTGCGAACATAAGTGGCATAGTGATTAGGCTTACTATTTGCATAGGCCTCTCAAGCCTAGTCGACCTCAGAGAGAAAGCGAGGAATATTGATGAAAGCCCAACGCTGAGTAGGAATATTGCAGCGTAAATCCCAAGTATGTTAAGCAGGGTGAAGCTCGAGCTCAACTGCAATCCGAATATTGTTGCAAGAGTAAGGATTATCGTAGCCTGAAGCATAGCTCTTAAAGTAGCATTCAGAACCTTTGAAAAGATTATTGCTCCACGCGGTACCGGAGTACTCAGCACTTTATCCAAGAACCCAAGACGCCTATCCCAGACTATAGACATTCCACTGAACATTGTGGTTGTCATTACGATCATAGATATCATCCCAATAGCCATATAGCTGAAGTAGTCTGAAACACCGAAAGTATTTCTAATGACATTTTCACCGACACTGGAGAACATTTGTTGTATAGAACGAGACAGCCAAGCTCCGCTAACGTAAACATATCCGTCAATTCTTGGTGTTACATAGTCTCCAGGTACCGGTATCTTATCTGGAATAGGGATATTGCCTATGTTTTCAGGAGAAAACATTGCCCTCAAGTTCATTGATTTCCCTAAGAGCCCCATCCAGATTAATGGTTGAAGCACGAACATTAGGAGCATTATCGGATCGTTCAACCATTTCTTAAGCTCCCTAAACGTTAAGGCCCATAGGCCACGGAGAAGACTCGGATGGTGAATGTTATCGCTGCTCATCTTGCTCTCGCCCTTCTTAAAGTTATCCTTTGCATTCGAAACTCTTCTCTAGAACCCTCAGTATCACGTATGGTTCTACCCGTGTATTCCAAGTAGACATCGTTTAAATTAGGTTCTGTAAGTGAAAGCCTAGTTACAGTATAGCCCTTGCTTCTTAACGCTTCGATTATCAGCGGAGTTACAATCTCTCCGAATTCTGCTTTAATCCTATACGAACCATCCTCCATCCTAGTAACATCTTTAACATGTTCAACGTTATGTATAATTTCGCTTACATCAACATCCTCCTTAATGCTTATCGTTATGATGTCGCCGCCTAAACTATGTTTCAATTCTTCAGGATCTCCGGTTACGACGATTTTCCCATAGTCGATTATTGCTATGCGGTCGCATAATGTATCAGCCTCCTCCAAGTAGTGCGTCGTCATGAAAATAGTCATGTCATATTCCTCCTTTAAACGCTTAATGTAATTCCATGTTGCAACCCTGGTTTGAACGTCTAAACCTAGCGTTGGCTCATCTAAGAAAAGAACCCTCGGTCGGTTTATCAGGCCGCATGCGAGCTCGAGTCTTCGCCTCATCCCCCCGGAGTAGGTTTCAACCTTCTTATCTTTGAAGCTGGTGAGTTCAACGAGCTCCAGCAGCTCAACAGCCCTCTTCTTCGAGACTTCACGTGGAATGCCATAGAGGTCTGCACATAGAATAATGTTCTCGTAGCCTGTTAAATCCTCGTCTGCAGTGTACTCTTGTGGAACAACGCCTATAACCTTCCTAACCTCGTTAGCCTGCTTCACAACGTCGTATCCCAGAACGGAAGCGGTACCTTCTGTCGGCCTTAGAACAGTTATCAGCATATTTATGGTGGTTGTCTTACCGGCACCATTAGGACCGAGAAAACCGAAGATTTCACCGTGTGTAACGCTGAAGCTCACATGGTCGACT